>JBGPIK010000337.1:0-7567 GCA_041484845.1 Binatia bacterium | reverse complement strand
TTCAGAAAACTCATCGACCGATTCATCACTCTCTCGATTGAACGATCGCAGCTCAGCATGAAAATGGATAAAGAGCAGTGAAAGGAGGGTGTCAGATTACTGAGAACTCGGTAGTCTTGAGTTAATAAATGTCCCCATGAAATTACTCGACCTGACAGTTACCCAACTCAAACGGGCAGCCGCGATTAAAGAACAAATCGAGAATCTGAATAAAGAGCTCCGCAGTATCCTCCGTGCGTCAGCCAAATCTGGAGATGCGCCAAAGAAAAAGCGGACCATGAGCGCTTCTGTGAAAAAGAAAATTGCCGCTGCTCAAAAAGCAAGATGGGCGAACCTTCGACGAGCTAAATCAGCGGCGCTTCCAGTCAAACCCCCTGCGACGGCCAAGAAGAAGACAATGAGTCCGGCAGACAGAGCGAAGTTGTCGGCCAAATTGAAGGCTTACTGGGCGGCGAAGAAAGCCGGCAAGAAGTAAGCCTGGGGCAATTTTCGATTCAGCGAAGGCGCCAAGTCCCGTGATGGGGCTGGCGACTTTTTATTTTGCTTGACGCTATTCCCTCGGATCTGCCATCGATCAACAAGCCCATCCGCGGTGAGTTCGATTTAGCCGCAAGAACCCATAACACTTCGCAAGGTATCCTGTTCAGTTATTAGATCGTTGACAGCGCAGTGATTGTTCAACGATCGACGACTGGATATGATAGGCCGGAGTTTGACCTGTTCGAGAGCGCTGGCTCCCGTATCGCGGAGACGCAGGTGCTTCAGAAAGGAATGCTTCCTTGCGACACCGACCCATGGCCGACGATGCAAATGATGAGGGGCCCGCTCACATTCACACACTAAAGATCGGCGCCCAGGCGGTAGGAGCACTGGCCTTAGGCGCCTTAGCAGTTGGTGCACTAGCGATCGGTGCGTTGGCCATTGGCCGGCTCGTGATTGGTCGCTCGCGAATCCGACGACTTGAGATCGATGAACTCGTGGTGGCGAGGCTCCACGTCACGGAATCACTCACTGCGCCGAGCATACCGCCGGTTGAAAACATCGCGGCGAAGAAAAAAAAAGCGAACGCTTCAATCAACCCACGGCGGTCGATCGGGTAACCAACAAGCTCTTCGGGCTTCTCGTTGGGCTCGGCTAGAAGCGCGCGATAAACGATCGCGCGAGGCGCATTCACGCGGCGGCTGATGCGGGTCGAGCTCACGCTCGAAAGTTAGCACGTAAACAGAGATGAGCAAGCGCGTGCAGTAAGCGGCACCCTGCACTTAAACCTCGCTCAGCAAAATGAGTGTCCTTGACTCATGGACGCTGGAGAAATTCGAGGATGGAGGGGCGCTATCCGGATTTGGTAATTCGTTCAAGCGAGCCGGATTGGAGTTGCGACAAATAGGTGGTTTATGTTCCGGCGATCTCGAACTACTGACCTCTGGGGCCATGGCTAAAAATGTCGATGATGCCCAGATGGGCCGGTGTTAGAACAGTGGAACGTTTGTAGATCAACGTGACCGGCGCTGCCCCAAAAATGTGGCTCACATCTTTAAAGCGGAGATTATCCTTACGTTCGGTAATGAGGCAATTGTTATGCACGAGGCCGATCCCGACGCCGAGTTTCACAAACTCCAGCGCCGACCGACAGCTTCCCACTTCAAGAATATTCTGGGGCTGAACTCGACTGCGACGAAAGACCTGATCAATGGCACGTCCGGTTCCTGAGGATCGAGCGAGCGTGATGATTCGATAGTTTTCGAAATCACCGATGCTGATTCTGCGGTTGCGGGCCAATGGGTGTTTGCGTGGGAAACTGCACCAGATCGAGTTTTCAAAAAGATCTTTAGCGATCAGGGCCCGCGGCATCGAATCGAAACGTCCGATTCCGATATCCGCATTGCCGGCCAGCACCAGGGAAAGAGTCTCGGGCGAGGCTCTGGCGAGCAGCGTACACTCCAAACGAGGATGGCGTTTGAGAAAAGATCCTAACCCCGGGGCGAATATTTGAATGAGATCGCTGCCGATGGAGATAGAAATACGGCCATCGAAGCCGTGGCCTTGCTTACGATGAACGGCGGCTTTCGCTTTTTCGATGCCTTCCAGCACTTGCCGGACTTCTCCGTAAAACAACATGCCGTCGGGGGTCGGCACAAGTTTGTTAGGGAGTCGATCAAAGAGTTTTACTTTGAGATCCTGTTCTAAATTCTTGAGTTTTACGGAAAGGGTCGGAACCGTCAGCTTCATCAAGCTCGCCGCTCGGAGCGTGCTCCCGGTGCTGATAGTAAGATAAAATGCGGTCAATGTCTTGAAGTCCACAAACTCCGGCCTACATAAGAGATTTTCTAAGCTCTTACATCGAAAATTCTAAATTGACAACGGTGCTTCACACCGTTAAAGCAGATTCATGCATGGCGGTAGATGGAAGCACGCCATGTGAAAACAACTTGTGTGCATCAAAACAAATCCGCTGATCGTTTTCTGAAATGGCGATCGAAAATTTATCCCATCGGGGCTTTTCTTAATGAGGATGGTCGATCATGACTTACCAAGCGATCGTCTATGACGTTAGAAACCACATTGGTTATGTTACGTTGAATCGCCCGCAGGTTCTGAACGCGGTTAATCAGCAAATGCGGCGGGAGATCATCGACGTCTGCGAGCGGATGAGAAGGGACCCTGAAGTTCGCGTCTGTATTGTCACCGGCGCCGGGGAGCGCGCTTTCAGTACGGGTTTCGATCTGAAAGAGGGAGCGGCTCAAACCGAGGACCAGAGTCTCTTTGCCCAGCGACATGCGCGACGCCAGCCAGGTATCCATTTTCATCATCAAGCGATCTCTTCGATGGATAAGCCAACGATTGCGGCGATCCGCGGTTACGCAGTCGGAGGGGGCTTGGAGGTGGCTCTTGCGTGCGATCTGCGAATCGCCGCGGAGGATACCCAGTTGGGCATGATGGAAGTTCGTCGAGGTCGGCTCGGTGGCTCCGGAGGGACGCAGCGGCTGCCACGCCTGATAGGAACCGCGAATGCGCTCGAGTTGTGCCTTACGGGCGAGCTGGTAAACGCTGCCGAGGCGTTTCGCCTCGGGCTTGTGAATCGTGTTGTTCCCGTCGATCGGTTGATGCCCGTGGCCGAGGAAATTGCCGCGAAAATCTGCCTTGGCGCACCGCTTTCCGTCATTGCGATAAAGGAAGCCATTACAAAAGGTGTCGAGCTGCCGATCGAACAGGGATTGCAGCTCGAGAGCGAATTGGGTTTGGCCCTTTCGACAACGGAGGACCAAAAAGAAGGGGCACGCGCATTTGCGGAGAAACGGCCTCCTGTATGGAAAGGTCGATAGTCGGCCGAAACAGATCGCTGACAACATGGACTCGCGCGGGGCATTCCTGAAGGGCTATCGAGCGCTGGATTTAACTGACGAAAAGGGGCAGCTGTGCGGACGTGTCCTTGCCGGTCTGGGCATGGAGGTCGTAAAGATAGAGCCTCCCGGCGGAGATCCGGTTCGGGAATTGGCACCGTTCGTCCGCTCTGCTGATGGGCGGCGGCTGAGCGCGACCTTTGCTCATCTCAACGCGGGCAAATTCAGCAAAATTCTCGACCTCAAGAAGAAGACAGATCGCGATGCGTTGCTCGAATTGGTCGCATCCGCCGACGTGTTGCTGGAAAGCTTTGGGCCCGGCGAGTTGGAATCCATGGGGCTGGGATATGAAAGGCTGACTGAGTCCAATCCCGGAATCATCATGGCTTCGATTACCGGCTTTGGCCAGATCGGGCCAAAAAGCAAGCTGGCGTATAACGATCTGGTCGCGACGGCGGAGAGTGGTTTTCTTTATATCTCGGGAGCCCCTGAATTGCCGCCGTGCAAACCGCCGGAAACCCAGGCCTATTATTTCGCCAGTTGGTACGCGGCCGTGGGTGTTTTAGCGGCCCTTTACCGCCGCGAGCGGACCGGAGAAGGTGATTACATCGACGTGTCCATGCAAGAATGCCTGGCGACCCAGGAACACATCATCCGCCTGTGGGCGAACGAAAAGGAGGTTCTCAAGCGTGCCGGCAGCCAACATGCGTCGGTAGCGCCCGCGAAAATTTTTCGTTGTCGCGATGGCTACGTGTATCTCTACGTCACACGTCAACATTGGAAATTGCTATTGGACTTGTGGAAAGGTCATCCACCGCATTTCGACGGCCCTGAATGGCTTAGCTACGTTCACCGCCGCACGCACGTGGACGATCTCAACCCGGCCGTCGAGGAATTCGTATCCAGATATACCGTCGCCGGGATCACGGAACTACTGCAGTCCCAAGGCATCCCATGTGTGCCGGTAAACACACCGTTGGATTTTATCAATGATGAACATGTGCAGAGCCGGGCGTTTATTGTTTCAGTCGATCACGCCGGTTTCGGAAAGGCAAAACAGGCAGCAATGCCGTTTCTCATCGACGGCATTCGTCCACCGGTAGGCGGTGCGCCGGTGCTTGATAGCTGGCGCGATGACGGAATCCGTCGGTCTCCGGCATCGTCATGCAATTCCACTCCGCCTCGCGGCAATGGACCGTTGCATGGTATGCGCATTGTTAGCTTCGATCATGTGCTCGCCGGCCCCTATGGGGTAACGATTCTTGCCGAGTTGGGTGCGGACGTCTTCAAAGTCGAGTCGAGAAAGGGCGGATTGGACCCGTTTCGATTTTTCGGCGAGGCCGGTGATCCGAATCTATCGCCGCGCTTTCTCGAATTTAACCGTAATAAGCGTTCATTCACAGTTAATCTGAAGCACCCGAGCGGTCAGAAAATACTGCATGATCTGGTAGCACAAGTGGATGCCGTATTGGACAATTACAGCGTCGATGTGGTCGAGCGCATAGGCTTGGGATACGATCAACTTCGCAGGGTCAAGTCGGACATTGTCAATCTGCGCATGCCAGGCCTCGGCACCACCGGCCCTAAACGACATTTCGCGACGCTCGGGGTAAACATCGCTTCGTTCACCGGCGTCACTTATTTGTGGAATCATCCCGGCAACACGGCCCCTCCTATCGGGTCTCAGACGGTGCTTCCAGATTATGTTTCCGGTGTGATGTCGGCGATCTTAATTATTTCCGGAGTGCTATACCGCGATCGCTGGAAAAAGGGAGCTTTCATCGACCTAGCACAGGCGGAAGCGACGGCTTTTATGATAGGCGCGAACCTAATGGATGCGGTCGCGAATGGTAGCAATCCTGAGCCAATGGGCAATGCTTCGCTGTGGTGGGCGCCCTATGATTGCTACCCATGTGCAGGGGAAGATCGCTGGTGTGTGATCGCGGCGGAAGACGATCAGCAGTGGTCGGCTTTAGCGCGCGCCTTGGGTGGTAGCATAGAACAGGATGGGCGATTCAAAACCAACTCTGAGAGACTCAAAAATCGCGACGCGCTGAACACGATCATTGCACATTGGACAAAGGACAAAAATGCTTTCGAAGTTCGCGATCAATTACAGAAGGTTGGTGTTCCTGCCGGTGTCGTGCAAACAGGCCGGGATTTAACCGATGATCCACACCTTAAAAACCGTGGATTCATCGTCGCCGTGGAGAACCCAAGACTTGGACGTGTCGTCCTGCCGAATTTTCCGCTCCAATTTGCTAACGCGAAGCTTAGCCGCAGGTGGGAGTTCCCCGAGCTTGGGCGGGATACGGAGGCGGTGCTGCGAGATTTAGTCGGTTACAGCGCGACAACCATAGCCGGTTATAAGAAAGAAGGTGCGCTAGACTGAACAGGACCAGAATCGTAGTGCAAAGTTTTTTGTAGAAGGAGTCTCGGAGAAAGCATATGAATCAAAAATTTAGAGGTAAGTACGCCATCGTGGGGGTCGGGCAAAGCCCACTCGGTAAAATTCCGGAGTATGGTGACATAGGTCTTTTCGCGATTGCGGCGAAAAATGCGATCGAAGATGCCGGGCTGAAGAGGTCCGACGTGGATGGCATCATCTCGCATGGACCTGACGATTCGTATACTCATCATCAACAAGTCGGCCAAGCGCTGGGGATCAACACGTTGTTCAGCACCTCCACGGATAATGGCGGGGCCAGTCAGGTCCTCGGTGTGGCTATGGCCTGTATGGCGATTGATGCCGGTTTGTGCAACACGGTCGTGGTTGGATACGCCCGAGATGCGTGGTCGCGCACGCATCGCAGCGCCGAGGCTAAGGCGCTGGTGGCTGCGAATAGCGAGGCTCAGGCCTTGAAGGAATTCGGACCCGAATTTGGTTTGTTCGGTCAACCAGCGCACTACGCCATTGCCGCCCGGCGTCACATGCAATTGTTCGGCACCAAAAAAGAACAGCTCGGTGCGATTGCAGTCGCCTTCCGTAATCATGCACGAAAAAACCCCAACGCGTTTATGCGCGACCCGCTGACCCTCGAGCAGTACATGAATGCAAGGATGATTGTGGATCCCCTGGGCTTGTACGATTGCAGCATCTACGTAGATGCTGCCGGAGCGGTTGTCGTAACATCGGCGGAGCGCGCCCGGGACCTGAAAAAATCCCCGGCCTACGTCCTCGGATTCGGCTTTGGCAATCGGCTAAAGGGGTGGTTCGCGGACGACAATATGATCACGACCGGAGCTAAAGAGGCAGGTGAAACCGCATATCGTATGGCCGGCGTAGGACCCGGGGATATCGATACGGCGCAGATGTACGACTGCTTCACACACATGGTTCTTTTGCAGCTTGAAGACTATGGCTTTTGTAAAAAGGGAGAGGGAGGCCCGTTCGCAGCGTCAGGCGCTTTGGAATTCGATGGCGAACTGCCCACCAATACCTCTGGCGGTCAACTGTCGGAGGGGCATGTGCAAGGCATGCTTCAGATCTGCGAAGGCGTCCGGCAAATCCGTCATGAGCATGGACCCGACCGTCAAGTAAAGGATGCAGAGATTGCGCTGGTCACAGGTCACGGCGGCAATACCGTATGTCAGTCGGCGATAATTCTAGCAAGGGAGGCGTCATGAGCGAGTACAAAAAGCCGTTACCCAGGCCCGCTATCGAGTCCAAGCCTTTTTGGGATGGATGCAAAAAACATCAGTTGCTCCTTCCCCACTGTCCCAATTGTGGTTCTTATTGGTTTCCAGCTAGCGTAACGTGTCCGGAGTGTTTGAACCTTCGTTGGGAATGGACACCCTCGCGCGGCAAAGGCAAGATCCACTCATTCGGAGTCTATCGCCGTGTATATCAAAAGGGATTTGAACCCGAGATCCCCTATGCAGTGGCGCTGGTGGAACTGGAGGAAGGTCCGCGTCTTGTGAGTAATATCATCGGTTGTTCGCCTGAAGCATTGCGTTGTGACGCACCGGTCGAAGTGGTGTTCGAGGATGTCACAGACGACACGACGCTTTATAAATTCAAGTTGCGGAATGCGTGACCTAAAGTATGGCCTCTACAAACAGAGGAATTAAAATGTCCATGCTAACTAACTCAAGACTACCGCGTTCTTGGTTAACCTGCCAGGCGGAACCCTTCAGCCCTGTTTAGATCGAGACGGTCACGCAGGAATTTTCTCAACAAGTGGCCTGGACCGGAAGCGATGAGAAAATCCGGGAGTGAATTTCGG
>JBGPIK010000336.1:0-7584 GCA_041484845.1 Binatia bacterium | reverse complement strand
TGCTGGTCGCTCATGAATCGGGGTACTTCTCCAAGCGCGGGGTGACTCTGAACTTGAGCCAGGTGAGCGCCACTGCTTCGGCGCAAGCGCTTATTTCCGGCAGGGTGGATATCTACCAGGGAGGCGCGTCGACCATTCACGCCAACGTGGGCGGCTCGGATTTGATTTACATCGCCGCGGCGGTCGATCGCAGCACCTTGCTTTTATTCGGGCAGAAAGGCTTGACGACCTTTGAAAGTCTGCATGGCAAATCGGTTGCAACGACCTCCGTCGGCGCGTTTGGAGAAATCGCCATTCGAAGATCAGCCAAGGAGCGCGGTTGGGAAGTCGGCAAGGACATCAAGTTACTCTATCACCGCGGGCCGCCGGAGGCGTTGGGCACATTCTTAAGCGGGAACGCGGACGCGGCTGTGCTCACGCCGCCGCAGAGCGACATTGCCCGGAGCAAAGGCTTTCCGGTCATCGTCGACTATTATGAGCGCAAGCTCAAAGTCGTCGGGCCGGGCTCCGGCGTGGCGCGCTCTTTCATGCAGAAAAATCCCAACACGCTGAAGCTATTCTTGATGGGCTATCTCGACGGTTTGAAACGAACCATCGACGATCCGGTATTCGCAAACAAGATCCAAGCCCAGTACACGAAAATTTCCGATCAAAAGATTCTCGAAGAAAGCTATCAAGAGGGCCTCAAGGTCTGGAACAAAGACATGACTGTCGATCCGGAGGCGATTCGCATCGTCCTCGAGCAGTCCACGGTTCCGAAAGCCAGCGAGTTGGACCCCAAAAGATTCTTCGACAACTCGCTCATACGCGAGGTCAATCGCGACTACGGATCGAAACTGTTTCCGGGCGAGGTGAAGTAAACTCGGTTCACGCCCGGCTAAGACCGTATCTGACAAGAGGATGAGAGGTCATGCGCATTATCGACGCCGATGGCCACGTGTTGGAGCGCGACATTCCTTGGGCGGATCTGCTCGAGGAGCCCTACCGCTCGCGCGCGCCGCGCGCCGTGAAAGACAATCGCGGATTCAGTTTCGTCATGATCGACGGCAAATTAACGCCCAAGCCGGTCGGCAAAGGTTGTAGTTTTGTCGGCGCGCCGCGAAACCGCAATCCGCAGCCGACGACGGGAATGGTCGATCCGCTCCAACGCCTCAAAGACATGGATATCGAAGGCATCGACGCCGCGGTGCTCTTCGGCACTTCTCCTTTCCTGAGCTTACCCTTCGTCGAAGACAAAGACATGGCGTGCGCGGTCGCACGCGTTTACAACAACTGGCTCGCCGATTATTGCGGGACCGCTCCGCGCAGACTTAAGGGAGTAGCGCTCACGGCGATTCAAGATCCAGCCGAAGCGGTGAAAGAATTGCGCCGCGCAGTCGAGGAATTAAAATTTGTCGCGGTGGCGACGCCGCCAACTTCGGCGTCGAAAAAAAATCTAGACGATCCGGAGCTCTATCCGTTTTTCACCGAGGCCGAGCGCCTCAACGTGCCGGTGTGCATTCACGTGGGCGCGGGCGACGGCGTGCCGGCAGGGACCGAGCGCTTTGATCATCCTTTTTTTACCCACGCTTTGGCGCACCCTTTCGAGCAGATGATTGCCGTGCTCTGTGTCGTCGTGGGCGGCCTTCTAGAGCGATTTCCGCGATTGCGAGTGGCTTTCATGGAGGCCGGCGCCGGTTGGGTGCCTTACTGGATGGAGCGTCTGGACGAGCATTACGAGTTTTTGCAGCCGACCGTTCCGTGGCTTACCAAACCGCCGAGCGAATACATGCGCAGCGGGCAAATGTATTATGCGTTCGAAATGGAAGAAAAAACGCTCCCCTACGTTGCCGACTTTGTCGGCGCGGAGCGCTTTGTTTTCGCGACCGACTACAATCATAGCGATTCCAAATTCCCCCATACCGTAGAAGAAGTTATGAAGCGCAAAGATCTCTCGGACGAGCTGAAGGTGAAATTGATGGGTGAGAACGCAGCGCGCCTTTACAACCTATAGGCCGCTATTTACGATATAACCCATCTTCCGAGCCTGTCTTGTTAACTTTCGTACCCTTGAAGCGTCTAAAACCCATCGGTGTATCCCCTAGCAAAGCTTCAAGTTTTCACGACAACTAAGCGTAAAATCGGCGCAAACCTCAAGCATTGAATGGACGGGCCGGGTTGTCGTCAAAAAGGATGAACCCCATAAACTCTAGAGGAGAAACTACCATGAAACACGTATCGCGTATTTTCGGGTTTCTCGCCTTCGCTGTCTTGGCTTTGGCCGGCTGCCACGAACTCGGCCACGTGGACGGGCCCGGCGATTACGGCAGCCTCGGGGGAAACGACTTGATTGGAGAGGTTCGCCGCGTCGATACGCGCAATCGCCAAATTGAGCTGCGCTCAGATTCAGGAGGGAATGTGCAGGTGCGCTATGACAACAATACTCGAGTGGTTTATCGTCAGCGCGACTACGCAGTTGCTAATCTTGAACCGGGAGATTATGTGGCCATGCGCGCGCAACAAGATAGAGACGGCCGATATTATGCCGACTACATAACCGTTAACGAGTCGGCGCAGGATCGCGGCGGCGCAGGACGGGGCGGCATAGGGCGGCTGGACAGGTTCGAGGGCCGGATTGAATACATCGATTCGCGCCGAGGATCATTCGAGGTACGGGATCGCGGCAAAGTAGTCCTCGTGACCTTGCCTTATAATGCACCGCGATCGGTGAGCGATCGCTTCAATCGTCTGCGGGAAGGAGATTACGTGCGCGTCGAGGGACGTTTTATCAGCGACGATCGCTTTGAACTGGACAATTTTTTATAAGCTCCGCTTGAGCCGGCCACTTGTGCGCGGGTAAAGCGCTAGGGCACAAGCGGCCGGTATGGTTAAGCGCAAATCTGCTTGAAGAAATCGTTTCCCTTATCGTCCACCAGAATAAACGCCGGGAAGTCCTCCACCTCGATTTTCCACACTGCTTCCATCCCGAGCTCCGGATATTCCAGGACTTCGACTTTCTTAATATTTTCTTTCGCTAGAATCGCCGCGGGCCCGCCGATCGAACCCAGGTAAAAGCCGCCGTATTTCCTGCAAGCGTCCGTCACCTGTTGGCTGCGGTTCCCCTTGGCGAGCATGATCATGGAGCCGCCGTGCGACTGAAACAGATCGACATACGAGTCCATACGTCCTGCGGTCGTCGGTCCGAACGATCCCGAAGGCGTGCCCTGAGGAGTCTTCGCCGGCCCGGCATAGTAGACCGGATGGTCCTTTAAATATTGCGGCACTCCCTCGCCCTTGTCCAAGCGTTCTTTGAGCTTGGCGTGGGCAATGTCGCGCGCCACAATCATGGTGCCGGTTAGCGCCAGCTGAGTCGTGACCGGGTACTTCGTAAGCTGGGCAAGGATCTCCTTCATCGGCCGATTGAGGTCGATTTTCACGATATTGCCCGTAACCTTGCCGCGAAATTCTTGCGGAATGAGCCGCCCCGGTTCGCGCTCCAATTCTTCGAGCCAAATCCCATCACGATTGATTTTGGCCTTCACGTTGCGATCCGCGGAACAGGACACGCCCATGCCCACCGGACAGGACGCCCCGTGGCGCGGCAGTCGGATCACGCGCACGTCCAGAGCGAAGTACTTTCCGCCGAACTGCGCGCCGTAGCCGGATCTGTATGCCGCCTCGAGCATCCTACGTTCCATCTCAGGATCGCGGAACGCCCGCCCATGGGCATTGCCTGTAGTCGGGAGATGATCCAGATAGCCGGTGCTTGCTAGCTTCACGGTTTTCAGATTGGCTTCCGCGGAAGTGCCGCCCACCACGAAAACGAGATGGTAAGGCGGGCAGGCCGCGGTGCCGAGGGTCTTCATTTTTTCCGTGAGAAATTTTTCTAAACTCGCCGGATTCAAAAGCGCTTTTGTTTCCTGATAAAGCGAGGTCTTGTTCGCCGATCCTCCGCCTTTGGCGACAAAGACAAATTGATATTCCATCCCCTCGGTCGCCATCAAGTCGATCTGCGCCGGTAGGTTCGTCCCGGTATCGACTTCTTCATACATATTGAGAGGCGCCGTCTGGGAGTAACGCAGGTTTTCTTCCGTATAAGTTTTGTAGATGCCCTTCGCGATATACTCTTCGTCCTTTACGCCGGTCCACACCTGCTGGCCTTTTTTGGCGAAAACCGTCGCCGTGCCCGTATCCTGACAAAAGGGCAAGATGCCTTTCGAAGCCGTCTCGGCATTGCGCAACATCGCCACCGCAACGTAACGGTCGTTCTCGGAAGCTTTGGGGTCCTTTAGAATAGCGGCTACTTTCTCAAGATGCGCGGTGCGCAGCAGAAACGAAACGTCGCGCATCGCCTCATTGGCCAAAGCGGTTAGCGCCTCCGGCTCGATTTTCAAAATGTCTTTGCCGTCAAACTTCGCGACGGAAATATTATTGGTCGTCAGCAGACGGTACCTGGTGGTGTCCTTTTCCAGGGGAAACGGATCTTGGTAAAAAAATTCGGGTGTTGCCATTTTCCTTAACCTCACTCAGCACAGCGCGGCAGAGCCGCAACCAAAAAGGAGTCAAGAGATCCCCCTCTCTTCTCTCCCCCGTCGCGGGGGAGAGAAGAGAGGGGGCACGCTATTGGTCTAAATAGCGTTTCGTCAAATAATGACCGTCAAACATTTGCGCAAGCCACGAAAACTTTCAACTATAGTAGCACGAATACTAGCGAAAAACCGCCGATTTGTCGATGCATGCGACGCGCGACGGACCTCGTATTTGAGGTGGGTTACAATACGATGGGTATCGCGGAACCCGTCCTGAGCCATGCCGAAGGGCTTCACCCGTCCTACATTTTCACAAATTGTCCGAGGTAGGATGGGTGGAGGCGTATTGTGCCGATACCCATCGTTTTTGCCGAAGAATTCGGCAAACTGGCAGGGAGGCATCCGCGCTTGGTCCGGAGCGCTCGCCCATCTATCGCTGTCACGCGTGCAGTCCCGGGCTAGCCGTTGACAGAACGGCATGACATCGAATACCTTCTCGTCAGCGACATCGATCCGCACGATCTTTGCGCTGACAGACGAGCAGCAGGGAGGAAACAATGAAAAAAACAACCACCGCTTTTCTTATCTTAGCGATCTTATGCGCCACGGCTCAGTTGGCACTAGCGCAGGGCAAGAGCCAACCGATAACGGTGGGCTATGCTTCTCTGGCCGGCACAGAGACGGCGCTATGGGTCGGCAAGGACACAGGCTTATTTGACAAGTACGGTTTCGACGTGACGTTGAAAAGGCTTGGGGGAAGCTCTCTGGTCGTTCAGGCCATGGTCGCCAAAGAGATTGCCGTCGCGCAAATCGGCGGCACGGCCGTCATCGATGCGCGCCTGGCTGGCGCCGATCTGGTTTATCTAGCTTCGGTGATCGACACCATGGTCTCCTCGATTCATTCGGTGCCCGCCGTGAAGCGGATCGAAGATCTGAAAGGAAAGAAACTCGGCGTGACACGGTTCGGGTCGATAACCGATTTCTTCGGCCGCTACGCGCTCAAGACTAGGGGCTTAATTGCCGACAAAGACGTGGGCATCGTCCAAACCAACGACCTGCCCAACACGCTCGCGTCTCTCAAGATCGGCGCCATCGACGCCGGCGTTGTTGTCGCTCCGTTCACTCTTGAAGCGCGCAAAATGGGCTTTCCCGAATTGGTGGACATGACGAAAATCGGCGGTCCCTTCCCGTTTAATGGCGTCGTCGTCACACGGGAATTTCTCAAAAAGGATATCGACACGGTTAAGCGGTTCATGAAAGGTTATGTGGAAGCCATCGCCTACTCACTGAAACATCATGACCAAACATTGAAAATCATAGGACAATATACGCGCACGACCGACCCTGAAATCCTCGAAGAAACCTACCGGGTCAACGTCGCCAACGCTTTTCGCAAAGCCCCCTATCCTTCCGCCGAGGGCTTCAAAACGATCCTCGATTTTGTCGCCGACACCCGAGATCCGAAGGCAAAATCCATCGATCCCAAGTCGGTGATTGATACGGCCATCGTCAAAGAACTCGACGACAGCGGCTTTATAAAAAGCGTCACGGACACGGGCAAGTAAGCTTCGCGCGTGGGCGGCGCGGGAGCCGAATAAGACGGCACAGTCGAAAGCGCCGGTGGAATGAGTCACTCCATGAGTCGCACGGAAGTATCGCGATGTTTTATCCAGTAAGAGTCCTGGTTTTTTTGTCGCTTCTGTTTTCGACGTCGAGCGTTTTCGCCCAAACCCAAGAGCAGCTCATCGCCGGGGCAAAAAAAGAAGGCAAGCTCGTCGTCTACGGTTCGGCCACGGCGCAACAGCTGCAGATGTATTTCGCCGCGTTCAACAAGAAATATCCCTTCATCAAGACGGAGTTCTTCCGCACCGGCAAACAAAAGCTCTTGAGCCGCGTTCTACTCGAGGAGCAGGCGAAGCAATACACCGCCGACGTCATCCACACCAGCGTCATTGAAACCCATATCATGAAGAAGCGCGGCGCGTTGAGCAAATACGTACCCAACGAAGCGGCCGCGTTCCCTTCCCAATATAAAGATCCCGACGGCTTCTGGACGTCCGCGTACGCGAGCGGCACGCTTCTGGGATACAACACGCGCCAGCTTAAGCGCGCCGAGCTGCCGAAGAGCTACGACGATTTGCTCAATCCTCGATGGAAGAACGGTCTCGCCATCGACTCGAACAAGATCGAATGGTTTGCCATGCTGCTTAAGCTCAAGGGGCGCGCGTTCATGGAAAAATTAGCCGCCCAGAAACCCAATGTGCAGCCCGGCAACGTCCTGGTATTGCAGTTGCTGGCCGCGGGCGAGTTTCCCATCGCCGCGGGAGTTTATGAATACTCGGTCGAAGACATGAAAACGAAAGGCGCGCCGGTGGACTGGATCGGCCTGGAGCCGGTGATCACCTACACCGTCGCCGTTTCCTTGCCTTCTCACCCGCCACGTCCGTTTGCGGCCAAGCTTTTTATCGAATGGCTGCTGTCGAAGGAAGGCCAGGAAGTCGTCAATCAATACGGCCGCGTGCCGATTCGCGACGACGTAGAATCTAAGTACGGAAAAATCTTAAAGCAGCACAAGCTGCTGATGACGGACGTCGATTTGGGGCAGCGAGAAGCCGAGGTCAACGAGACGTTCCGGAAGTTGTTCCAATAGTTGTAGGCGGATGTAGCGAAGCGCAATCCGGGAATGAATTCTCCTGTCACCCATGCTACGGAACTGCGCTACGCCGCAGGGCTCCACCCATTCCACCAAATCATAAAAAATCCGAGCGTAGGATGGGTGGAGGCGCTTTGTGCCGATACCCATCGCTTTTGCGCGTCACGCCAAACACAAAAATTGCTTCCGTTTCTTCGTAACACCCCTGGTTCACACTCTGTCCTTTGGCGGTCCGATTTCTTCGGAAAAGTTCCGTAGGATGGCTGGAGCGCAGCGACGGCCATCAAAGCCACACGATTATTTTTTGAAAGTGTCCAATATTGGACAGATTTTGTTTTGCATCCATGTAGGTTACATGCAAGTATGAAGTAGCGAGATTAAATCTATTACGAGGTACCACCCTGACCATTAGGTAACACTTGC
>JBGPIK010000335.1:0-7600 GCA_041484845.1 Binatia bacterium | reverse complement strand
GCGAACGCCCATGGCAAAGCGCAAGCGGCGAACCGAGCACCGAACACGGCATTGAAACTGTTCGCCTCTATGCCTCGCTCTTCCGATCTCGCCTCTCGATCGACACAGTGTCATCCGTTTCCTCGCACTGTGAGAAATGCGGGTTAGTGTTCAAGCACATTTCGCAGCAATTCCCGTGCTAGTCCGACTGCTTTCTGTTTTTCTCTTACGACTGAATTTAAAGGGGTTTTTGACAGGGGCGCTGAGTACTCTTCGCAGGAATTAGAAACCACCGCTCCGGCTTCGCAATTGTGGGATGCGGCAGACGTACTGGGAACTGCAAATCGAAGAGGCAAACGCTGGAGACACCAACAATCACCACCGGATTGTCTCACGCAGCCGCAGGGAAACGTGACGCGGGGTTGATCGCGTTTCTCTATCGCACTCAACAGCATGGAATGCGCCGTGGGGCTCGGCGAATCCGGATTAATTCAAATCCAGCCGATAGATTTTTTTCGCGTTATCTTCGAAAATGCTTTTTCGGTCTTTGGAACTGAGCCATTCGATGGCTTCAATCGAGGTCTTAAGATCATCCATCGCCTGACCGGTCTTCGGGTTCACCGAGGATCCCGCTCCGGGCGCCTCGGTGCCGAACACGCAATGCTCCGGCCCCATGACTTTGAACAGCAACTCAAGCGCCTCCTGAGTATACAGGCAAGTGTCGTAGTAAAATTTTTTGGCCACATTTTCAAAATATTCGCTCTCCGGAAAGGCATCGCGGTCAATATTTCTTCGGCTCGGATAACGGGTCGCCATGAATCTGCCGATCTGGTACGGTATCGCGCCGCCGCCGTGAGGTACAACCAGCTTCAACTCTGGAAAATCCTGAAATACGCGGGAATTGATGATGGACAAGACGGCAATGCTCTCTTCGTTGACAAAATGGAGCGTATACCCCAACCGCGACGAGAGGCTCGTCGAGGCGTGAATCAATCCAGGAATATCGAGTTCCACAAGTTTCTCGTAGAGGGGATACCAGTGCTCTTCGCCCATCGCGGGTGTGCTGTCATCGCCCCGCGCCCCCGGATCGGGGTTGATCAGGCAACCCACAAAGCCCAATTCTTTTACGCACCTCTCCAATTCCTCGAAACAGTTTTTCGGCTCCGCCCCCACGCACTGGGGAAGTCCGGCCACTCCGCGGAAGATTTTGGGATACATCTTGCACTGCCGCGCGATAAGATCATTGCATGCCTCGACGTACCAGTGAACGATCTTTTCTGGCTTTTCATGATGCATGAGCGTGTAGGGACGGGGCGAAATGAGTTGCATATCGATCCCGAATTCTTCGAGGAATGTTAAGTGAGACTGCAGCGTCTTCTCGACTCTTTCGTCATCCACTTTCAAATGGCTTTTTCGTTGACTGCCCCGGCTCGCCAACAGATTCGCCTGATAAGCGTATAATTCCGGCGGGGCTGAGATGTGACCGTGGATATCGACAATCATGATCAAAACTCCTCTCTAGCAGATACTGCAAAGTTGATTACAGGCTACTTAAAAAGACCCGAGGATAGAAGATCGATAATCGAGGCGCGAAAATTTCGGATTCTGAATTTGTTGACTTCTGACTGACCTCTGACTTCCGACCTCTGACCTCTATCTAAGATAATGTCTCCTTCGGCCAAAGGCTGATCCCTTCTGATCTAAGCTCAAGAAAGACCCTGCTGCCTGCGTGGTGGGTTTCGAACGCGGGCAAAACCACAACGCGGTTTTCCGATCCAACTTTGACCGTGTATTCGTATCGGTCGCCGAGAAAATTGACCGCCTCGAGGGTCGTGCACAAGAGATTCTTCTTTCCTTCAGGAACTGAGCTCCACAACCGGATCTTTTCCGGCCGGATCGCAAGCACCACTTCCTGCCCGCAACAGGCCGGAGTGTGCCAAGCCGATAATGGAACAGAAACCGCCGGCGATTCAGAAAACTCCAATACCGCCACCTTAACGATCTCGTTTCCAACCTCTGCAACTCTGCCCGTCAGCACAAAGGTGTTTCCCAAAAAATCGCGCACAAAGGGACTGCTCGGCCGGTAGTAAACTTCTTCCGGCGTGCCCACCTGCTCTAGCCGCCCGGCGTGCATGACCCCAATCCGATCAGACAGACTCAAACCTTCAATCTGGTCATGGGTGACAAATAGCACCGTCACACCCAGACGCCGCTGCAGCGCCTTGATCTGCAGGCGCATCCCGTCCCGTAGGCGAGCATCCAGGTTGCTCAGTGGCTCATCGAGCAGGAGCACCCGCGGCGAAAAGATCAAAGCGCGCGCGAGGGCAATCCGCTGCTGCTGGCCGCCGCTCAAAGCCGGCGCCGGACGCTCTTGATAGCCGTCGAGCCCCACCAGGCCCAAGACTTCGGCGACTTTTTTCTTGATGTCGTCGCCCTTGACGCCGCGGAGTTTGAGAGGATAGGCGACGTTTTCAAAGACTGTCATGTGCGGCCACAGCGCGTAAGATTGAAACACCATCCCCATATCCCGTTTTTCCGGTTTTACGAATAGTCTCTGCCCTCCCGATGCGAGACAGCGATCGCCAAGATAAATTTCTCCTTCGTTAGGTTTCTCCAAACCGCCCAGCAAACGCAAAGTCGTCGTCTTGCCGCAGCCACTGGACCCAAGTAAAGTGAAAAATTCTCCCTCGCGGATCTCTAAATTCAGGCGATTGACTGCAACGACGCGATTGAATGTCTTGTAGAGGTTATGGATGCGCAAAAAACTCATTATGCCAATTCCCGGTTGCCGTTCAGTCCGCGCGGATACCGACCTTTAGCCCAAAAAATCTAGCAATGATGGCCACGCCCAACGTCAGAGCCATGATAAAGATAACCGTGATGCTCGCCACCTCGCGATATCCCGCCGCCACCTGGTCGAGCGCCAGGAGCGACAAGGTACGCGACTCCGAAGTCGCCAGGAGTATGATGCTCGAAGTTTGCTGCGCCGCGAACATGAACTTCAGCACTCCCACGAGAACCATCGTTTGAGCCATAAGCGGCATCACCACAAAAAGATATGTTTTCCAAAAGGTCGCTCCCGACATGCGCGAAGCTTCCTCGAGCTCTTTTCCCAACTGAATAAAGTTCGCCTTCAAGATCTGTGTCGAAAGTGTGACGCCGCCCAAAACCGACGCGACAACCAAGAGAAAGAGTGTTCCGTAAAAAGGGCGAAACAGCGGCGTCCCGAGGAACATCCACAGTAACCCCAGACCCGAGAGCACGCCGGGAATCGCCGACGGAAGCCAGCAAATCGTATCGAGAATCGCCCGCCCGGAAAGCTGTGTGCGCACTAAAACATAACCGACCAACGAGAAGAAAAAGACCCCGAAGAGCACTGCGCTTGCGGCAACGATCAAGGTGTTTTTCAGACCTAAGAGGACACGTGGATCGCTGAGCGCCATGTGCCAGTACTCCAACGTCCAGGTCTTGGGCAAGTTGAAAAAGCCGAAGCGCGTCATGAAGCTCCCACCCAGTACGCTCAGGACTGGAACGATAGACAGCAATAAAACGATCAAGGCGACAAATGCCGTCGCTGGATAGCGCCATGCGCCGAGATCGATAACCCTGGGCTTAAACTGGCCGGTCACGGTCGTGAACTGCCGCCGCGTGATGAGCCTTCGTTGCAAGGGGATGAAGGCCGCGAGAAAAACCAGAATCACGCTTCCCAAAGCGGCCGCTTGATTCACCAGCGGCGGTTCCTGGCGGGCCAGATCAACGATTTTCGTGGAATAGACGTAAAAACCCCATGGCACACCGAGCAGCAACTCGGTCTCAAAGCTGCTAAAAATGCGAATCACGCTCAACAAAAACACGACCACGATGACCGGCGTCATCGCCGGCACGGTGATGCGAATCAACGTGACTAACGAACTTGCGCCGGACATCCGGCTCGCTTCCTCAAGCGAGGCGTCCATCCTGCGAAAGGCTGGGGTCATCAGCATGACTTTAGTCGAAATCCCATGGGTCATAAGGTGCGCCCAAATAATGCCCCAAAAAGTATAGATATCGAAGTTGACCGTGCTTAAGAACGGCAACTGCCGCAGCCACATGTTGACGAGACCGGTGCTCGGGTCGAGGAGCAGCATCCAACCGAATGTCGTCGCCAGAGGGGGAAGAAAAAACGAAATCAAAAAACCGAACTCAAAGGCATTGGCGAAAAAAATGTTGGTGCGGGCGATCAGCCATGCAATAAAAATTCCCAGTGGCAAAGCAATAACCTGCAGGGCGACGCCGATTCTGACGCTGTTCCATAGGGCCCGCCATATGCCGGGCTCGGCAAAGGCATCTTTCCACGCCTGCAGACCATAGGCCGGAGGCTCTGCGATAGTGGCGACATTGAAGCTATTGATGAGAATCAAGACCAGGGGATAAATAACATAAAAACCCATGAACCCTATGAGCAGAAACATCAGCAGGACTCCGCCATCGACATGGGGCATCCGCCAGGCTCTGGGCGCGGGACTTATCTCGACCGTTTGTAGATCAGGCATCAGCGAAACCCGAACCGCCCCCACCTCTTGCCTCCCCCGCGTCGCGGGGGAGGAGCAAGGAGGGGAAACTATCTTTGAACATGTTCAAACCGATACGATAGTCGGTTTAACTGCGCGACCGAAACTATTTTTCCAGGCAGCTTATAGCTACAGCCGACAGTCAATGTCAAGAAATCTTCAAAGCCAATCGGTCATGCGTATGTCAAATTTCACTTGACGCCGGCCGTTTCGCCGTACTATTAGAGCATTGATCGCTCAACTGGAACTTATCGTAACATTTCTTAAATTTTGTGCATGACCCAGAGGCCACTTTCCGTGGAACCAACCCTGGTGTTCCCGCTATGGCGACAAAAGTCACAACCCGATTTCGCGAACTGTTAAAGCACCCCAACCTTCTGGTGATGCCGGGCGGCTTCAGTCCCCTTCATGCAAGAATGGCTGAAGTCCTGGGCTACGATGCTTTCTTCATGTCGGGCTCTCAAGTGGCAGCCTATATCTATGGGCTCCCGGATGTCGGCCTGATCGGGTCTCGCGAAATGGTCGAAGCGGCACGCCGCCTCGCCTCCGGGTGCGCCATCCCGATCTTTGCTGATGCCGACACGGGCTACGGCAATGCCGTGAATGTCTATCACACGGTGCAGCATTTCATCCGAGCGGGCGCCGCTGGCGTGCACATTGAAGATCAGGAGGCGCCCAAAAAATCGGGGACGTATGCCGGGCGCCGGTGCATTTCACTCGAAGAGACCATCGGCAAGTACAAAGCCGCCGTCGCCGCAAAGAACGAGGTTGATCCGGACTTCGTAGTCTGCGCGCGCTGCGATTTGATCGGCGCGGAAGGCGGAACCTTCGAGGGCGCGATCGAGCGCTGCGTGGCGTACGTGCAAGAAGCCCGGGTCGATGCCATCTGGGTTAATACCTTAAGAACGCGCGCAGAAATCGAAGAAGCCTGTAAGAGAATCCCCGCCCCTGTCGTCGCTCCTTATTACGGTCCGCCTCCTTCCCCGACTTTTGATGAATTTCAATCGCTTGGCGCAGCCGCCGTTCTTTTTCCGAGTCTCACAACTGCCAATGGCCTCCAAGCGACCTGGGACCTCATGCATGAATTCAAAGAGCGCGGCCCGGTAGTCTTGGAAGAGTGGAACCGGCGCGCGCAAGCGAGCCCGTGGGGAGTGGTGCCGCGCACCGGCGCGCCGCTGATCGACACCGACAAGATCCACAAGCTCGAAGAAACTTTTATCCCCGAGTCCCTCCAGCGCGACTACGCCGGAACATTCGGCCACAAAAGGCACTGAGCAAGGCCGGCCGAATATTGAATTCGCTTTCAACCCGTGTCTCACAGATTGTTTTGTCATCCCGAACGGATGTGAGGGATCTAGGATTTCTCGCTGCCGCTCGAAATGACAGAGACGCATAGAACGATGCGCTGTAGTGGCATCGTCCTTACGCCAGTGCCGCGCCGGGATTCTCCGCCAGAGACTTCACATATCCTTTAGGATCGTCCTTAGCATCGATTTTAGTTACGACACACAAAATATGACTGCAGTCATTCTCCTCCGCTTTTCTAAAGAGATGGGGCGGCTCTTTGCCCCTCTCAAAGTCTTTGACACTTTGAAGCAGAAATTTTCGTACAGCGATGACGGTCATGTCGCCACGGCCCAGATGTTCTCTCGATCTGTCGAAGATCGGGCCCATGCTCTCTGTAGCGCACGAGTCATGGATGACGAAACTCTTTCCCATGCCGGTGAAGGTTTCTCGTCTTTGTTCTTCCCGGTCCTGCAGATAGTTGTTCTGCAAATTACGCACCTTTCTTTGGTCTGGGCCGATTTCTTCGTCGAGTCTCTTTTCGTCCTCCCGCACGGGCCGGTGCCGGCGAAAAAAAATGTTGAAGCGCAAGCTGTGCTCGTCATCCATCGGCACATGAGCATGCACCGTATAGCCTTCCGGATTGCCTTTTAATCCTCCCGTCGGCACGAAGCCGTAGCAGGGCATGACAAAGTTCGACACCCGCAAGTAAGTGGTCCCTGCACCCCCGTCGCGGCAAGAAATCATTCTCACGCCGTAATCCGTTTCCACGCCTTCCAATTTCGGTGAGGTGTCCAGACCGTACATGTCCGGGTCGCCTCCACCCCGTTTCTTTTCCGTGAACGCTCGATGCAGAAACGACAAGTGCGAAGAATCGCATTCGCCTTCGAGCCCTTGCAAATGATTGCAGTCCTGAAGACTCTTCGTCACATAGGTATGCGTTAATGGGAGTTTCATCCACTCATAGTTCGCCAAGAAAGGTATTTTGTCCTTTGGTCCCATGTAAGTGAAGACAATTCCCGCGGCCTCCTTGCAAGGGTAAGCCGTGTGTTGCACCTTGTATTTCAAATTGCTGTCCGGCGGCTCCGCCGGCGTATCGAGCACCTTCCCGTCGATGTCATACTTCCAACCGTGATAAATACACCTCAGCCCGCACTCCTCGTTGCGCCCGTAAAACAGCGAAGTTCCCCGGTGAGAGCAGTGCTCATCGAGAAGACCGACTCTGCCTTTGCTGTCCCGAAACGCGACCAGATCCTCTCCCAACAATCTCACCCGCACGGGAGGACTATCGGCGTCCGGTATTTCTTGTGACAATAGAGCCGGGATCCAGTACCGCCTCATCAAACCGCCCATCGAAGTATCGGGGCCTGTCTTTGTCAGAAGCGCGTTCTCGTTTTTCGAAACCATCGCTGAATCCTCCGGCTCTGTTACGGCTTTTTAGCCTCTGCTAACGCTCTCTTTATCACCTCATAGATAGGATTCATGTCCATCCATTCCGGCCGGTCGGTCATTAAATATTTTACTCCTTGGACGCGCCGGCCTCGGGGACTGACCTTCTCTTTCGGAATGTCTTCTCTCATGGAATCGTAGTCGGCTTCTCTCTGAGCGTTATACTCTAGCCACGTCATTTGGCCCTCACGGGACAAAAGCCAGTTGATCGCAACCTTGGCCGCGTTCGGGTGAGGAGCTTGATTGAGCAGGCTGAGCGTGCCGTTGTAGGCGCCTATAGAAGATCCCTCCTTGAAATGCCCCGGCAGAAATTGCGTCACCGGGAGACCCTGTTTTTC
>JBGPIK010000334.1:0-7632 GCA_041484845.1 Binatia bacterium | reverse complement strand
GCGAGACCTTCAAGGACACCGGCGATCGAGTAGTAGTCTTCGATTTCGTCCAGAGTGGGCTTGCTGATCGCGATCTCATGATGGCTCTTGAACGTGACGTAGCCTTGCGCCTCGAGCCGCCGCAGTGCGTCGCGCAGCGGAACACGGCTTACCTTCAGCGAAACGGCGAGTTTTTCTTCCGAGAATGTTTCTCCGGGAGCAAGTTTGCCGGTGACGATTCCTTTTCTCAAGGTCTCCGCGATCAGTTTCGTAATCGAGCGGAATTTCTTTTCAGCGCGACTGGTCGTAGTCATGGGCTGACTCATTTTTGCTCGGCGTCGTTTTGCAAAATTTTCACCGATGACGCCCGCGGTGCAAGAGCTGTTTGAGAGCTTCTCGAACTGTCTGAAAATGACTTTTTACCGTAAAGTAATATGTGCCCGCCACACGGCGCAAATAAACCGCGCGGCCGATTTTTAGTTGTTGAGTATCGTCGCCTTGGGCTAAAATTCGCGTTCCTCTACGATCCCGAATCAGGGCGAGAGGGAGGGGCGGCAAGAAGCCATCGGGAGTAATGTGAAGAACGGTAAAAGTCTCAATCTCCCCTTCGGCTGCAATTCGGCCACCGGCGGTCTTTCTGCCTATTTGACGATGCAGAGACCGAGAGCCCACGATAGGCTTCCGGAGAATCTGCCCCCGAGCGGATTCGCCTGCGCGCTCGACAATCGTTACGAAATTGTTCGTGGCAAAGCCGCCGATACTGTGCATGAGAGCCCGGCGCGGCTCGCGCTTAAACTTAAACTGCGCATCCCCGCGCAAGATCTTCACGGCTTCGACAATCTGCGCTACGCCACTGGCGCCTACCGGGTGCCCTCTTGACTTTAAACCTCCCGAAGCGTTGACCGGAAGATCCCCATCAACGGCCGTTATTCCCGATTCGATTGCATCTCCGGCTTTCCCTGCAGCAAAAAAGCCGAGATCTTCGGTGCTAATCACTTCGAACGGTGTGAAGGCGTCGTGGACTTCGGCAAAGTCGATGTCTCGGGGCGAGAGGGCAGCCATTTCATAGGCTTTCCTTGCAGCGATTTGCGTTGCCGGAAAACATGTAAAAGTTGCCCGCGCGCGCAGACTGACCGGACCGGTCCCCTGGCCGATACCCGAAACGACCAGATTGGTGCGTTCCGCTGTTAATACGGCGGCAGCCGCGCCGTCAGAGATCGGCGAGCAATCGTAGAGCCGCAAAGGTGTCGCCACGAGTTTACTCGAAAGGTACTTAGTGTGGGAAATCGGTTCGCGGAATTGAGCATAGGGATTGCGCGACCCGTTGAAGTGGTTTTTCATTGCTATACGGCAGAGAATACGCTCAAGGCGGGCCCGGGAGATGTGATACTTGAGACGGTACCTCTCGGTGATCATGGCCGCGAGCGCGGGCATGGTTGCCCCGCACTGGCGCTCTTGCGCGTCGATCACTTTGGCGAGAATGCGCGTCGTTGCGCTGGTGCTCAGGTGAGTCATTTTTTCGCCGCCTATGACGAGGACATGCCGATAGTAGCCGGAGGCCACCCCTTGGAATGCAACTTGAAAAGCCGCGGCCCCAGATGAAGACGCGGTCTCTACTCTCAGCGCGGGAATACCGGTTAACTCGAGCGCCTCGGCTACATGTGAGGCCAAGTTGCTTTCACCGGTGAATTCCTCCGGATTCATGGCGGCGATGTATATCGCGTCGACTTCATCGATTTTCGAATTTGCCAGCGCCTGGGCGGCAGCTTCACGTAGAAGCTCGACCAGCGTGCTGCGGCTCTTGCCGAACGGCGTCATGCCGACACCTGCAATATGTACGGCTCTCATCTTCCTATGCCAGTCGTCGGGGTTGCCGCAATCAAGGACATACGTTCGGCGCCGGAAGGCGAAACGTTGCAGATCAGTTACTCGTTCGATTGAGATGACTCTCGCCGTCAAATGAGTCGGGCTGCGGCAGCGAAAGTTTCTCGGCGAATCCTCTCAACCCATTGCCTACAGCCTCCGAGGAGCATACCATTGGCCCAGGTCCTTGTGAATGGCGGTCAGAGATATCCAGGCCGGCTAAGATTGGAACTCAAGACTCGCTGGCAATTAACAATTTTCATGAATAGGGAAAATTGCATGGTGGGATGCCTGTATTCAGCAGTGATCAGTCGCCGATCACGATTTCGGCTCTAGGGTTGGGTTAGGGGATACGGTTAGCCAATATCTTTCATTTCACCGTTGTTAACGGGTGTGTAAACCTGGCACATATCCTGCTCAGTTGATTGCAGATGGGTTCTGCTCGGCTTTAACGGGTAACAGCTCGATGATGAGAAACTAACGACCGATTCTCGAAGCGCCAAGGTTGAGTCGTGATTTAACGAGCGCAGCTCATTAGCGCAAGGCGCGGTAACTTTAACGAATAAAGGAGTGGCGATGAAAACGAGCGGTATGGCGCACGGTGGGGTAACGGGCGGCTTCGAGAGAGCCACGGAGATGTTGAGTGATGAACACCGAGTTATCGAGCGGGTCCTCGATATAATGGAGAAACTTACGCGGGAGTCAGTCGATCATACATTGGAGTCTTGGAAAAAGGTTCTTGATTTCGTCCGTTACTTCGCGGATCAGTGTCATCATCTAAAAGAAGAAAAAATTTTATTCCCCGCGATGGAAGAACACGGAATTCCCAACGAAGGAGGCCCCATCGGCATGATGTTGATGGAACACGAAGAAGGGAGATCCTATGTGCGGTCGATGTTTGCCGCGGTGGCGCTGATCGAGGCAAATGATCAAGCGGCAGGGGAATCGCTTCTCACCGGCGCGAGAGCCTACCTCCGGCTGCTAAGAGAGCATATTCAGAAGGAGGATCAAATTCTTTTTCGCATCGCGGACGATGTCATACCTGCCGAGGAACAAAAGCAGCTTCTGCGCACGTTCGAAGAACACGAGGCCAGGGAATTGGGAACAGGAATTCACGAGAAATATCTCCTCATCGTGCAAGCGCTTGAGGCAAGCATCAAGTAACGGAACTTGTCATTATTCCATTCCCGCGCTCTTTAGTGTAATCAAGATCCATCTAAGATCGCGCGGATTTGTCTTCTAATCCAGCAGGCGAGCGATAGCGGCTCCCAGGCGAACGGCTATCCGCCCGTCTCTCTTTTCGAGCGGCCTGGTAATCTCTATCCATGTTTGAAAGGTCAATATGAAGTTAGGAATTGCATTACCTCATTTCGGCCCCTATGCGAGCCCGCAGGCCATTGTCACGGTTGCGCGCAACGCCGAGTCATTGGGCTTTGCCTCGCTCTGGGTTCTTGATCGCCTTCTTTGGCCGATGCATCCGGTGTCAAAATATCCCGGCAACCCGCGCGGCGAGATGCCGTTCCCCATGCAGAACACTTATGATCCGCTCATTGTTTTGAGCTTCGCTGCCGCACATACCGAGAGACTCCTGTTGGGAACGAGCGTGCTGGTCGCCGCTTACCGCAGCCCGGCCGTCACCGCCAAAATGACTGCGACGCTGGATCTTTTGTCCAACGGTCGGACGATTCTAGGCTTGGGTGTAGGATGGAACGCAGACGAATTCATCGCCGTCGGCCGCGGCATCGAGGATAGAAATCAACAAGCCGATGAGTTCATCCAGGTCCTTAGAGAGCTATGGACAACCGAAGAGAGCTGCTTTGAAGGCAAATTCTACCGCGTGCCGCGCTCCGTCTTTCTTCCAAAGCCATTGCAAAGATCAGGGCCGCCGATCTGGATCGGAGGCAACTCGGAGCGAGCGCTGCGACGCGTAGCCGCTTATGGGGATGGCTGGCATCCCACCAGCCGAATGCCGATTTCAGAGCTGAAGGAAAAAATAGCGCGGGTTCGGGAGACGGCCACGAAACACGGTCGCAGGCCCGAGGACATAGCCCTTACCTTGCGATGGAATGCTTTCCCGGATCTGGCCGTTCCTGAAAATCGGCCGCTGGTTGCCGAGAAGCTCCGCGACTATCGGGAAGCGGGCGTCGAACACATCTGTATTGATTTCAATATTCCCAGGCCGGCATCGCTCGACTCGATAGCGGAGAACATGGAGAGGCTGATGGGGGAGATCGTTCCAGCGCTGGGATAGACCATTCAGAAAAGAAATGATCGACTATAGAACGGCGAGCCCTTCTATCTCCACCATGGCGCCACTTTCGTAAAGACTTTTGACTTCCACGAGAGTCATGGCGGGAAAGTGTTTGCCCATATGCTTTCGGTACGCTTGCCCTGCCTCTCTCATACCCGCAAGGTATGCCGCTTTGTCAGTGACGTAAATATTTAGCTTAACAATATTCTCTGCCTTGCCTCCAGAATCGCGCACGACGACGAGAAGATTCTCCAGCGCTTTGTCGAATTGCGCGACGATATTGTTTTCGCCCACTAGACGACCGTCCTTGTCCCAGGCAACTTGTCCGCCGAGAAAAAGCAAATCGGAGGCGCCTCGGGCCTTTACGCCATGGCTGTAACCTTTGGGTTGCGCCAAGGACGCGGGATTTACAAAATCGATTTCCATGATAATCTCCTCGCGGTGTCCTCCGTGCCGAAGCCCCCGCTTCTATCAGCGGTCAATCAAATCAGCGGCGGCTTTATAAGTCTCGAACTTCATGCGCACGTAAGGCGAAGTATAACCGTGCTGAATTCGCTCGATGCGCTCCGGCCGGCTGAAAAACTCGTGATTCGCCCACGCCGAAATCTCTCCTAATTCTTTTTGCGACAGGTATTGCGTGGGCATGGTCGTGTGGATCGCATCCCAATGCTCCAGATCGAGACTTTCAATCCTCGCTTCGCGTAATGCCTGGCGCCAGATGGGCGAGCCGGGCATCGGCGTCAGTAGCATCAAAACGCCACAATCCGGATCTATATCGTCGACGACGTGATATCTGTGCTTGATCTTTTCCGCGTCATCTTCCCAGAAGCCGTTCATGTAGGTTCCTACAGTGGCGATGTCGTTGCTTCTCAGCAACTGGACCAGCTCCTTCAAATCCGCTATAGTATAGCGCTCCTTGCTCTTGTGGATGTGGGCGAGTTCTTCGTCGGTTCCCGCTTCGATGCCGAATAGAACCTGGTAACAGCCCGCCTTTCTCATCCGCGGAATCAGGTCCGCGTCGCGAATCAAATTGCGCGCTCTTCCCATGAAGAACCACTCGATGTCGAGCTTTCGCCGCTCCAGTTCATCCAGAAGATCAATCATCTTTTGGCGGTCGGAATTGAAATCGTCGTCCAGTAGATTCAGCGCCCGAACACCGTACGTCTTATTGAGCAACTCCAGTTCATCCGCCACGAGCTTTCCCGAGCGCGTGCGGTGCACGGTGAAATCGCCATGACGGCGCGGATCGATCAATCCCCATTCATAACAAAAGGTACAGGCGCCTTCGCAGCCGCGGCTCGTTACGGCTTCGTTATAGTGCTGGATTTGCGTGAAACCGATATATTTGTCCATGGGAAAGAGATCATAAGCGGGCATCGGAAGCTCGCTCAAATTGTCAATGAGCGAGCGGGGCGGCGTGAGATGAACCTCACCGTCGCGCCGAAAGGTGAGTCCCTGAATCTCAGCAAGCTTGGGCGACTCGCTTTTTAACGCTTCTAACAACTCGACCAGCGTCCATTCCACTTCTCCTACCAGCAAATAATCGAGTTGCGGCGCCAGCGCCATGATATCTTCAGGGAGCGCGGAAACTCCGAGGCCGCCGAACATTGTAATCAGCCGAGGGAAAGCTTCTTTCACGGTATTCATCGCTTCTAAATTAAAAACCACCGGGCTTGCACCGCCGTCCGTAACCAGACGAGTTCCGAAAAAAACCGCGTCCGGAGCCGCTTCGCGGATGTGCTCGATCATTGCCTTCGAATCTAATTCGAGGGCCCGGCAATCGAGCGCAGCGACTTCAGCGACCCCCTTTTCCCGCACAAAAGCCGCCAAGTGAGCATGAAGCGGGTTGCAGGCGATGTGTTTATTGCCCCAACGGATCCAATTGCGCATGGGCGGAGTCAAGAAAAGGATTTTCATGCCGTTGTTCCTCTTTGGTTGTAAGTAGTTTCTATTGAAATATTACATGTCCGAAGTAATTACAAGGATGAGCAGATTGCGTGCCACTCTTGGTTGGCTTTTTGCCCTTTAGAATGCACCTACAAGCGCGGCGGTGATTCTCAGCTTCAGGAATTTACCGGGAACATATTCTCAAACTGTAGAGTTCGAATCGGTGCTGCGGCATGAGAAGGATGTTGTGCATCTAACGATCGTCACTTTGCGCTTTGGTAATGTCTAAGAGGAATTGACTGTCTAACCGATACGCGGGTTAAGAACGGCGGGATAGTAAAATTTGCAATAAGCGTTTCTAGTGATATATAAATGGTGCTGGTATAAGTATTGCTGCTTTAGGCGGTACGAAGGTGAATCGAATGTTAAATCGCTTGAGAGAAGTGCGCTTCTAATATTCGGCGACAAAAAATGAAAAACCCCCGTTTTCACATTGCTGTCGCCGTTTTTGCTGGGATTTTGTTTCTTGCCGTCACTGTAGCGCATGCCTGTATTGGAACGACCGCTCCACATGGCGCGCACGATCACAGCGGCATTCAGGCCGCCGGCCTCGTACAAACGTCGCACGCCGAAGCTCAAGAGGAGAACTGCAGATCCCTACGTGACCGCTTTGTTTCATTAGCTCCTGAGCCGTCTCAGACACATTCCTTAGTTGGCGATCTACATAC
The DNA here is from genome assembly GCA_041484845.1 of Binatia bacterium. Lineage (GTDB taxonomy): Bacteria > Desulfobacterota > Binatia > UBA9968 > UBA9968 > JBGPIK01. Next base: position 924 of record JBGPIK010000334.1, on the reverse strand, counting down.
ATTCCCGATCATCGGCGAACAAGTCGTAACGGAAATTCGGACGCTTACCGCCGAACGCCCGCCCGGGGCTAACTCCATCGCTGACGATCAACCGCCGCTTTATATCTTCAACTCGGTCTTCCGCATCTAAAAGTCTTTGCGATTTTGCACTCGTACTTGCGAGTCAACTGGAAATCCAGCTGGCTCGAATGCACGGCTTGGTGTGCCTCTGGCGGGTCATGCGCAGAGATCATCTCCCGGCCAACTGAGAAGAGTGAATTATCGGCTGCGGCATCTAAATCCGGCCGTACTTTGGAGAACTACAATACCTTTCGATAAAAGGAAGATTTTATGTTGCGATTATTGAGGCGATCTAGTTGCCAGATTCTTGCCAGCTTTATGGCGCTGTCGAGCCTAATGGGGCATGCGGCATTCGCCCAAACGCCGCTAACCTTGCCTGAAGCCGTTGCCGAAGCGATTGCCAAAAACCCGGAAATCCAATTGATGCAACAGCGTCTGGAGGTCGCTTCTGCTCGGGCAAAGCAGGCCCCATATCTCGAAGACCCGGAGATCGCGATCCAGTTAAACGGCGTGCCGCTTTCCCAACCGACAAATTTAAATCAAGCCGACACCAACTCGATAGGAATCCGGCAGAAGTTACCCTTTTTCGGCAAGCTCGGCCTAAAGGAGAAAATTGCGGAGCAGGAAGCGAAAGTCGTTGATCAGGAGCTTCGGGCCAAGGAGCGAGAGATTATATCGATGGTCAAGATGGCTTATGCCGATCTCTTTTTGGCGCAAAGATCGATCGAGATTCTCCGCGAACAATTGGACATCATGAAGACCCTTATCGGTGCGACTGAATCACGTTATCGGGTCGGCAGAGTGACTCAACAGGATGTCTTCAAAGCCCAGCTGGAGCAGAGCGAGATCCTCAATCAACTTATT
>JBGPIK010000333.1:0-7646 GCA_041484845.1 Binatia bacterium | reverse complement strand
GCGATGATCAAGAATATATTGATCCCTCTCGACGGTTCCGAACATTCGAACGCCGCGCTGGATTATGCTATCTGGATGACCGAGAAATTCGACGGCATGCTCCTCGGCCAGCATGTTATCGATACGATTTCCATTGAAGGTAGTTTTTTTCATGACATATCGGGATCCTTAGGATTCGAACCCTATTTGGATTTTTCTTCTAAGATGCGCGAGATTCTAGAGGAGCGGGGGAAAACGGTGCTCGACGAATTCTCCGATCGTTGTCGTCAGAAAAACATAAAACACCAAAGTTTCCTAGACACGGGTCTGATCGCTAACGAGATCTGCGCGCGCGCGAAAGTTGCCGATCTCGTTGTCATTGGCCATCGCGGCGTTAACGAACAATTTTCAACCGGGCTGCTCGGCACGACCGCAGAGAGTATCACGCGCAAGTGCCCGCGCCCCGTCTTTGTCTCGACCAAAACCTATAAAGCAATCGAGCGCCCGCTATTGGCCTATGACGGCAGCGAACGAGCAAGTTCGGCGATGGAATCGGCGGCCGAGTTCTGTTCCGTGCTTAGATTGCCGCTGACGGTTCTTACAATCGCGAAAGAAGAAAAGCATGCCGACGCGACATTACGACAGGCCAAGTCTTATCTCAGTTCCTATGCAATCGATGCGCGCTTTGAGCTCGACCGTGGCTATCCTGAACAGAAGATCATGGATCACTTAACCGAGTTCGGCTACGATCTCCTATTCATCGGCGCCTACGGTCATCGACGCATTATCGAGATGGTTCTTGGCAGCACGACCGAATACATCCTGAGAAAGGCTCCTTGCCCGGTGTTTTTGCATCGTTAGTCATAAGAATCTCCTTTGAGCCGCACACCCGGTCATCTCACAAACGGAGTGAATACGAAGAAATTCTCGGTTGCCGCTGTGCAAATGCTGGCCGTAGAGGAAAAGGCGGCTAATATTGCAGAGGCTGAGAAGTGGATACGCGAGGCCGCCCGGCACGGAGCGCGGGTCGTTGCGCTCCCGGAGGTTTTTGTTTGGCGCGGTGTCAAAAAAGAAGAGCGTCAAGCCGCGGAGCCGATTCCAGGTCCGACTTCCGAACGGCTTGCCGTCCTCGCGCGGGAACTCGGAATTTATCTTCTCGGCGGCTCCATCTTGGAAGAGGTTCCTGAAAATAACAAAGCATTTAATACCAGCCTGCTCTTTAGTCCAGAAGGAAGTTTGCTCGCCCGTTATCGGAAAATTCACTTATTTGACGTTGATTTGAAGGAGGGCGTTTCAACCAGAGAATCTGAGACGCGGGCTTCGGGTGATACAGTGGTCGTGATCGCGACCGACTTGTGCTCCATGGGTTTGAGCATTTGCTACGACCTTCGGTTTCCAGAGCTTTATCGTAAAATGATGGCGAAAGGGGCACAGTTGATGTTTGTGCCGTCGGCTTTTACGGCTTACACGGGAAAAGCACACTGGGAGCCGTTGCTCCGCGCGCGCGCAATTGAAAACCAATCCTATGTCGTCGCTCCCGGTCAGTTCGGGAAGCATCCGAAGAGCTTCGAAACACACGGCCATTCGATGATTATCGATCCTTGGGGGAGAATCTTGGCCGAACTTCCTGACGGGCCGGGGGTAGTCATCGCTGAGATTGACCTAGATTATCTGCTGAGAGTGCGTACCGAGCTGCCTTGCCTTGAGCACGTTAAGCTGGTGTGAGTCCTCTCATCTACTGTTCAAAATCGATGCTCGTTAAAAATACTCTTGTAAGACTCAGGGGGACCGCCGCTGCATGACTTGCACCGGTGAAATTGTGAACGATTACTACCGATCCAAGATTGACACAGGTCAGTTGCAGCTAACCGGCATTTTTTTCATACTGCCTCCGCGCCGGGTCGTGGGGTGGTTAAAGGATAAAAAGAAGGAGACTCGATTGACAGGCGACCCTAAAGGACGTATTGTTTTTTCACCTACTTCAGTAAAGGGCCTTCTGAATAAGGCATGTAACATTGAGGCCCAGTCAGTCTCACCTAGCGAAAAGATATCTATAAGGACGATCCGACCAGGGCGTGGTTTCCATTTATTTTGTTCCCCATGTTCTGAATCCAGTAGCCGTCAGCTTCCGAGGCTAGAGACTCTAACATTCTCTTAGGAGGAGAACATGAACAATAAATTGTATGTAGGCGGTTTGCCTTATTCTGTAACTGATGGGCAGCTGCAAGAACTATTTTCGGCCCATGGAAGCGTGGAGTCCGCCAAAGTCATCGCGGACAAGTTTACCGGCCAATCACGTGGATTCGGTTTCGTCGAGATGGGATCCGGTAGCGAGGCGCAAGCAGCGATCTCCGCTTTGAACGGCACCCAGTACGAGGGTCGCAGTCTCGTCGTCAACGAGGCGAAGCCCCAGAACAGCCGCAATGATAGCGGTGGCGGAAGGGACAACCGTAGCGGCGGAGGACGTAATCGCTGGTAGTTTTAAGATTCTGACACAATAAGAAAAGGGGCGCGACAGGTCGGGTGCGCCCCTTTTCTTATTATTCGAAAATTCAATACAGGTTGCGTGCACAGGGCTGCCGCACCCCTTTTATAGCACAAAGGCCATCACTATTTTTATCTTCAGTCGCTGCTTAGAAATTAAGCGTACAGCTTAATTCTTAAGCAACGCCGCTGATACTTGCCGCAACAGTCGATTGAGTAATTTTCCGATTCCTCAATTGTTTCGCGTCTGAATCTCCTATTTCTACCCTGCTGTAAGTCATGGCATCGCGCTTGCTCCTAGAAGCGCAGAGCCCACGTGTCTTTTGCAGTGACAAGGAGAGTTTTATGAAGATGGTCGAAGCCATCATTAAGCCGTTCAAGCTCGACGAAGTAAAGGAGGCACTGACCAAGTTAGGCAGCCAAGGAATGACGGTGGAAGAGGTAAAAGGTTTCGGACGCCAGAAGGGGCATACAGAGCTCTATCGCGGCGCCGAATATTCCGTGGACTTTTTGCCGAAAGTCAAGATCCAAATTTTAGTGGCTGACGATATGGCGGCGAAGGTTGTGGAAATAATTACCGACAGCGCCCGAACGGGCAAGATCGGCGACGGAAAGATTTATGTAACCAACGTCGATGAAGTTATACGCATACGTACCGGAGAAAGAGGTCCAGACGCGATTTAAATTTGGAAAAATTGAAAGGAGAAAATTATGGCCGAAACAAACGCAAATACATCCGGTGTGAAGGCGACACTCGGTTTGACCGGCGTCACGGTGAATGCGATGGCGCTGATTGCGCCAGGCGCGTTTCTTTGGATCACCTATCAATTACAGGCCTCGGCCTCGGCGCCGAGCGGCGCTTCGGTTGCCGGCGATATGTGGGCCGGAATCGTCGCGGCTCTGATCCTGGCATTCCTCACCGCTATTTCTTACGCTGAGCTAGCGAAGATCTACCCGGAAGCCGGCTTCGGCAGCTGTTATTATTTTGCTGAAAAAGCTTTCCTCGACCGCGAAGAAAAGACGCATCACAAGTGGGCGCGCCTTGCCAAGATCGTTACGGGTTGGGCGGCACATCTTTTCTATTGGGTCTATCCCGGCGTCATGGTGGCCTTCATGGCGACCTTGATCGGTTATATCTACACCGCGTTTACCGGCGACACGTTGTCTAACCCGGTACTGTGTCTCATCGCCATCGTTTTCGCCTTATTTACAGGGTATGTCGCCTATCGTGGTGTGACCGGGTCGACGGCGGCCGCGGTTGTCGTCAACGTGGTGCAGATCGTTTCGCTGGTGGGTTTTAGCGTTCTCGCGATCGCTTATCGAATGTCGAATCCGCAAGCGGCTACGCAGTGGGCGTTCAGCGGTGGTTGGGACGTAGTGATGCCGCACTCTTTGCAGGGTGTCTTGATTCAGTCAACGATCGCCATACTGATCCTGGTCGGTTTCGAGAGCTGCACCGCTTTCGCCGCGGAGGCCAAGGACCCGAGACGGCACATTCCTAAGGCGGTCATTCTGTCATTGGTGATTCAGGGTCTCATCTGCTACCTGTTTGAATACTTCGCAGCGAGTTACATGGTCAATGAGAAATTGACCGCAATGACTACAGCTACACCCGCCGCTGCGGCCAAGATGGTCATGGGAATGGAGGCGGCTGGAACCTCGAGCGCCCCAATCGGAGACATGGCCGTTCTTATCGGCAACTCTCTCCTGGGCGGCTTCGGCTTTGGCTTGATGATTACGATAGCGATCACCGTCGGTTGGGCGGTGTTCGGCACGACGCTGAGCTGTCTCAACACTGCCGTGCGCATTACCTATGCGATGGCACAGGATGACGAGATGCCTGAGATACTCAACGCGTTACACGGCAACTACGCGACCCCGCATAAAGCGCTTTGGGCGCTGGTTACGTTTTCGTGCATCATTGCAATCGTGGGTGTCTATTGGGGCGTCGTGGGTTTAACCGGTATAACGCTGGCGTCAAACTTCGGCACCTTTGTGCTTTATGGCCTCACTTGCATGTGGGCGATGATCGCCTTTGCCGGGCGCGCAGGGCGCGGCTTCGTGAAGCATATGGCTATCCCATTCCTCGGCTTCATAGCGAACATTATCATGCTGGCCGGTATCATCTATTTGTACATCGTCGGTAACGCCGACTCGCAGACGGAAGCCTATATCTGCTTTTCCATCGCCGGCGGGTGGGCGGTTATCAGTGCGGTGTATGTCTTGATGAGCAGCGCGCGCAAAGGGAAAGCGATCGTCGGCGCGCCGCGCCATGCTTAGAAGTCTCCTGTTGGCGACCTGATGCATGAAGTTCTTCGGCAGGAAACGGCGCCGAGGGTGACAGAAAGAGGTGTTGGAGCCAAAAAAAACTATCGACCGCGAACCAAAAACTAATAATCCACGCCTGCGACCCTTACCCAGGGCACAGGCGTGGTCTTTATTATGAGTGAGATTGATTTCTTTCACATAACCGACACCGGCTGTGTTCGGGATGGCAATGAAGACGCGGTCGCTTGCTGGCCGCACGATGACGGGATTCTCTTCGCAGTCGCCGATGGGCTTGGCGGCCACAACGCCGGCGAGGTAGCCAGTTCCCTGGCCATTGAGGTCCTGGGTCAGGAAATGGAGAAGGCTCCACGCACTTGGCCGGTGAACAAGCGGCTTAAGCGCGCGGTGCAAGAAGCAAATCTAAGGATTGTCACCAAAGCTACGACTGTGCCCGAGCTGCATAGGATGGGAACCACGCTTACCGCCAGCGCCGTAGTCGGGAGCGCGCTGGCAACGGCCCATGTGGGCGATTGTCGGCTCTACCTCATGCGCGGCGGCAACCTGACGCAGATGACCAAGGATCATTCATGGGTAGGCGAACAAGTGGAATACGGGATTCTTACAGCGGAAGAGGCCAGGACGCATCCCCGCCGCAATGTATTGAGCCGCTGCTTGGGCCATGAACTGATTGTCGGCATCGACGTACTCACCATGACCGTTCAGCCGGGCGATGTCTTGTTTCAGTGCAGCGATGGTATTTATACATTGGTTTCCGAATCTGAGATGCTTGAGTTGCTGCAAGCGGGTCGCCCAGAAATCGCATGCCGTGCGATGATTCAGCGGGCGCGCGAAGCCGGCGGCGACGACAATCTGAGTGTGCAAGTGGCGGCAGTGGTATCATGTTCCCCTGATGCTCCTCGGCCATGGTGGCGGCTCGGACGCTGAATCAGGTTGTCCGGGGATCTATACGTCATGGCTTTTGTTCAGCATTAATGGTATGGCTCACGGTAACTACGTTTCGGCGGACCAGAGCTGGCGATTCATTCTGGCGTTCGCTGCTTCAGGCGCCGAAGATCAGCCTATGGTTTTTTTTCAAGGGTGCTTGAGTATCGGGTCTCGTGGGCGCGACGTGCTCCCTCGTTGCGGTGCGGCGCGGGTGTTTGAGTAGCTCTCCGGCAATCAGCTCATTAGGCTGTAAATAGTCATAGAAAACAATTCAAGCTGCGTAATGCCGATGTTTAGCCTTCAGTCAGACATGTGCGGTTTCCCCCTGCCTAAGTAGCAAGTGCCCTCCATGAGTGAGCTGTCTCCAGGCCAAACGCTCGACCAGTACGAGATTATCGATGTTATAGCGCGCAGCGGCATGGCCACTGTGTTTCGCGCCCGAGATCTGGAGAACGGCCATATCGTGGCCCTAAAAGTGCCGTACCTCGAGTATGAGGCTGATCTTGTCTTCCATGAACGTTTTAAGCGTGAGGAACAAATCGGGCAACGCTTGGATCATCCGGCGATCATCAAGGTGTTGCGGCCTAAAGAGAAAAGCCGCGTCTACCTCGTCATGGAGTATGTCGAAGGTGAATTGCTTAGCGAGCGCCTCCGGCGCGAGCGGCGGTTCTCGGTGGAGACCGCCGTGGCCGTTGCAAGGCAGATCGCCGATGCGATGGTTTATCTACACGAGCACAATGTCGTGCACCGGGATCTCAAGCCAGCCAATATTATGCTTCAACCGGACGGCCGAGTGAAACTCATCGACTTCGGCATTGCGCTGGACACCACCCTGCGCAAGATGACCTGGGGAAGAATGTCACAGGCGATGGGCACGCCGGATTACATGGCGCCGGAACAAATCAAGGGCTTGCGCGGCGATGCGCGCACGGACATTTATAGCCTAGGCGCGATTCTCTATGAAATGCTGACCGGAGAGGTGCCTTTTACCGGGAACAACGTCCACGCCGCGATGCGCGCAAAGATGCAAGAGGACCCGACTCCGCCGCGTCGTTTACGTAATGAAATTTCCCCGCAGCTCGAAGAAACCGTCTTGCGCGCGCTTGAGCGCCAGCCCCACGACCGGTTCGACAGCGCTCTTGAGCTGCGAGAGGCGCTCACACACCTTGATAGTGTACGGGTGACGGGGCGCGCCGCGCGCCAGCGCTCTAAGCCAAAGCTCCCTCCTGGGATACGCACGCTACTCACAGTGATCGTCGGTATAGTTGCGTACGGTCTGTTGATGTGGACGTTTTCTCAAATCAGTTCGCGCCTCCCACAAGGACGACCGGACCACGGTCGGTCAACAGATTCGATTGGACAGCGTCGATAAATGTTGTGCTCATTATTTGTGCAGCATGTCTAATATTTAGGCTGTTACCCCACCGTAGAGTTTCAGTCGTTTTGTTTTCCCCTTCAATAGTTCTGATTTTCCGGCGCGAATTTCCCATCGCGGAAAAACCATTTATGGCATATTGATTGCTGATTATTGTGACGCTAGTGATTAAGGCTCTTTGTCTCAATTACGTCTGGGGCAGAGCCTTCCGAGGCAACCTGACTCCCGGCTCCATTCGGGACAATTGGCTCGTGGAGGAGCTTTGGGTAGTGCACTTGCGTCTATTAGGATAATTCCCAAAAACAGATTTTAAACATTTGCAAAAGGAGAAACTGCAACATGTCAGCCAAAGACGCCTTAGAGTTAGCGAAGAAGCACAAAGTAGAGATAGTGGATTTAAAGTTTATCGATGTACCGGGGTTATGGCAGCATTTTTCGATACCGGCAACGGAGTTAAGCTTGGATATGTTCGAGCAAGGGCTAGGGTTTGACGGGTCGAGCATACGAGGATTTCAAAGCATCAACGAATCCGACATGATATTGATACCGGATGCGGACACGGCGATGATCGATCCATTCAGCGAGCATTCGACGT
>JBGPIK010000332.1:0-7652 GCA_041484845.1 Binatia bacterium | reverse complement strand
GAGGATATCGAGAGCGATGTGAAGAAGGCCTTTGAGAAGGCTGACTTCAAGGACATCGGTGTAGGGGTAAAGAACGGGGTCGTGCGGCTAACGGGAACGGTCCCCACCGGGGCGCGGCGCCTGGAGGCAGCCGTGCTGGCGCGCTCGATCGAGGGCGTGCGCGCGGTCAAGGACGATCTCCGGGTTGTGACAGCTAAGGGCTAACCATCGTGCCGCTCGTCTGCATGAATGCCGGGCAATGCTGGAGGGTTTTATACGTGACAGATGGTTTCACAAAGACATGACCTTATTAACAACGCGGCACGATACCGCACAACCACACGAGACGACCGCACGGACGGTTCGCCTCGGTGAAGGAAAGGAGCACGGCAATGAGTGGAAAAACCGACGAGATCAAAGGGCGGATCAAAGAGGCAGCGGGTGCGCTAACGGATAACGACCGTCTCAAGCGAAAGGGAAAGCTCGATCAGGTGGTGGGTAAGGTGAAGGGAGCAACAGAGAAGGTGGTGGATAAGGTGAAGGAAACAGCGGAGAAGGCGGTGGATAAGGTGAAAGACGCCTGAGCTGCGACACGCTTTATAACCCGAGCCAGGTGAGAAATGTGGGCTACTTCTCTCAGAGAAGGAGAAACAACAGATGACCACCTACAGTCGATTTCAACAAGGAATGATCAGAGTTCTGGGCAGCGCGTTGCTGCTGATGGGGGGCGCGTTAATGGGTGTGGGGTGTGAGCGCGAAGGACCCGTCGAGAAGGCTGGCAAGCAGGTCGATCAGGCGGTCGAGGGGGCGAAGGACAAGCTCAATCCCGAGGGACCCGTCGAAAAAGCTGGCAAGAAGGTCGACCAGGCGGTCGACGGATGCGAAGGGCAAGTAAACTCGCTTCGCTCGTTTTCTAGGGCGGGGCATTTACCCCGCCCTTGGGCGCCGGACTGTACAGCATTGGCATTCCCAAGAACAGGTATCACGCACAGTATAAAATGAGCGACCGGAACAGTTCCATTGCACTCTGATGACGAACGGTCAAGCACACGCCTCCCCGACAACGGCAGGCACGCGGAGCTTTGGCAGTGTCGGTTGGTTAGGTCATTGCGTCCTCGTATCAGGCGTAGATTTGCTGGGGGGCTTCACCGCGCGGAGGCCTATCGAGATGTGAGCCCGGTAGGGACCAAGATCGGGATCAGAACAGGGATCGAGATGGCGACCGAGACAGAGGGAACCCACACTGAGACCGGTAGGATTTGGAATGAAATCGAGATGATTTGCGGGAGGACCGTATTGTGCTGCTTCACAGCAGGCAGAAAAGGCATAACTTCCGCCCAAGCGACTTGAAATTCTGAAGAAAGGAAGATCGACAATGCTGATCCTAATCATCATTTTGGTGTTAGTGTTTGGTCTCGGTGGAGGGTATTACGGCCATAGCCAATGGGGTCCCAGCGGAGGTGCGGGTGTGGGACTAGGGACAATTTTATTGATTCTTCTCATCGCCTACATGCTGGGCGTATTCCGCTGAAGGTGGCGAGTGGAGATGTGTAGTCGTGGCGGACACGCCGCCCGGGGCTTCGGATGGAAGCGTTATAGAAAATATTGCAGGCCCTAGATAGCGTGTCTGCAGCGCTGTCGCCCGTAGAGAAACACCTAAGGGAGTCGGTCCCTAGGTCATGGCGAATGTTTCGTAACCGAACGTCGCACAACATCTGTTTCGCGATAAAAGAAAAACTCCTGTCTCGCTAATTGTCCGACTTTTGTCCGAGAACTAGTTACCAAGAGACCCAAACAAGCCCAAACTTGGCAATCTCAAGCTGCGAGAATGATTGGGAATGCTTGGGTCTTCTTGGTTTCTGTGACAGCTTTTCTTTGATTCGTAATCAGTAGGTCGGCGGTTCGAATCCGTAGGATGGCTCCAACCGAAAAAAGCCAAAAACAGCCGGAGACCGCGCTCGCCGCATAGCCCTATAGAGCAGGGGGTGGGGGTTGGAACGGGGCACAGTTCGAAAGCTACCGAACGAGCAAATCCCGTCCCCGGTCTGAAGACAACTAAAACGTTCCAGAAACGTTCCAAAGTCAGGTGACAATCGTTAGCAGTCCATGCCCATCAGCTAAGATGCAACCCGTAAATTTCCTACAGGTTAGCACTCGTCATCACTCGGTGTTTCATCACTAGGGGCTTTCGGACGGGGGTTCGATTCCGTCTGTGGCGTCTCTCGCGTTCTGTTTTACGAAAGATTTACGAAAGCAGAAGAAGACGTTCTGGTTTTACGATGCCTTTAACCGGCGCAGAGGATTTGAAATCCCCATTTCGGCTGTTTCGATTTCGCGAGTTAGTGATGAACTCTCGGATGTGCTACCAGCGTGGCTAATTGGGCCAACAACTGTGAGGTATCGAATGGTTTAAGAATGAAGTCATTACATCCGGCTTCTAACCACTCCTTCTTCTCAATTTGGAAACCGCTCATTGCCAGAATAGGAATAGATTTGGTTCTTTGATTGTTACGTAGTTTTCTGGCAACTTCTAAACCACTCATATCCGGAAGGCGAAGGTCCAGCAGAACGATATCGGGCGGTTTCTGCTTAATCTCCTTTATGGCTTCGTTTCCGGAACTAGCGTAAGACGCGTGACCATATCGCTTTAAGAGGTCCATGAGCAATGCGCCCATAAGCGGATAGTCTTCGACAACAAGGATGTGTTTGCCTTTCAGCTTCTCGTCGGATTTTCCTTTTAAGCGACCGATCACTGTCCCACAAAGCAATGCCGCAGCCCGCGCCCGTGCTTCCGCGCTTCGCGCTCCAGAGAGCGTAGAACAGCGCGTGCTTTTGTCAGCTTGAGCGTGAAGCAGCCAAACATAAGCGAAACATTCAAACCATTTATAGCCGGCAAAAGCAGCAAAAAGGCAAAACTTACCACTGTAAGTTTCTTCATCGGTTTACCCTAAACCGACTCCCTCTTAATATTTAGACGTCGCGGCTTTACAAAAGCTGACAACCAAAGCCGGCTCGCCGCTAAGTATTTGGATAACATTCGAAAAGGTGCCAAGCCTGCCGATCTTCCCGTGGAACAGCCAACGAAGTTTGAGTTTGTGATCAACTTGAAGGCAGCGAAACAGATTGGTCTTACAATTCCAGTCGACCTGCTCGCGTGGGCGGATAAAGTGATCAAGTAACCGTCATAAAACCATGCGACGGTCCCAGGATTGAACTGTATTCTCCATCTAACCGATCCTGTGAGATTTGACCGTTGCGTCTTACAATTCAATCCTAAGGCAAAATGTCTCGATTGTCAGAGGTAAACGAGGGAGTTTTGCCTATCGTTTAGAGCGAATATTTCGGACACGCCATTTGCGTCGATTCTACTCGCTTCGGTCAGCTCCCTTACGTCGATCAAATCTTTTGTTCACTTGCTCGACAAACCGGCTTGGATACTGGCAAAATTCAGTTGGAATTCGGGTTCTGATCCGAGATTGGTATTTCAAGTGCCACGGGTGTAAGCCCGTGGATATCTACAAGGTCGGCAATCTGGCTTTCGCGAGACCCTCGGCGATCCGCTGGACGTCTTCTTTCCTCTTGAACGGCTGCCGGGCGAAATGTTCGCTGAAGGCGTATCTTGGATTGATATCTTGGAGTTCGCTCCAGATGCGACGTGCCTCTTCGACTTCGCCGAGGTGACCGAGAGCGGAAGCGAGTAAGGCGCGAGTAAAATCGGTCGTTCGGGCAGTGTTCGATGTCGAAGACCCGTTTGAGTAAGCGTGCCCGACTCATGCGCGCCGGCGTGCCCTGCGCGTGATCGGTTGAGGACTCGGTTGCAGGCTCTGGCGTACTGGGAATGATTTCAGAGCGCAAGTTCGCGTTGGGCGCGAGCACGCCATGGAAGCGGATCAGATGTAAACGCGGACGGGGCACCAGGGCGGCGAGCCGCTGCATGAATTCCAGCGGCTCCAATACTTGGCAACGTCCCGCTTACAGGGAACCATCTGAAAGGGAAGTGTGCGCCGCTTGGTTGCCAGAGGACTTTTGCTCAATTATCGCATACAAGAGGGAGTTGTTGACTGTTTGGGATTGAAGGGAGACATTGTCGTATGGATGTAGCTGGATCTCCGTACAAACGCCTGGTCATCGTTTCCTACCGATTACCGTTCAAGATTTCCGAAAAGAACGGTGAAAAACATGTGGAGCAATCCTCCGGAGGTCTGGTTTCAGCCCTGGTTTCCCTTTCCCGCAAATCCGAAGCTGGAGAGCTATACCACAATGTGGTCTGGGTCGGGAAAGGGGACGAGGCTGTTAATGATGAAATGCAGGTGGGTGAAACCGGCATAAATTTCCGTCTGGTGCCCGTCGCGATCGAGAACAGCGTTGACCAACAATTCTATGGCGGTTTTTGCAACGACCTCCTCTGGCCTCTGTTTCATTATTTTCCTACACTCGCCGTTTTCGACGAAGACTACTTTGACGGCTATGTGGCTGCCAATAAACTGTTCGCGGAAAAGATAAAATCGCTTGCCCAACCTGGCGACTTCATCTGGATCCACGACTACCACCTCTTTCTTTTACCATCCATGCTTCGGGATGAGCTTCCTTCCGCAACTATTGGCTTTTTTCTGCACATCCCGTTCCCTACCTTCGAGCTTTTCCGCATGCTTCCTCGGCCCTGGGGCGAAGCTGTCCTCAGGGGGATTCTTGGATCCGATTTGATCGGCTTCCATATATACGATTACTGCCAATACTTTTTGCGATCCGTCTCCCGATTTTTGGGGAGCGAGATTACTATGAATACAGTTGCCGTGGAAGATCGCATAGTTCGAGTCGATGCCTATCCCATCGGCATCGATTATGAGAAGTTCAGCAGTGCCGCGGTTCGTTCCCCCGAGGTGGAAGCGGAGAAGACGAAGATCCTCAGTTTCCTCAAGAACCAAAAACTGATCTTTTCCGTGGACCGGTTGGATTATTCCAAAGGCTTCCTGCACCGTCTGGCCGGGTTCGAATACTTCCTGGATGCGTACCCGGAATGGATCGGGAAGATCATCTTCAATATGGTAATTGTTCCGTCTCGCGACACGATCGCAAGTTATCAGGAGATGAAGCACGAAATCGAAGCCGCCGTGGGGAGGATCAACGGAAAATACAGCACGCTAGCGTGGCTTCCGATCCTTTACCAATATAAGTCCCTCTCGTTCCCGGAGTTGGTTGCGCTCTACAGCCTGAGCGACGTTGGTCTGATAACACCCATACGCGATGGCATGAATTTGGTCGCCAAGGAATATATCGCATGCCAAACTGCGGAGAAGGGAATGCTCGTCCTCAGCGAAACCGCTGGCGCATCCGCAGAGCTCAGTGAATCACTATTGATTAACCCGACGGATAAGCGAGAAGTGGCGGACGCGTTACACCGGGCGCTGACCATGCCGGCGCGCGACCGGGGAATCCTCGTTTTACGGATGCAGAATCGGATACGCAGATATTCGGTGTTTTCCTGGGCTGCGGATATCATCCAGAGCGTGGCTGCAATCAAGCAGGAACAGGAAGTGCGGAAAGTGAACCTGATGACGATTCCCTTCGAATCCCAGATCATCACCAAATACCGGCAGGCCTCCCGGCGGGTGATTTTCATCGATTATGATGGAACGCTCGTTCCATTTTCGCGAATCCCGGAACTGGGTATTCCGGACGCGCATACCATGCTCCAGCTAAAGCTCCTTGCGGAAGATCCCAAGAACAGCGTGGTTATCATCAGCGGACGCGTCAAGGATTTCCTGGAAGAGTGGCTCGGCGAGCTCAATGTCTTTCTGATAGCCGAACATGGCGCTTTTCAGAAGCCGCCTGGTGAAACCTGGGAATGTACCATCGACTCGGACCAAACGTGGAAAGAAGGGATCTCTGCGGTGATGCAACGCTACCTGGACCGGTGCAATGGTTCCTTCATAGAGGATAAAGTCTCCTCCCTGGCGTGGCATTATCGCAACTCGCCTGTGGAGATTGGGCCGTTACGGGCCAAGGAGCTTACCGAAGAACTGCGGACTTTGCTCTCCCATGAAAACAAGCTTCACGTCCTGGAAGGGTACAAGGTGGTTGAGGTGAAGCGGACCGGTTATGATAAAGGTTCCGCTGCATCGAAATTCATTTCCAGCACTGAGATCGACTTTATTGTCGCCATGGGGGACGATAGGACTGATGAGGATATCTTTCGGTCTCTACCGTCTTCCGCTATTACCATCAAGATCGGCCTTACGGCCAGTCTGGCAAAATACAATCTGATCAATCAGCGAGACGTTGCCCGATTTCTCAGCCGGTTAATAGAAAGCAGCGAATGCGCGGAGCCGGCTACTCAACCTGCGAATTGAGAGACTGTTCAGTTTCGGGATTGCTTCCCCTGTGCACTGATCCTTCCAATTTGTCGAGTTCCGGTCCAGTACATCAGCTGCGTAGGATTGAACTGATTTCTCCGACGACCAAATCCTGTGGATAAAATTCTCCAAAAACTCTATTTCCGGCTGGACCTGCGTTTGGCGGTCGTGCTGGCCAAGAAATAGTTGATTCTTTGCTTCGGGAATTACTCGACACGAAGAAATAACCCGATGATCGTGCGAGGGGGTAGTCGAGTAGGCGGGCTCAGATGTCGGCCTCACGAAACCTGCATGTAGAGTACGGGTAAGCATGGGAATAACTACGTTAAGGAGCAAGGCGGTGTCTATCAGAAACTCCATGAGGACAGGCAGCTCGCGCTTTTCTGATACCCCCGCTGCTTGCGGCGGGGTTCTTCATTATAAGGGGAAGAAGAAAAAGGAATTCTTCTCCACGCGAACCTCTGTGCCTACTTGACCTGCCTTCTACATGGGTGAACCTCTTTTTCACTTCCAACAGTCTGTTTCAGACCGGTCAAAAAGGTTTCGGATGCAAGGCGCGCGTACTAGCAAGGATGAGGGACTAAGCAAAAACCCCCATTCTCGTTCGGGTGGGAAGCGTAGAAGGGCGACCAGGGGGCCGTAAAGGCCCCCCCGGTCGCCCTTGTTGATTCTTTATTCTCTTTCTTATCATGAGGGATGAAAAAATTCATCCTTTCGCCCTCCGCCCTCATCCCTTCTTATAATCTTATAATGATGAGCCTTTTTTGAACGGGCTGTCAGTATTTCGCCAGGACGGCCAGTAATCTCTGTGCACTGGCGGGCGGCCGTACCTTGCCCGCAAGAACGTCTCTTGCCTCAACCGGCTTACCGTAATACGCTTCGTTGACCTGGTCGCGGGTGCCGATGACCGTACCCTCCAGAGAAATTCCGGCGAAAAGTCCCTGGGTGCGGCTGTAACTATACATTGCCGCCTGTAAGGACACACCGCCCTCTGCGCTACGTCCGACGGGGCCCGCCGCTGCGCCCAGGGCGCCACCAAGGGTGACGTTGCCCCCTTTCGCGAACGCATCGACTGCCGCGGGAGTGTTAAGGACAATCACCAGCTCGGAGATCTCAACCCCGGCCTGAAAGCCGACTCCCAGCCCTCCCGTACCGATTGCCGAGGGACCGCTCCAACCGTTTCCGGTTCGCGCCACGACAACTCCAGAGCCGCCCCTCCCGCTGCCGATGAATCCGGCTTTGGTAACGGTAAGGATCGCCAAGCCTTTCGCCGCGCGCATGACCGCGGGCGGAATTCCTCTCTCCGGGATCGCCTCGAAG
>JBGPIK010000331.1:0-7655 GCA_041484845.1 Binatia bacterium | reverse complement strand
TGAAATTGTTTTTGTCGGCGACGGTGTTAAAAAAGCCGCCCTGATCGAGGAGGCGAAAGTTTTAGGACTCGACAACGTGCGCTTCCTGCCGTTCCAACCGAAAGAGAATCTGGGAGAGTCATTTGCCAGCGCCGACGTTTTCGTGGTCTCTCTCAAACGCGGGCTTGCCGGGATTATTGTCCCGAGCAAGCTTTACGGCATTCTTGCGGCGGGCCGTCCCTATGTCGCTGCGGTGGAAGGCAATTGCGAAGTGGCTGCGATCACCCAAGAATATGACTGCGGTCTTATCGCGGAGCCGGAAAACGCGGAAGTGCTCGCGGAAAAAATTCTTGTCTTGTATCGGGACCAAGCGCTGGCGCGGCGCATGGGTGAGAACGCCAGAAAGGCGGCGCTCCATTTTGACCGCAAAATCGGGGTGCGAGCGTATTACGAACTGTTCTGTGAAATGGCACGAAAGACGTAAGGCGTTAGGCGTGAGGCGTGAGGAGCAAAGCGCAAAGGGGAAAGAGCGAAGACGTAAGGCGTTAGGCGTGAGGCGTGAGGGGCAGGGAGCAATGCGTAATAGACGTGGGGCGTGAGGTGGGAGGAGATGAGGGTAGATGCGATGACGGGAGAACAACAAGGAGGTATACAGCGATGGAAAAGCCGCATAAAAAATTGGACGTATGGAAGTTGTCGATGGACTTGGTGATTGACCTTTATCAAATAACGAATTCCTTTCCCGCCAAAGAGATGTATAGCTTAACCGATCAGATGAGGCGCGCAGCAATGAGTATTCCCAGTAACATCGCCGAGGGAGCCGCCAGGCAAACCAAGAAGGAGTTCGTCAACTATCTTCATATGGCGCAGGGATCTTTGAGTGAATTGGACACGCAAATCGAGATCGCTATCCGTCTCGGATATTTGGGAGATCGAGACGTGAAAGAGTTAGAAAACAAAATGCAGCGGGTTGACAAAATGCTAAGCGGTCTGATTCGACATGAAAAACGGTAAGGCGTGAAACGTGAGGCGTAAGGCGTGAGGAGCAAAGCGCGAAGCGCAAAGGGGAAAGAGGAAAGACGTAAGGCGTTAGGCGTGAGGCGTCAGGGGCAAAGAGCAAAGAGGTCAGAGATCAGACGTCAGAGGTCAGTTGTCCGTGGTCCGTGGTCTGTAGTCGGTATTCGTTCCTCGTTACTCAGCTATGGCGTAAAGAGACGAGGCAAACTGGGAAAACGAAAATGAGAGCAGGACTAAAAACAATGGTTGGATGATATGACGATTCCAAAGAGTGGGTTGCGTCCTAAGTCTTTATCGTTAGCCGGGGAAAATTCCGCACCGGCCTCTGATTCCGTTGCGCCTCACGCCTCGCGCCTCACGCCTTACGGATTTATCGCGAAGCGGTCTTTCGACATCTTCCTGTCAGGTTTTGGTCTGCTGCTCTCTTCTCCGTTTTGGATCCTGTTCTCAATCGCCGTCAAACTTGAAGACGGTGGCCCGGTGTTTTATGGACAGCGGCGGGTAGGGCAGTACGGACGGCAGTTCAAAAGCTGGAAATTTCGCTCGATGGTGCCTAGCGCGGACGAGAAACTTCAGGCGAAGGACCAAGATTCACGTATAACTAAAGTCGGCCGCCTCCTGCGCGCAACGGCCATGGATGAACTTCCTCAACTGTGGAATATCCTCGTAGGAGAAATGAGTTTTGTCGGGCCCAGAGCGCTGATGCCCGAGGAGATCGAGGTCAACAGCAACGGCGAGCTTGTGCCGATGGAAGACATTCCGGGATATGCGTTCAGACATCAAGTCCTACCGGGGCTGACGGGCGTCGCCCAGATCTATGCGCCGAGAGATATTCCACGCCGCAATAAGTTCAGGTATGACCGTCTGTACATCCAGCGGCAAAGTTTTTGGCTCGACCTCAGGCTGATCATGCTATCTTTCTGGATCACGTTCCGCGCAAGCTGGGAAGTTAGAGGGGATAAGTTTTAGGACTAGGGGTCGGAGGTTAGAGGTCAGAGATCAGAAGTCAGAGGTCAGAGGTCAGCAGCCCCCTCCTTACTCCTCCCCCGCTTGCGGGGGAGGAAAGAGGTGGGGGATTCCGGCGCGGTATACTCAGTACTCGTTCTCAGCACTCAGCACTAACACGTGAGGCGTTAGGGGCGGGGGGAATTTCGGATTTCGAAATTTCGAATTGTGGATTTGAAAGATTTTCTGACGTCTGACCTCTGACCTCTGTATCTCGGCGCTTGGCTATTTCGCTTGATTTATCACTCGCTTCAACTTAAAGTCAAAAAACACTTTTCAATTTCCACAAAAAGGAAAATGTCGGTCTTCGCGGATCGTTGTAAGTATTTCTCATGCATGATGTCGTCATTGTCGGAGGTGGGCCGGCCGGTTGTTTCACCGCAGCCTTGTTGGCCGAAAAAGGTTTTGACGTCCAGCTTTTCGAAGAGCATCCCGTCATCGGGCAACCGGTTGACTGCACGGGAGTGATTGGAGCCGAGGCTTTCGACGCGCTTGCGCTCCCCAACAGCCTTCGGCTCGAAGCGGTCAAGGCGGTCAAATTTACTTCTCCATCAGATCTGGAATTTCGCGTCTCCTTGCCCCAGCCGCTGGCCTGGATTGTAGATCGCGCGGCATTGGACTGCACCATTGCGCACCGAGCCGAGGTTGCGGGCGCGCAGATTCACCTGGGCGCACGGGTCGTCGATATAACGGTCCGGCAAGATAAAGTGATCGCTCTGGTCGAGGAGAGCAACAGCCATTCGCGAGGCAATCTCAGGATACGAAGAAGAGTCGAAGCCAGGATGGTGATTCTGGCGGGCGGCCCACGTTATCGATTTCAAAGCGCCCTCGGGATGGGAAGACCGAAAAACTTTCTCAAGACAGCCCAAGTTGAAGTGCCGGTTCACGGCGTTGCGGAAACTGAAGTCTTCGTCGGTTCGCGAATTGCGCCAGGTTCATTTGCCTGGATCGTTCCATTTCAGAAAGAAAATCAGCGGCTAGCCAGGATTGGCGTCTCGGGCAAGATTGCGGCGCTGCCCTATTTGCGCAAGTTATTGGAAACGTTAATGAGAAACGGTCGTTTGGAATCAACCGATTTTCCTATTCGCTCGTGGGTCATTCCGATCGGGCCCGTTCCGCGCAGCTACGCCCACCGCGCTCTCGCCGTCGGCGATGCGGCGGGTCAGACTAAACCCACGACCGGAGGCGGCATATATTATGGCATATGCTCGGCTCATTCGGCGGCCCACGCCGTGGAGCTGGCTTTTGCCCGTTCCGACTATAGCGCGACCTTTCTCGCGCGCTACGAGAGAAAATGGTGGCAAACCTTAGGGGCCGAGATCCGGGCCGGAGCGCTTTTCAGGCGAATCTCAGAAAGACTTTCCGACGCAGATATGGACCGTATTTTTCGCATCGTCCGCTCCGACGGTATTTTAGCCGTGGCCTCAAGAAAATTGCGGTTTGATTGGCACCGGGAACTGATTTCGTTCGTCCTCAAACATCCTTTGCTTGGCTCGGCCATAAAGAAGAATAAGTACCTGAACACCCCGTCTTTTGGACACCCGCAGCTCAGTTTCGGCGCGCCCGACGAGGCCGCTGAGGATTGCCTCGGCCGCTCTGATTGAGGCCGCAGCAAACTTGGAACCCGGGCGCTCTGGAGCGTTGTATGCGGAGATCCCGCGCATAGCCTGCAAAGCGCAAACAGCAAGAGTGGCGCGCCTTGCGCTATGTCGCTAGGCGACAGAGGTCAGACGAAAAGCGTTAGGCGTTAGACGTAAGGGGCAGTAGAAAGCAGACGTCAGACGAAATGCAAAGAGCAAGAAAACGTAGGATGGGTAGAGGCGCACAGCGCCGAAATCCACCGCTTAGAACGATGGGTTTCGCGGAGTTTATCCTGAGCAGAGCCGAAGGGCTCAACCCATCCTACCCCTGATTCGCACCGCAGCAAGCTGTGGAAAATTAACCCACAACGATTAAACGAGTTCGTAGGGTGCGCCCCGGCGCACCGTTTCGCTCAATGGTGCGCAAAGCGCACCCTACGTGATCTAAAAGTTGCGCAAAGGGAGAAAACTCTCAACGTTAGTAATTTTCAACCGCTGCGGGTTTGATTCCCAGCAGCTTGCTGCGTAATGAGCTATTCCAGACCTCTTGGAGTCCGTCATTCCCGAATGCGACATCTATCCTGACATAGGGAGCTGAGTAACGAGGCGCGAGTACCGACTACAGACAACGGACCACTGACCACTGAATGATTCCGCAATTCGCAATCCCCTACCCGCCCCTAACGCCTTACCCCTTACGCCTAACGCGGCTTGCCCTTTGCCCCATGCTCCATGCTCTATGCGGAGACGCACAGGCCCATGGCCTAGCTCTGGAGGGCTTGCCTCTCGATCGCCCTCATGCGTGAATCATTCGAGCTGGCTGTTGCGTCACGGGGGTAGCATTTGAGAAAACCAATCCTCCGGCAGCTCGCGGCCTAATCCTTTTTCGCGTGCCTGGTCCAGCACAAAACCCGCGACGGCGGCGAACTGGCCACCCAACTGGTAATTGCTTGCTTCGTTGGGAAATAACGTGATCTCCCTAGGTCCGGCTCTCTTGAGCCGCCCGGCGAAAAATTCTCGCGCCTCGACAGCGCGGTCCGAAGGAGGGGGCGGCGGTTTCGCATGTGTAACATCCGGCAGACCCATTTCACCTAGATGGTAGTTGCGGATCCACGGCTCTGTCCTGTTCACCACCACTCGATCGCATTTTTCGTACAGCAGAGGGTCGAGTTCAAGAAAACGCACCGAGTTTACGTGCTGCCCGGCTTGAACCCACGCGGCCTCAATGACTTTCTGGTTGGCGTTGGTAGCCAAGGCAATGATATCCGCGGTGGAAATCGCGTCGCGAGCCTGATCGACAGGTTTCACTTCGATCCCCAGGCTTTGTTCCAACTCGCCGGCAAACCGAACCCGATTTTGGCGATTCGAACTATAAACCCGAACCTTTTTGATTTCTCGGACACAACTCAGGCCGAGAATTTGCCCTCCGGCCTGCCAGCCCGAGCCGATCAATCCAACCTCCAGGGAATCGGAGCGCGCCAAGTAGTCAGCGGCGAGACCATACAGCGCGCCCACGCGAGTGCGCTGGAGAAAACCGTCCGGCATCCAGCCGAGCAACTCTCCCGATTGGGTGGAGAAGACAAGCAGCATCCCCATCCAGTGGCCGTTCGCGAGAGGAAGGTGCTCGGTGCGGCTCAAGTTGCCCTTGCGATTTTCTTTAGTGACGTTGGAATCAATCCGGATCACGTACTTGCCAAGGTAAGGAACGCCGCCTTCCATGGTTTTGCACTGGTAAAATGTCTCGCTCCGCTCGTGGGGCAGCCAGCTTTCCGTGCGCGGGCGCGTGAGGGTGCGGCCACTGGCGTCCTCAGTGAAAAAACGGCGCAGGACCGCCACGCAGTCGGCCATATTTAAAACTTGTTCGACGTCGTCATTGGTTAAGAGCAACATGCTGGCACCTCCTTCACTTTCTATCAGTAGACGCCGGTTCTTGTGCTCCGCCGGATTTAAATACAATTTTCAGTCATCTAGCAGCTTCTATCCAACAATAAAAGTTTACATCGTCAGAGTGGGACGCCGAGGGTAGGGCGAAGCGCTAAGGGGAAGAGGTCAGAGATCAGAGATCAGAGGTCAGGAAGAAACAGGGAGCAGGGAGCAGGGAGAAAAACAGAGGTCAGAAGTCAGAGATCAGCATCAGTGGTCAGTGGTCCGTTGTCTGTAGTCGGTACTCAGTCCTCAGCACTAACGCGTAAGGCGTGAGGGCAATAGAATACAGAGGTCAGAGGTCAGAGATCAGCAAATTCAGAATCTGCTCGCTTGCTCTTTTCTGACGTCTGACTTCTGATGTCTGATCTCTGGCCTGTCACCGGGATTTCGGATTGCGCAATTAAAGAACTAGAGATCGGCATCCAAGCTTCCACGCCTCCCGGTTTCTTTGCCGTAGGGCACTTATCAAGACAGAGCCGCTTCCAGAGGCATTTCCTCGGAGGGGCGCTCCTCAAATGAACTACCCCGCAGCAAGCTGACGGGGTATCGGAACATAGCGGTGAGATGTTATCCCAACGGCGTCACCCCCGAATGTTTTAATCGGGGGTCCAGGTTCGGTCTCGCCTGGATTCCCGATAGAAACGTTCGGGAATGACGGACTCTAAGAGGTCTGGAATAGCTCATTGCGCAGCAAGCTGCTGGGAATCAAACCCGCAGCGGTTGAACTCGATCTTTTTGTCTCTTTTCGATCCGAGCAATGCTTGCAGAAACGGGTGGCCGGAACGACACGAAGACGGGCGGCCCGGATTCTTTTGCCGCACGTTTCACAAATACCGTATTTTCCGTCAACTAGGCGCTGAAGCGCGGCATCAATCTCCCGTACGGCGCGTACTGTCCGATCGTCCAATGACGCCAACAATCGAGCGGAGCGTTCCTCTTGCGCGCGTTCCTCGAGTTCGCTCTCGCGATCTTCGGCTATGACGCCAAGATCTTCTTCAGCTCGTCTGAACTTTTCTAGAAAATCTTTGCGCTGATTGCGGAGTAGACGTCCAAAAGACTCGACCAATTTCCTATCCATACCCTTACCTCACGAAAGAACCTTCTCTAAACTCTGAGCCTGGCCTAAAACAGATGGTGAAAGCTGCAATGTGTTTGGACGAGTAAGACTTTCAATTCGCTCTATGATGGTAGCTAGGGAAACGGGCTTCTGGAGATAGGCCGCCATTCCTGCTTGTCGTGCTTTTGCTTCAAATCGCCTGGGTTCCCAGCCCGTAAGCGCAACGATTGGAATCTGTCGTGTTTGTGGATTCCCTTTGATTTTCTTTGCCGTATCGATCCCACTCAGGCCGGGGAGACCAAGATCCAACAGGACCAGATCGGGATGTTCTGCTAGGCTTGTTTGTATTCCCGCATATCCATCTTCAGCTTCCAGTGGCTCATAATCCATGTAACGTAAGGTAAGAACTATCATAGAGCGCAGTTGCTCCTGGTCTTCTATTATTAGAATTTTCTTGGTCATGGGCAGATCCTTCTGGCAATTTGAAAAGTTTGCGCACTGTAAAGTCCATCGCTAACTCCAGCGATGATTCCTCTACAGCAAACCTGAGGCCAGTCGCGATGCCCGGTTGCGAGACGGCTAATCCTTCGGAAATCTTCGATGATAAGGGCAAAGTGGGCGCAGCTCTTGTCAGACGTGCCAAAGATTTGCTCCCTTTGATCGCACGCTTGAGAAAACGCGGTGAATGTCGGCAATCGTTATAAAATGGTTTGCACGATGACTATTCTTGTGTAATAGACGTTCGCATCGTGGCCAAGCACTTTTGAGGAATCAGGAAGGATAGAATGCATGAAAACCAAATCGACCATCAAACTCACGCAGGAGGGGGCCATGACGATTCTCCAGGGGGCATTGGATAAGGCTAAGAATCTTGGCGTTGCAGCCAGCGTGAGTGTTGTGGATGATGGTGGACACATGCTCGCATTTGGGCGCTCGGACGAAGCGGAGCTTTATTCGATTGCGATCGCGACGGCAAAAGCCCGCAGCGCCGCGTTGACTCGATTTCCGTCCGGCAAAAAAAGTCCCAGCGGGAATGAGCGCGACGATCATCATGCCCTCGCTATCACGCTGGCAGCGGGACCGGGTTCCTT
>JBGPIK010000330.1:0-7669 GCA_041484845.1 Binatia bacterium | reverse complement strand
CGTACTCGGTTAAATGCCGAATCGGCGCCGCAATGATTTGGGACGCGGAGAAGAGAGGAATACTCACTCGCGGCAAAGAATTAGTCGAACCGACCAGCGGAAATACCGGAATCTCGCTGGCTTTTGTGGCCGCCTCCCGCGGTTACCCTCTTACCTTGACCATGCCGGAAACAATGAGCATTGAGCGGCGCAAGTTGCTGGTAGCGTTTGGCGCAAAACTCGTGCTTACCGAAGGGGCTAAAGGCATGAACGGGGCGATCAAGAAAGCCGAAGAGATCGTAGCTTCCGACCCTAGCCGTTACGTGCTGCTGCAACAGTTTAAAAATCCCGCCAACCCGGCGATTCACGAACAGACCACCGGACCTGAGATCTGGGACGATACTGACGGCGCCGTTGACGTATTGGTGTCCGGTATAGGAACCGGCGGAACGATTACCGGCGTTTCACGTTACATCAAGCATACGAAAGGCAAAAAGATAATTTCGGTTGGGATCGAGCCAGCCAATAGCCCGGTCATCGCGCAGAAGCTAGCCGGGCAGGAACTCAAACCCGCGCCGCACAAGATTCAAGGGCTCGGAGCAGGATTTGTGCCAGAGGTTCTTGATTTGTCGTTGGTGGATCGAGTTGAGCAAGTCACAGATGCCGAAGCGATGGAATATGCGCGGCGACTGACACGGGAAGAAGGAATTCTGTCGGGTATTTCTTGCGGCGCCGCAGCTGCGGTCGCCTGTCGCTTAGCTAAGCTACCCGAGTTTAAAAATAACGTAATCGTAACGATTTTACCGGATTCCGGTGAGCGCTACCTTAGTTCCATTCTCTTCGAAGGGATGTTTGAAGGGATCGAAACGGCCAAAGCGTGATCGGACAGTTGATTTGTTGCCGGGCATTCCGCGAATCCCGCAGACTCGTTATCGGGCGCATACCCTGCTGCAGCTACGAACTGACTCGATTTGTGGATTGTCTTTGCGGGTGAAGCATGTCACGAACAGCCACCGCTGAGCCGACAAATCGGGAACCTTTTATGACCACAACAAAAAAAGTATTCGAAGAATGGTTGGCAAAAGACCTCGCCAACGTTGCCGGCCAGTTGGATAGGCGACTGCACGACACCTGCTTTTTGTGTTCTATTGCCGGGAAGATCGGAATGTCCACCCGCAATGAGGTGTATGCGGTCTTGGATTCCCTCTTAGAAAGCCTTTTCCCCGGCTGTTACAGTCGAGAAACTATCGACCGAGTGTCCATCGATGCCTTCGTGGAAAAGAAGATGCGCTCCGCGGCGAGATCGCTCTTTGGTCTCATCGAGAATGCTGGTTGCTTCGGCAAGGAAGACAAAACAAATCTAGACAGCGACGGCGCTGAAAGAGCTTTCGCCGCCGTGCGAAAGTTGGTGCAGGATTTGCCGGAGATTCATCATATGCTGATGGCGGACCTTCAAGCGGCTTACGAAGGCGACCCCGCGGCACAATCGGTTGCGGAAGTAGTCATCAGTTATCCGTTTGTGGAAGCCATCGCGACGCATCGAATCGCACATTCGCTTTATTCCAGCGCGGTCCCGTTTCTCCCCCGCATGATGTCGGAGCGAGCTCACTCCAATACCGGCATCGATATCCATCCTGGGGCGAGAATCGGCGAAGGATTTTTCATTGATCATGGCACGGGCGTGGTCATCGGCGAGACCACGGTGATCGGCAATCGCGTCAAACTCTATCAGGGCGTCACGTTGGGAGCGTTGAGTTTCCCGAGCGATGAAAACGGCCAGCCTATCAAGGGCGTAAAACGTCATCCGAATATCGAAGACAATGTGACCATCTATGCGCAAGCAACTATTTTAGGCGGGGAAACCACAGTAGGCCATCACTCGATCATCGGCGGTAACGTCTGGCTAACTAAATCCGTGCCGCCCTACAGCAAAATTTACAACGTTCCTCCGAATCTGCGCGTTATGCCGACCGACGAAGTGAACGGGGTTTATGTTTATGAAATTTGATGGCCGAGTCGGTTGCTAGACTGGATTGGATCCTCTCCCCTCAGACAACTGCTCCCCTGCGTGACAATTCCAGCGGACGCCCAAATACACCCGCGTTGCCACTCACTGCGAATCTGATTTCCGGCTGCGACCGATCAAACGCAGAGTCGGGAACGGTGTCTTTGTTTGTCTAAGTATAGCGCCTCGATGTACTCGTCTGTGATTTCCCGGGTGTGAAGTTGGAGCCTCTTGGCCTCGGCCGCGCATTCGGCGCACACTACCATGTCCAGCAAAGCGATGCCGTCTTCCTCGCTGGTGACGTGATAGGCGTTACCTAGTATGATTTCGTCACAATGTTTGCAAATGTGAGTCATGGCTCTTTCTTTCATCAAGTTATGTGCCACAAGTAAATCTACTGCGGTCGATCTCTGTGAGTTCGTTAGAACGACGTAGGCTGACAAAACGTTCCTGTCACGATCGTGGTTCGTATGAAGGAAATTTCCACCATGGCGGTTTTTTGCTACAGGTCCATCTACTTTGATTAAGAGGCCGGCCGGAAATGGCGCAAGGCAGGGGGCCAAGAAGAAGTTAGGGCTGGCGAAATGGGTATGCCAGGTATGCGATTGACTCTCCGCCATTTGCATGTTAGCTTGCGCTCAAATTTGTTGACGGAGGAGTGCGACGCACTTCCTCTGAAATAAGCGCTTCTATCTTATCAAGAGTGGGGGAGGGACAAGCCCTGTGAACCCACGGCAACCGGTCCCCAAAAGGGATACTCGGTGCCAACTCTTGCGGGGCCAAACCCGAGAGATGAGACGAAAGCGAAGAAGTTTATAGCTAACCTCTTCGACGCGTCTCGAAGAGGTTTTTTTTTGCGCTGAGTAAGCGCCACACGGAGGAGCATTGTGATTGACAACAACAAGGCAGAAACAATTGAGCAAAGAGAGATTCCAGCCAGGTACTCCCGGCAGATCTTGTTCGACGGAATCGGCAAAGAAGGCCAAGCGCGCATCATGGCCTCGCGCGTCGCGCTGGTCGGCTGCGGCGCTTTAGGCACCGTGCAGGCATCTCTCTTAGTACGCGCGGGGGTTGGGGCTCTCCGCATCATTGACCGAGATTTCATCGAGGAAAGTAATTTGCAGCGGCAAATCTTGTTCGACGAAGACGATGTGCGCAATCTCGTCCCGAAAGCGGTGGCCGCGGAAAAAAAGCTGCGCGCCGCTAATTCTCTGGTGCAACTCGAAGGCGTCGTCGAAGATGTCAACGCTTCGACGATTGAGCGGTTGCTCAAAGGCTTCGACCTGATCGTCGATGCCAGTGACAATTTCGACGTTCGATATTTGATCAATGATTACGCGGTCAAGACCGGCACTCCGTGGATATATGGAGCGTGCGTGGGATCCTACGGCTTGACCTTCCCGATTCTGCCGGGCGAGACGGCATGCCTGCAGTGCGTTTTCGAAAGCGCGCCGCCAGCCGGTTTTTCTCCGACTTGTGATACCGCAGGTGTAATAGGCCCAATCGTCGGGACGATCGCTTCCATGCAAGCCGCGGAAGCTCTCAAGATCCTCGCCGGTCGACGCGATAAAATTAACCGGCGGATCACCGCGATCGATCTCTGGGAAAATCGGCGCGACGGATTCGACTTGCCGGCGCGGGATCCTAAATGCCCCTGCTGCGCTCAGCACAAATTTGAATATCTCGACGGCGTGCGCGGCGCCGAGGCGACCACGCTTTGCGGCCGCAATTCGGTACAAATCTGCCAACGCGCGGGTACCCGCGTGAACCTTGACGCCCTCGCCCGCCGGCTGGCGCCGCTTGGATCTCTTGAGAAAAACCGCTTTCTTCTGCGCGCCAACATCGACAATTATCAGCTCACCATTTTTGCGAACGGCCGCGCGATTATCAGCGGGACTTATGATCTAGCGGTTGCCAAGTCGCTTTATTCACGGTACGTGGGCGCGTAAATCAACACGGAAGAGAATTCTTATGATTTATCTCGACAACGCGGCAACATCCTTTCCCAAACCGGAGGCTGTCCTTGGCGGCATGGACGCTTTCGTGCGTTCCTCAGCCGCCAATCCCGGCCGTAGCGGCCACCGGCGCGCCGTCGCAGCCGAAGCCATGATCGAGGCGACCCGGCGTTCGCTCGCGCAACTCTTCGGTTGCCCGCGCCCTGAACGGATCGTCTTCACACTCAACGCCACCGATGCTCTCAACATGGCGATCAAAGGCGTGGTGCGCCACGGCGACCATGTCATCACCTCGGTTCTAGAGCACAATTCCATCTCACGCCCGCTGAACCAGATGGAGAAAGACGGCGTCATAACGCTCACTCGATTGCCGGCCAATGGCGACCACTTGATCGATCCCGATGATGTCGCGCGGGCCTTCACGCCGCAAACGCGGCTCGTTGCGGTTACTCATGCATCGAACGTTACCGGGACCATTCAGCCGGTGGCAGCCTTCGGCAGGATCGCACGCGAGCGCGGCGCCCTGCTGCTGGTTGACGCGTCGCAAAGCGCCGGCATTGTACCGATCGATGTAGAGAACAACGCCATCGATCTTCTCGCTTTCACCGGGCACAAGGCTTTGTTAGGACCAACCGGAACCGGCGGGCTGGTCGTTGGCGACCGCGTTGTCATTGCGCCCTGGCGCGAAGGCGGTACCGGCGGCGATTCTTCTTCTCCGGTCCAGCCCGAAGAGTTTCCGCACCGCCTCGAAGGAGGAACCCCCAACATCTTCGGTATCGCAGGGTTGCGCGAAGGAGTGAAAATTCTATTGGAGCGCGGCGTCGAATCGATCTTGACGCACGAGCGGAAAATGGTCACGACGTTTTACACGGCGCTCAAGGATCCGGCCCGCTATTCATGGTACGGCGCCGACCAGGTCATTGCAGAGCAGCGTGGTGAAGGTCGCGTCGGCCTTGTGGGGATCAACCTCGCCGGATTCGCGCCGACCGAAATGGCCGCGATTCTCGATGAGCAGTTCGATATCGCCGTCCGTGCCGGTCTTCATTGTGCCCCCTACGCGCACAAACACCTCGGTACGTTTCCTAATGGAACAGTGCGCCTGAGCGTCGGCCTGCTGACGACCGCAGAAGAGATGCGCGAGGCGACAACGGCATTCGACGAGATCACAACAAGCATATAGACCCTCTCTTACCAAAACGCACTTCCGAAACTCGAATTTCCCCCTCCTTCATCCTCCCCCGAGTCGCGAGACTGTGTCGCAATACAGAAAAGGTCGTATATACCGACCTCGTGTCATTTCGAACGCAGTGAGAAATCTAAGATCCCTCACATTCGTTCGGGATGACAAACTGTCGTTTTCGACATTGTGACACAGTCTCCGCGCGGGGGAGGAAAGAGATGGGGATGTCCGAGATCGCGTAGGGTGCGCTTGCGCACCATCAAGCGAAACGGTGCGCCAAGGCGCACCCTACGAACTTTTTTGGGTAAACTTCGTGACCTTCGTGCGTTCGTGGTGAACAATATCTTTTCCTGTTTGGTTGCGGCTCTGCCGCTGGGTCTCAGTGGTGTAATCTATTTTTCTGGTCGCGTGTTTCTTCAGTCGGCCGCCGCTGCGGGTGCCGCAGAAAAGCGATCGGCCTCTTCGGCCTGGGCGAGTTGTTTTGCGCTCGCCCCTGCCGAGCGAGCGATGCTCGCAAGCGTGCGCCGCGAGACCGCGGAGCGCGGCTGCGTAGCCGTAATATCGTCGCTAGAGGCGGCCTGGTCGCGGTGCTTGATTAAAAGCCAGTGCCGCTGGCGTGTTCGCACCAACACCCACGAGCCGCTGAGTTTTTTGCCGTGGAGGGTGAATTTGAGATCGCCCTTTGCAAGCGCGTGATCGACATCGTCGACCTCGGGCGCCCATGTACCATAGTCCCAGATCATCACGGTTCCCGCCCCGTACTCCCCTTCCGGAATGACGCCTTCGAATTGATTGTACTCGATGGGATGATCTTCCGTCTCCATAGCGAGTCTCTTTGTTGACGGATCGAGTGACGGCCCTTTCGGCACGGCCCAGGAGAGCATGACACCATCGTGTTCCAAACGAAAATCGTAATGGAGCCGGCTCGCTCGGTGCTTTTGAACCACAAACTCCAAGGTCACTTTTTTCCCACTTTCGACTTTGCCGGCGGGTTCGGGTGTCACATCGAAACGACGCTTGCGGTTATATTCCCCGAGTCTTCCGAAGCGACTTAAATCGGGATCTGCCGCATTTGGTGATTGCGACTTCTTCTTCATGGCTTCTGAACCTCAACGGGCTGCTTCAGCACGACCTGCTGCCCGTTCAAATCGAACACCGCAACTACCGGGGCGTGATCGCTGGTTCCTACCTCGCGATAAACGGCGCAGCGGGCTGCTTTCATCGCTAATGACTCGCTCGCGAGAATATAATCGAGCCGCCAACCGATGTTGCGTTCGCGCATTTTGCGCCATGGCGCCCACCAGGTGAAAAGGT
Organism: Binatia bacterium; assembly: GCA_041484845.1. Taxonomy (GTDB): domain Bacteria; phylum Desulfobacterota; class Binatia; order UBA9968; family UBA9968; genus JBGPIK01. Next base: position 1,236 of record JBGPIK010000330.1, on the reverse strand, counting down.
TATCGTTATCCGGATCGAGGGCGCGCCCAACATCCACCAACCCCTGCGCCAGAATGCGCTCGAAGATTTCCCTCTCCTCCGGCCGTTGCCCGACCAGCGCCGGATTACGCTCTTTCGGGTGAACATCGCGTTCGGTGCGCGTAATATTGATGTCGCCGCAAATAATGACGCGCGCGCCACTGGCGTGCATTTCGCCGACATAACGCTCCATCTCGCCCAAAAATTTCATCTTCGCGGGGAAATCTTTCCCGCCGTTGGGAACATAAACCGAAGCGACGACCAGATCGGCGAGCCGGGCAGTCACAATGCGCGTTTCGAAGTCAAAAGCAGGATGAAGAAAATGCGGCTCGTCCACAAAGGCGTCGCGCCGGATGTGGAGACCGACGCCCGAGTAGGCCCGTTCCCCGTGCCAGTAGCAGCGATATCCCTGCAATTCACATAAAGACGCGGGCACCTTTTCTACGGTGGACTTGAGTTCCTGCAGGCACACGACATCGGGCCGCTCGCGTTCGAGCCATTCGAGAAACTGCGCCTCACGCGCGCGAATTCCATTGACGTTCCAGGTAGCGATCTTGAGTTCAGCCATCTGTTTCTGCGCGGTCCGTTCAAAGTGAGATGAGACAAGAATGTAAGCAGGTCCAAACCCAGTCTACAAGCCTGCACGTGCGAAATGCAATACGGGTTCACCACCGGGACTCAAGACTCCGGCTGTTACACGTGCCGAGGCCTTTTGGATAAGCCGGACGATTCCGGCAAGCCTTTCTTACGCCCGGAATCGTCTATGGAGCTATCAGCGGCGCAGTTGGTGGATTCATAACGGGGTATGCTATATGCGGAAGTATCAAAGCTGCCGCGATGGGAGCTGGCGGCGGGGTTGTCACGGGCACCGTCACCGGTGCGGTGACTAACTGGTTATCACAACGAGTGGGTACCGCAGCCGCCGGATTCATTGTTGTTACGATGGAGAAGACCTCGTCAGTGAGTTCCGCATGTTTAAGGATGAAGGCAAGGGGGCGGTGCAGAGGAAAGTCGATCGGAGGGCGCGGAGGATTGAAGAGCTGCTTCATAAGAGCTAACAGCGGACCCCTTTTTCTCTTGTTTTTTGTCTTTGGTCAATGATTCAACCAAAAGCAAACAACAAAAGCCTGGCACCAACTTTCTGCGCAGTTAGATCGAATCGCTGCGCCGGTGCCCTCGGCGGGGCGCGGGTCGGCAGGCCCAGATGGCTGAGGATTT
>JBGPIK010000329.1:0-7673 GCA_041484845.1 Binatia bacterium | reverse complement strand
GCTTGGGTCTGAGAAAAACAGCGCGCAATCGTTGCGCCGGCATTACCTGCGATCGTCCACGCAACACCCTTCCAACGCGCATGAGGCGATTGTTGCCTTTCAAGCTTACGGGCGCACAGGAACGTGTCCTCAGCGAAATCGGAAACGACATGGAGTCCGCGCATCCGATGCAGCGCCTCGTTCAAGGCGACGTGGGCTCAGGAAAAACCATGGTCGCCTGGATGGCATCGTTGCGGATTATTGATAACGGCTATCAGTCCGTGTGGATGGCGCCCACGGAAATGCTCGCCGAACAACATTACCGCAATCTTCGCGGTTTCGCCGAAGGATTGGGAATCCAAGCGGCGTTACTAACGGCGTCGACGCCGGCGCGGGAAAAAAAATTGCTTTTGGATCGAGTTGGACGGGGCGAGATCCATTTTATCGTCGGCACGCACGCACTCATCCAGGAAGGCGTTCGCGTCCCGCGCATGGGGTTGGGTGTGATCGACGAACAACACCGCTTCGGCGTGATGCAGCGCCTCTCGCTCCAGCGCCTGATCGGCGAAGAGGGTTTTTCCCCGGTCGCGGGTGCGCAGCCGCACATGCTGCTCATGAGCGCCACGCCGATTCCCCGCAGCATGGCCATGGTACTTTACGGCGACATGGAAGTCTCGTTCGTCGACGAGATGCCGCCCGGGCGAACGCCGGTTCAAACCAAAATTTTTCGCGCGGGCGAACGGCGCGACGTTTATGCGCGCGTTCTCGGCGAGTTGCGGCTCGGGCACCAGGTTTTTATCGTCTACCCTCTCGTTGAAGCGTCCGAGGAACTGCAGCAGGTGCGTGATGCGACCCAAATGGCGGAGAAAATGCGCCAGGGTGCCTTCAAAGATTTCGGTGTCGCCCTCGTGCACGGGCGCATGGCGGCCGCCCAGCGTGACGAAGTAATGCGCGCTTTTCGGGACGGCAAGGTCGGCGTACTGGTCGCCACCACGGTCATCGAAGTCGGCATCGATATTCCCAATGCAACGGTGATCGTCATCGAGCATGCCGAGCGCTTCGGCCTGTCGCAACTGCACCAGTTGCGCGGGCGGGTAGGGCGCGGAGCGGCGCCCGGCCATTGTCTATTAGTCAATCGCGGCGGCGGCAGCAGCATCGCGGCGCAGCGCCTGCGCGTGATGGAAAAGGAGCATGACGGATTCAAAATCGCCGAAGCTGATCTTACCTTGCGCGGCCCCGGTGAGTTCCTGGGAACACGCCAATCCGGCCTGGCCGATTTTCGTCTCGCTAATCTTATTCGCGACCGCCAGTTACTCATGGACGCGCGCGACGAATCCCTGGCCTGGCTGCAAAAAGATCCCGAGCTACGAAGCCGCGAGTCCGCCGGCTTGCGCGAAATTCTCAAGCATCGTTGGGGCCAACGCTTGCAACTCGGAGCGGTGGGGTAGGGACGTTGAGTAAAATTATCTTGCCAGAAACATCCGATATCGAAGGACCGTTAACGATGGAGTTTCTTGGACCCGGAAGCCTAGATTGGGAATGTCAAAATTAAAGAACGGGCCCACAGCAGGGCTCAACGTTGAAGACTGAGTCGCGCGACGCGAGGAGCGTCAATCTCTAGGCGTTGGTTCGGCCTCGCTTCAGCTTACGTTACGAAGGGGCTCAAGGCGAGCAATTGCTGCGGCTTTCTTACTCCGCAAGGCATGCCACAGCTCCCAATCCTGTTGCAATCCAAGCCAAAAGTCTGCCGACATCCCAAGGACGTGCGCCAGTCGCAGCGCTGTATCAGATGTGACACTGCGCTTGCCTCGGATAATTTCATTCAAGCGGGGAAAGGAGATCCCCAGACGCACCGCAAAGGCAGACTGGCTGATTCCGAGGGGCTTGAGAAACTCTTCGAGCAGCATCTCCCCAGGACGCGTCGGGGGCCTGTTGGCAGGCAGCCGCCGCGCCACAGGAAACTGTGACGATTTGCCACTGTGTGGACGCCGCTTAGTGGTAGTCCGCGATTTCGACTTGATCCGCATATCCATTCTCCCAGTGAAAGCACACGCGATACTGATCATTGTTTCGAATACTGTGTTGACCGACTCGATTCCCCCGTAGCCGTTCGAGCCGATTTCCAGGCGGAACCGCAAGCTCTAGAAGGTCGCGCACACGGTTGAGTTGGTCAAGCTTGCGCCGAGCGTTCGGCCACAGGGATTTTGGACACGTCTTGCGGGCGGCTCGCGTATCGGCACCGTTGAATATGTCCTCAGTTCCGCTGCCGGCGAAGGAACCTATCACAAGTCATATTATAACGATCTCCGTGATAGACCGCCAGCTTCTCATGGACGCGCGCGACGAAACCTTGGCCTGGCTGCAAAAAGATCCGGCGCTAAAGAGCCGCGAGTCGGCCGGCTTGCGCGAAATTCTCAAGCATCGTTGGGGCCAACGCTTGCAACTCGGAGCGGTGGGATAGGGACGTTGAGTAAAATTATTCAAGCCAGCCGAATCTTTAGTGGCCTAGAGAGCGCAGTGGCCGTCGCGACTTTATGCTATGCCCGCTGTTATTGGGTGGCGGAGAATTTGTCGAAAGGTAAGTAAGATGCGGAAGGCTTCTCTGCGGCGTTCCCTATCCCCGCTGATCCAGATAGCGAATGGCAAAATTAAAGACAAGGCCCCAGTAGGCTACTTGTCCTATCAATTTGGAAAACGAATATTCAGCTTGTGGCTGAGATACAAGACGAGAACGGATCCAAGGATCGAAAAGATGAGGCCCGCTGGGTGAAATGGGATACCTTGTCTCGGCCGGGAAAACATGTGCGTCACAGCGCCGCCGACGATCGAACCGATGATGCCAAGCACTATTGTCCAAAGTAGCACCAGATGGACGTGCATAATTGACTTAGCAATCACTCCCGCGACGAGACCGATAAGTATGTACCAAATCAGGTGAAACATAATTTTCCTCCTTCTAAAACGTCAGAACTAACAAAACCACTCACTAAATACCCTCGCAAGTTCGGAAGGGCGAGGCAAAAAAGTTTTCTCCTCTCGTTTGTGGACCTGTCCGGCGCATAACTCGCCGCACAAACACCTTCACTGAGATCACGTTAACCCTCAACTATGAGCGTTCGTAATGTCGCACTAAGACCAAGGAGCAGGAAACGGTGGGCCAACATACGGAACCTAGCGGTCTTGCTCCCAGTGAAACTTGTGCATCACACGGTGCACGATCGGCGCGAAGAGGAGGCCCGCCGCGACCAGGAATACCAAGCCTGCGTAGAGTGCATAGATGCCAGCAAATACCTTCCCTCCATCCGTTAGGGGCGCGTCTACAGGCCCCATTCCGCCCATGAGCATTGCAGCATTCAAGAATGCATCGCGCCATGGGAGTTGTTCGAAGTACTCGTAGCCCGCCATACCGAGCATGAGTGAGAGCAACAACACGGCGAGCGCGGCCGCGGCGTGGAGCAGGACTCGCCTGACGAATCGATGGCGAGGGATCGGTGGATGTGCTTTGGGCTCGTACATGGGAGTTCGACCAGCTAGAGATCGAAGCACGTAACCATAAATTCTACTGCCGCCATTGCGGCAGTGTATTAGGTCAATTCTCTCAACTCAAAAAAGACGAAACTGGACACAATATCGTCTACCTACAGAGAAATTGTCAAGCAGTGTTGAATATCGCAAACGCTGCCAGTCCGCAGTGTATGAGGATAATGGATCGTTGTACAGATTACGATTGTTTAAAACTAACCTCTCGTCGAACGCCTTTTAGACTTGTTCCCAAATTGGGAACACGGTATGCTTTATCATGCGGGTTATCTCGGTGAAAAGTCTGAAATTGTTTTGGCTGAAACATCCGGACGCCGAGAGGCCGTTAAGGGCGTGGTATACGGAAGCGAAGAAAGCGAGATGGAATGGCCCACAGGATATCAAGACCGATTACCGAACAGCCAGCATTCTTCGTAACGACCGTGTTGTATTCAACATCAAGGGAAACACTTATCGGTTGATTGTGGCCGTTAAGTACGAGTTCCAAATTGTTTATGTCCGGTTTATTGGGACCCACGTCGCGTACGACAAAATCAATGCCGAGGAGATTTGACATGACGATCAGACCGATCAAGACGGAACGGGACTACCGTAGGGCGCTTAAGGAAATCGAAGAACTTTGGGATGCCAAACCAAATACCCCGAAGGGCGACAGGTTGGACGTGCTGGCCACGTTAGTCGAAGCGTATGAGCAGAAGCATTACAAAATTGAAGCGCCCGACCCGGTTGAAGCCATTAAGTTCCGTATGGAACAGCTTGGACTCAAGCCAGCGGACCTGGCTAAAATTCTGGGCGGTCGGAGCCGCGTATCGGAGGTGCTCAACAAGAAAAGAAAACTCACCGTTGGTATGATGCGTTCTTTACGTAAACACTTAGCCATCCCGGCCGAGTCTTTACTGGCTTAAAGAGCGCAGTGGCCGTGGCGACTTTATGCGACGCCCGCTGTTATTGGGTGACGGAGAATTTATAAAAGTGTAAGGTAGGATACCGAGGGCTTCTCTGCCGCTTTCCTTATTCCGGCAGATCCAGATAGCGAATGTCGAAATTAAAGACCAGGCCCCAATAGTACACACGATCGGACAAGACACGTAAAAAGCTAAAAGCGGATTTGACCCCTTTGCTCCGTTTTGTTCCATTTTCTGGTTTGGCTCGTTGTTGTATCGACTCCGAGGTCGCGCGCGGAACCGTGGGTGCTGGCTATGTGATATCCATCGCCGCCAAAATTTTCCGCCGCCGTTTTCCAGTTGGCATCCACAATCCAACGATGCGGCCCGCTCACTTCCGTACCGCCTTCTCTGCGATCCAATAGGATATCGAGGTACCAGGCCATGTCGCCCAAATATTCCAGCAATGGGGGAGCTTTCGGGTCGAAGGTCGCAAAAATTAACCCTTTATAGCTGTCGAGATGAGCAACCGGAATCAGGCCCCATTGCTCACGGTCAAGGCCCTGAAAGGCCTCAGCCATGGGCACGATTGCGAGTCTCCCTTCACTGCTATAAGTCCAACCATGGTAGGAGCAGGTGAGAAGCTTGGCGTTACCGCGGTCAGCACGGCACACCCTGTTTCCGCGATGTCGACAGAGGTTTAGAAAAGCGCGAAGACGCCCGCTTAAGTCACGCCACAGAATGACGGGCTCTTCTCCCATATAGGTAGTAACGAAATCTCCGGGCGGGGGACTTCGCTTTCATGGCCGAGATAAAGCCAGCAACGCGCAAACAAGCGTTCGCGCTCCAACTCATAGATTTCGTTGTCGGCAAAGATGCGACGATTGATGAGACTGCCTTCTGGAGCAACAAGAGATTTGATCACCCCTAATACATTCGAAGACGCACTACAATCGGATGGTCCACACTTTCGTCTGCGAAAACATTCATACCCCGGGGGTTTGTATGGGGTAAACAAGATCCGATCGGAGCACACGCGCCGCGAAAGCCAACGCAGCCTGAATTCCCTCAATTGTTAACCGTGGGTGCGCGGCGAGAATTTGCTCCGTCGTCTCCCCGGCTGCCAGTTTCTCAAGGATGAGTTCCACCGTTATGCGGGTGCCGGCAACAACCGGTTTACCCATCATGATCGATGGGTCAGCATGAATCAGTTCGTCTTTCATGGCTCCACCTATTTTAAAGAGAAGGCGATCTGCGTGGAGTATAAGCCGATTTTCAGAATCTACCAAGCTTAGGCACCGGATCCCCAAGCCCCGGCGAAACCGTTCGTCCCAACGCCGGCAAACCATCGGAAAATCTCATCTCGCCGATCAAGGGAATGGGGAATAGCAGAGACCATTGTCCCTCTCTCTTCTGCTTTCCTTATCTCGGCCGATCCAGATAGCGGATGTCAAAATTAAAGACCAGGCCCAAATATGATACTTCAGGATGCATGAATCTCCCTCATAACCTTGATAAGCGCATCGCAGAACTTATATCCGATAGCCGGTGGTTTTCCGCCTGGCGCATCAGACGGTTTCCGCAGTTCCGGCGGAAGTTCTATATGGTAGGCGACCCATCTGCCGTCTGAAATAGTTACGGACCGGCTGGCCTGAAAGCGTAATTTCGAGTATTCACCAGAGATGGACAGGTGTTTGAGGTCATCCATACCTTGAATAATTGCCGTAAGCTTGGTTGCCATCGGATTTGAGTATCTGTCATTGGCGTCGCTACCGGAAGATATCTCTACGTTGAACTTCGCTTTCTTTCCTCCGTGCCCGTGAATCTCGATCAGAACTTTCGGATTCCATCTTGCGATCTGCATCGCATAGTCGCTATGGGAAAACTTATTCACGTCTATCACGTAGTTGCAGGAAATGATGCTGCAGCAATCAAGCTCCTCTGCGACATAGCGTCCGAGGAACCCCGCATTCTCGTCCGAGTCTTCGTGTTCCGCACACGGCAACGTTGCTGTGCCGGCGGGTGCGTGATGCGGGACTCCAACCACAACCTGCTTGTTCGTGCGTTCCTCGATAATCAGGAGAGACGGCTCACTGGATTCAAGCATCAGCTCTGTACTCATAGACTAGTTTCCTCGAATTACCACGCGCGGCCATAAAGTCTACTGCCGCGATTGCGGCAGTGTATTAGGTCAATCCTCAAAGACGAAACTGCACACAATATCGTCTACCTAGAGAGGAATTGTCAATCAATATTGAATTTCCCAAACGCTGCCAATCCCGCGGTGTATGAGGATAAATGGACGTTTGTTCGGAGGCGCTCTGCAGCGCTGTGGCCGTGGCGACTTTATGCTACGCCCGCTGTCATTGGGTGACGGAGAATTTGTAAGAACGTAAGTAAGATACTGAGGGCTTCTCTGCTGCTTTCCTTATCTCAGCCGATCCAGACAGCGAACGTCAAAATTGAAGACCAGGCCCCCGATAGGCTTCGGCGCATCCGGGTTGAATGGATGGTTGGGCGTCGGCTGCCTCAGTTCGACTGCTTGTCGATCACTGTCCATCCTTCCTTCTTCCATTTCTCAATGACAGATATGTGATAGCTCTCCATCGCGTCTGAACCGGCGATCGGGGCAAGTTCCTTTCCCGCGCTGGTAAGTAGCGCACGCCCTATTTGAAGATCCTTCTTCCCATCAGCGACTGATATCACGTGCGACCACCCATAGTAAAAGGCCGGAATCGTTGATGCATTTTTTAGACTGAAGCCAGCAAGCTCGTTGAAGTCGATTAAGCCGAGTGACGCGAGATGCAGAAACGATGTATAAGCTAGCCCCGTCTCTGCGAAACAGTTGTCTTCGAGGTCATGAATTACCGGCGTAAGCCCTACGCCGATAATTACCCAAACAAAGCGGCAGAAGTTGGTAAAAAGTAAAGCATCCTCCCTCGCAAGGTCTCTTGTTACTCGGAGCGTGCGAAGTGAGAATGTTCCGGGCTTGGCCACCTCGCCTGCCAGTAGCTTCGCCCAAAGCGACTGCATTTCTTCATTTCCAATGTCCTGGCAATTCTCAAAAAAGCGGCTAATCCAGTCTGGATCAACAGGATCTTTTGATACTGAAGGAGGGAGTGCTTCTACTGTGTGGCCGCTAACCAGAATTGACCCACGTCTACTAACGAGAATTGACCCGCTGAAACGGCTCTGAACAGCGCGAGCGTCCTGGTCGGCTGTTTTTCTAAAATCGAAACAACGACAGATTTCGCGTCTCGAAGTGAAGTG
>JBGPIK010000328.1:0-7738 GCA_041484845.1 Binatia bacterium | reverse complement strand
CAGCGAACTCCGCGGTCGTGAGAAAAAATAGCCGATCGCCCTTCGACACGCTCAGGACGAACGGCTAAGTACTTGAATTTATATTGCGCGGTCCCGTTCGTGGTGAGCCTGTCGAACCATGAACGGATTTTTTCTCACGACCCGCGTCTCTGTGGTGAATCCTTCTTCACAGGAAACCCTGAATAGCCAAAAAGAAAAGCCAATTGTTATCACGAAATTTACCCAAAAAAGTTCGTAGGGTGCGCGCCCCGGCGCACCGTTTCGCTCAATGGTGCGCCGGGGCGCACCCTACGCGATCAAACAGTTGCGCAAAGGGAGAAATTTTAACTATAGCGTTATGAAGGTTACGAAGGAAGATTTTTCGCGCAAAGGCGCAAAGGAAGAGCATTGTCATTTCGAACGAAGAGAGAAATCTTTCTTAGATCCCTCGTATTCGCTCGGGATGACAGGACCTCTGGCCTGTCACTTTGCGAACTTGGCGTCTTGGCGCGAGGATAAGGGACGAATGACCGCAATACGAAGAGCGCGTCTGAAAGGGTGGCGCAACCAATCCGGAAGCCGGCTGATTCGATCTACCTGCACGTTGAGCGTGGTCAGGCGATCAAACACGGAAAAGTTATAAACCTCGTCGATCCTTACCGGGAAGTTCCCCGGTAAGACTATCTCGTTGCCTTACCGCTTGCCTAACCACAGCTGCTCGAAAAAGCCGCCCTTTTCCATCTCGTCGAGAAAACGGGAATCGATGAGATCCTGAGGCATTATTTTTTTGGCCCGTGGCTCGACCGGCGAGATCTCGTCTAGTATCGCCTGGAGCGCTTCGGGCTTAATCACCAACCTGGGCTCCAAGACCTTGATCTCGGAATTGTAGGCCGCGTCCAGGATTTTCCTGTCGTCGATGCGCAACTGCTTTCCCAACACTTTATAAGTAAACTCCCTATCCGTGTGCAAAATCATCGCGGCTTCCGCCATGGCCCGCAGGAAACGATCTAGAACCTGCGGGCGCTTTGCGATTACGGCGCGGCGGGTCACGAAGCTCGTCGCCGCGTAGGGGATACGGAGATCAGGGCCGTACACGACATAGTGGAACCCCAACGCAATTGCTTGTGCGTCCATCGGCGCGGTCAACACACCGGCGTCAATACTGCCGGAAACCAGTGCCGCAAAAGTCTCCGGCGCTCCACCGATCTGAAGGAAGGTGACATCTTTGGGTTCAAGCCCGAAATGACGCAGCGCTTGAATCGCAAAGTAATGGGGGTTGCTGCCGATGCGTGTGACGCCGATCTTTTTGCCTCGCAGGTCCTCAAGTTTCTTGAATTCCGGCTTGGCCAAAATGCTATGGGTTAACACGTTTTTCACCCCGGCTATAAACGCAACCTCAGTATTCCCCTGGGCAATGGCACGAACGAATCCTGAAGCGCCCGCCAGCTCGACCTCAACATCACCACTTATTAGCGCGGCATACGCGGGCGCGCCGGCGGCTACGTAAATAAGTTGAAGATCGAGGTCGTACTTCTTCAAGAGCCCGGCTTCTTGCGCGATCCAGGGCATGGATTGGGACATCACCCGGGCAGAATAGAGCGCAAGTAATTTATCGGCCGCGAGAGCGCCGGAATGGGCAAGCACGGCTGCAAAAAAAACGGCGATCGCCAAGACCCGGATAGACTTCCCCGCCAATCGTAACAGCATAACTAGCTCCTTTGAAAAGAAACTAAGAATTTCTTTTGGGGGTGCGGCCCGGACAGTTGCAAACTCATCCTCCCCAACCCGCTGTCAAGTCCAGGGTTGAAAACTGCGGCCGGTAACTTCGATGATACCACTGGGGCCCGCTCACTTGGCGGTGTGGAGACTATCCCCTAACGGCGCGTCGTGTCAACTTGAATCGCACGCTGGCTTCTGAGATGACCTTTTGGGTGCTCATGACATCCGGTGGTATCATCGATCTCTGTCGTACTCGGTTTAGACTTTTTCTATTCACCACGAAGTGCCCAACGCGGCAGAGCCGCAACCCAAACTCGGATTATCTCCCGCAAAGGCGCAAAGGCCGCAAAGGTCGGAAAATAACGGTGAAAAAATTTCTCCAAAATAATTCATCTCTTCCCTCCGAACTTGGCGTGCTTTGCGCCTTGGCGGGAGGAATATCCGAATCCGAGAGTCTTCGACTGCCGGAAAATTTGCGCAAGCCACACAAACTTTTCAACGATAGTAGTACAGATCACGAAGTTTACCCAAAAAAGTTCGTAGGGTGCGCTCGGCGCACCGTTTCGCTCGATGGTGCGCAAAGCGCACCCTACGCGATCCAACAGTTGCGCAAAGGGAGAAAACTTTCAACTATAGTAAAAAGAGGTTCGTATATGTCGCATGCGCGCGGTTGTCGTTCATTGACAAGCCCCAAAGACTTAAACTAGAGTTTTCGAGTACGAAAAAGCCCTTACTCTCAAAGCGTGTCTCGTAATGAAAAATTCGGATGACGGGCGGGAAGACCCCCATGCCGCTATCGGTGACGTCAAAAAGGCGATCACCGATTTATTGCGCAGCCGTGCTAAAAAGGCACGATTCATGACCGAAGTCTACGCCGCGATGCGCCGGCTCAAAGCCGGTGCGGAAGAGACGGATCGGGCGCTCGCCGAGCTTGAAAACGAAGGCACGACAATGATGCGCGATCATTTCTGCGCCGACCCGCACCTGGCCGGCGTCGATCTCAGAATCGTCGCCATCGTTGACAGCAGCGCAGGCGAGAATCCGCAGTTGAGCGCTATCCACGAGATCGACAACGCCTGGGACAAGTGGCTGGCCGAGTACCTATCGAACCACCGGTGCGGGTAACGACACATGGAATGATGGAGTCGAGCAGAATTGGAGTAGTGGAGTGATGGAGTCATGGGGTGTTGGGGGTGGGCGAATTGCAAGACTCCAATACTCCAGTGCTCGATTGCTCCGGTTCGCAAAATTGAAAATGAAGGGCGGGGCTATGAAAAGCGTTTTGAGGCTCATCTCAATCATCGCAGCACTGGTGGGCTGTGGAGCCTTGGCTGCCGCGCAGCAGCCGGGGAAGGTTCCACGAATCGGGGTTCTCACTTCCACCACCGTGGCCTGGCAATTAGAGGCGTTACGGCGAGGCCTTGGCGAGCTTGGATATGTTGAAGGGAAGAATCTCGTCATCGAGTTCCGGTCTGCAGAAGGAACATTCGATCGATTGCCGAACCTGGCGACCGAATTGGTCCGGCTTAAGCCGGATGTTATTGTCACCTCGAGCAACCCGGCGATCATTGCTCTCAAGCAAGCGACTCAGACGATTCCCATAGTCATGACCAGCGTCGGTGATCCTGTTGGGGCTGGATTCGTGGCCAGCCTCTCCCGGCCGGGCGGGAATATCACAGGTCTATCAAACATCGCCGAGCAATTGAGCGGAAAACGGCTCGAGCTTTTAAAAGAAATCCGCCCTAAGATCGTTCGAATTGCCGTGCTGAGGAATCTAACGATTCCGACGCACACCGTGTTATGGAATGAAACCGAAGCCGCTGCCACGGCGATGCGGATAAGACTTATCGTGGAAGATTTTCGAGGCGCCGACGATTTCGAGGAACTCTTCAGCGCGATGGCCCGAGAGCGTAGCGAAGCGCTCATCGTGCTGCCTGATCCCATCACGCTCTCCCGGCGTGAACAGCTAGCGGACCTCGCGCAAAGAAACAGGATACCGGCGATGTACCCATTTGGGGAATTTGTGGATGCAGGAGGACTGATGGCGTACGGCCCGAACAACCTCGATTTATGGAGACGGGGGGCCATCTACGTTGATAAAATTCTGAAAGGCAGAAAACCTGCCGATCTTCCCGTGGAGCAGCCGACGAAGTTCGAACTGGTGATCAACCTGAAAGCCGCGAAGCAGATCGGCCTCACGATTCCGCCCAACGTCCTGGCGCGGGCGGACCGGGTGATCAAATAATGGTTCAACATCGCTCACCACAGGTTTTAGATTTTCGATTGCCGATTTTGGATTTTCGATTAAGGAGACAAAACGTGGACAAGAGACTTTGGATAGAATTTCGCTCCCGCTTCAATCGGAAATCTAAAACCTGTACTGAACCGCGGCGAAGTATCCAAAATCTACAATGCGCGATACTAGCGGCCGAGAACGATGTCGATGCCGCCAAGAATCAAGTCGAGCTGTCGCTTGGAGAGCTTTGCAACTTCCCGCACGAGCAAAGCGCGGTCGAGAGTTACGATCTGAGAGACGTTGGCAACGGAATCCTTGGGAAGGCCGCTAGCCTGCGCCGAAAGGAGAACGTTGCCGGGAGCGTCCGCCCATCGAAGATTGCTGGTGAGAGGAACACAAACCACAGTCCTGATCCGGCTCCGATTCAGGGCGTCTCCTTGAACCACCAGGACCGGCCTGCGAAATCCCGGTCCGGAGCCTGTCGGCTCCGGCAAATTGGCCCAGTACACGTGACCTTGGGCGACTACCATTCGACGCGTTTGAGTGTGCGTCTCGACGCGGCTGAGATAGCGGGATCGGGTCGAGTATCAACCGTTTTGCATACGTGGTTCATGGCCTCGGTGATCGCGTCGGGATCGTGGCGCGCGAGATATTCTTCTACTGCTTCTACGTATAGCCGGCTGCGTGACTTTTTACGGCGACGGGAGAAACGCTCCGCGTCGGCATATAGCTTGTCGGGAATCGAGATTGCGGTTTTCATACCGGCAGTATAACCAGCGGACTGTCGCCTTGCAAGCGATGCTCGCGAGAGCGAACAAGGCTGATCAAGTGATCCAAATTTAGATTTGCGATTGCCGATTAACTAAACGGTAAAAACGGTGGTTGGTTGGGGCCTGAGAGTTGACTAGTACACCAATTGGCAGTACCCTATTTTATGATCAAACAGGTCGATATCCGGGCGCTAGAAAAAGACCTGATGAAGACGCCAAAAGCTTTAGTCATTAAGTTTCAGAAGTGGGTCGATGATATCGAGAAGTATAGTCTGGAAGAAGTGCGAAAAGTGCGGGGTTGGCATGACCATACGCTCAAGGGCGACCGCGCGGGACAAAGGGCCATTTACTTAAATAAAAGATGGCGTGCGGTATACGTGATTGCGGGAGGCGAAGTGAAAATCGTAAAAGTCATAGAGGTGCACCCCCATGAGTACTAAGAAAAAAAGTGATGCGATGCAGTTTTTAGAAAGCCTGGTCGGGGAGTTAACGTTTGGCGGAATGATCGAAGCGATGCGCCAAGCTGAGGAGATGTCTCAGGTCGATTTTGCCGAGAAGCTCGGAATTTCTAAGCAGCATCTGTGCGACATAGAGAAGGGTCGTAAGTTTGTGAGTCCTGAGCGCGCCGCGAAGTTTGCCAAGATACTGGGCCATTCGGAACAGAGCTTTGTGGCTCTCGCGCTCCAGGACATCGTCAATCAGGGTGGGCTAAAGCTAAAAGTCAGCGTAGCGGCTGCTTGAAATATTCTGAGAGCTTCGCCTAGACAGATTCCAAAGAAAGTTGACTAGCCCCGGTTCCGCTCATGGGGAAAAGGGGCGGCTACGATTCCTTAATAGGGCGGACAAGGTGATCAAATGACAGAAATCAGAGGTCAGAAGTCAGAGGTCAGCAAGAAACAAGAGCAGTTATAAGGACTGAGTAACGAGGACTGAGTCAAGAAGACGGAAAAGCCCAGCACTCAGTCCCGACAAGAGGTGACCAGATGACAGTCGTCTGTAGCCCGTGGTCAGTAGTCAGCAAAGCAATTCTTTTTCTTGCGCTATGCGCCATGCTCTTTACGTTTTACTTGCCCGCCGAGGCGCAGCAGCCAACGAAAGTCCCCCGGATAGGATACCTAGGTGGTACCCCGTTGGCAGTCCGCGCCGCGGCATTCCAACAAGGTCTGCGCGAGCTTGGCTACGTGGAGGGAAAAAACATCGTCATTGAGTATCGATATGCGGAGGGCAGGGTCAATCGCTACCCCGCGCTCGTGGCCGAGCTAGTGCGTCTCAAGGTAGACGTCATTGTCTCGGCTGGTTCGACGGCGACCCGTGCCGTGAAGGAAGCAACTTCTACGATTCCTATTGTCATGTCGCAAGATAGCGATCCTGTTGGCAACGGATTTGTCGCCAGCCTTGCGCGCCCGGGCGGAAACGTTACTGGACTGTCCACCCTTGCCCCGGAGATAAGAGGCAAACAACTGGAGCTTCTAAAGGAGATCGTTCCTAAGCTCTCCCGCGTGGCCGTCTTCGAGACTTCGACCCAACCGGGCACCGCACAAGCGTTAAAAGAGGTCGAACTTGCCGCAGGGGCCTTCGGAGTGAAGCTTCAAAACCTGGACGTATTGAGTTCCAAGGATCTTGAGACCGCATTTCGAGCCGCAGGCAAGGGGCGGGCCGACGCAGTCCTTATGATGGTGCCGGGCCGCGTCGCCATTCCTCGCCGCAAAGAGATTGCAGACCTCGCGGTAAAAAGCCGGCTCCCGGCGATATATCCGCAGAGCGAGTACGTGGAAGCCGGGGGGCTTATATCCTACGGCGTGAGCGAGGCCGACATGGACCGGCGCACCGCTACGTATGTGGACAAAATTTTAAAAGGAAGGAAGCCTGCAGACCTTCCCGTGGAGCAGCCGACGAAGTTCGAATTCATCATCAACCTGAAAGCGGCTAAGCAGATCGGCCTGACAATTCCGCCAAGCGTCCTGGCGCGGGCGGACAGGGTGATCAAATGAATAAACGGAGTGTTGGAGTAGTGGAGTAATGGGTTTCTTCGCAATACTCCAGTACTCTAACACTCCATTGCCCCAGTTTCCAGCTAGGAGGAAACATTGCGCGTAGCCATCGATATCGGCGGAACGTTTACGGATGTGGTTGTCTTCGACGAAGGCAAGGGTTCGTTGTCGCTGGCCAAGGCGCTCTCAACGCCGGCCGAGTTGGCGCGAGGAGTTGAGGACGGTTTAACCAAAGCGGCCGTGCCGCTCGATCAAGTGCTGTCCTTGATCCACGGTTCGACGGTCGTGGTCAACGCGGTCGTTGAGCGCAAGGGCGCGAAGACGGCGCTCGTTACCACGAAGGGGTTTCGCGATGTCTACGAGATCGGCCGCATCAACCGTCCCGAATCCTTTAACCCGCGCTTCCGCAAGCACCGGCCGCTCGTCTCGCGGGAGGACATCTTCGAGGTTACCGAGCGCATGCTTGCCGACGGCGCGGTGCGCACGCCGCTCGATGAGCGGGAGGCACGTGAAGTGGCGCGCATCATTCGCGAAGAAGGCTTCGAAGCGGTCGCCGTGCTGTTTCTCCATTCCTACCGCGCGCCCGGGCATGAGATCCGCATGCGCGAGATCCTGCGCGAGAGCGACCCCAACCTCTTTATCAGCGTGTCGCACGAACTGTCGCGCGAGTACCGCGAATACGAGCGCACCTCCACTGTCGTCGCCAACGCCTACGTCGGTCCGAACGTTAGCCGATACCTGGGCGATCTTGAGCGGCGCCTGCGCGGCAATAAATTTTCCGGCAATCTCATGATCATGCAATCGAACGGCGGACTCTGCGATGTCGAGATAGCACGGCGCCAGTGCATCCAGATGATGGAATCCGGTCCTGCCGGCGGTGTCGTCGGCACCATGGCGCTGTGCGAAATACTCGATCTCGAAGCCGCCATCGCGTTCGATATGGGCGGCACGACGGCCAAGGCCTGTGTTATCCGCCGCGGCGAACCGAGTCTATCGCCCGATTATTTTATCGGTGGCTATAACGAAGGGCTGGCCATCCGCAT
>JBGPIK010000327.1:0-7747 GCA_041484845.1 Binatia bacterium | reverse complement strand
CATTTTCGCGGGCAACTGCACGATGATGGGCGTACCGACGGTCACGGTGTCGCACGAGCAGGCGGAACTGATGATGAAGGCGGTCGAACAAAACCCCCAAACGCAATTTACCGTCGATATAGTAAAAAAGACCATCACGTTTGGCGAGCAGCGGATCGCCATCGATCTGCCTGAAACTTATCGTAGCGCATTGACCAGTGGTTCGTGGGACTCTACCGCACTGCTGCGGGCGAATCTCGCTCAGGTCAAGAAGACTGCGTCTCAGTTGCCCTACATGAATGGCTTTGCGGGTTGAGTGCGGTTCCTTAGCCCGGATTATTCAAGCATAAAGGCGATCGAGAGGCGAGCCTTCCAGAGCGAGACAATGAGCCTGTGCCTTGTAGCGGCCTGCAAACTGAGTTTGTGCAGCGAACGTACGAGAAAAGGGCGAGCGCCGAGCCGAGCACCCAAGAAGGCATTGAAACTGTTCGTCTCTATGCCTCGCTCCTCCAGGCTCGCCTTTCGATCGAGATAGTGTCATCGGTTTTCCTCTAACC
Source organism: Binatia bacterium (assembly GCA_041484845.1). Classification (GTDB taxonomy): domain Bacteria; phylum Desulfobacterota; class Binatia; order UBA9968; family UBA9968; genus JBGPIK01. The sequence continues at coordinate 7,211 of JBGPIK010000327.1, read as the reverse complement.
GTGGATAATACGGGCTAGACATGCGTACATTTTACCAGTGGTCGGAGGTGAGAGATGGGGAAAAGAATCGTCTCGATGCATGCCGCTTACAAAAGCGGCAAAGGGGTGGTGGACGGGTTTCTCTCTCGGCCCACCGCGAGCGATCAACGCGCGGCTATCGTGCTTATTCACGGTTATCGCGGCTTAGACGATGGCCAGCGGGCCGTCACCCGCCGTTTTGCGCAAGAGGGATTTGTTTGCTTATCGCCGGATCTTTTCCACGGCAAGACTTTTCACACGCTCGAAGAGTGCGCGCTGCAAAAGACGTCATTGGATATTCCGCGAGCGGTCGAGAAAGTTGTCGATAGCGTTCCCTATCTCCGGAAGCTGCCTTGGGTCGGTAAAAAAAATATCGCCGTCCTGGGTTTTTGCATGGGCGGCGGGCTCGCGCTTTACGCGCTCGCCCAGTCACGAGCCTTTGCCGCGGGCGTGATCTACTATCAGAGCCTTTTCCCCGATCCTGAGGATCTTAAGACCATTACGGCTCCGCTGCTGTGTCACTATGGAACGGACGATCCCGGCACCACGAAAGCGGAAATCGACATGTTTCGTGAAACTCTCGACAAGTACAAGAAAAAATATGAGGTCGAGATGTACGAGGGCGCGGGGCATGCTTTTCTCAACAATCCTTCAAGCAAAAATACGGCGAACCAAGAAGCGGCGGCTAAATCAGTTTTCAAAACAAGCAAATGGTTAAAGAAGCAACTGGCTTAAGCAGTGCGCAAGATCCGGCTAAGTCGGTGCGCTTGACGGGTGAGAAGCAGTTCGGCTAGTTTCCAAGGGCTCGATTCAAAGACTGAGTAGGAGGGTATCATGAACAAATTCGTGCGTTTTATGTTCCTCGCTATCATGACAGTATTTATGCAGCCCGTCGTGCAAAATTTAAAATTGGCTGAAGCGCAAGAGGGCAAAATCGTCCCTTACGTTCCAACGCCCCAAGAAGTTGTTGATCGCATGTTGGAATTGGCCCAAGTCAAAAAAGGGGATGTCGTTTACGATCTGGGTTCCGGCGACGGTCGCATCGTGATAACCGCTGCTAAGAAGTATGGCGTTAAGGCGATCGGATTTGAGATTGACCCCGAGCGAATCAAAGAGTCCGCGGAGAATATCAAGAAGGCCGGCGTGGGCAATCTAGTAGAGATTCGTCAGCAGGATATACGGAACGTCGACCTGTCCCAGGCTTCCGTGCTGACGATGTATCTGCTGCCCGAGGTTAACTTGATGATTCGGCCTAATATCTGGAAACAGATGAAGCCCGGCTCGCGGGTGGTATCGCATGATTTCGATATGGGTGATTGGAAGCCGTTGAAAACCGAAACCATCAAAGACGGTTCGACCTGGGAACATACGCTTTATCTCTGGCAGGTCGACGCGGGCAAGAAGTAACCGTAGGAGAACGCAAGACGTAAACGCGCTGATCGCGGTTATCTTAGGCGCCGTTACAGTCTGTCTAACGTACACGCGCTACGCGCGCCGGATAGACCGTAACGTCATTCAGTCGGACCCCAAACGCGCCACGCCGGCGACGCTTTATATGGACGGCGTGGATTTCATGCCGACCAATAAGAATATTCTGTTCGGCTATCACTTCAAGTCCATCGCCGCCGCCGGTCCGATTGTCGGAGCCATCGTCGCTACAACGTTGTGGGGTTGGTTGCCGGCCATGATTTGGCTCATCGGCGGTGTCGCGTTCATGGGTTGGGTCAGAGCGACTGCACGGCCATTGTGCTGTCGGTGCGTAATGAAGGCCATAGCCTTTCCGCCGTTGCGCACCGTCTGATCTCGCCGCGGACGCGCACCATTCTCTTCCTCTTTGTGTTCTTCTATCTCTTGCTGGTGGCCGGCGCGTTCGTGGAAAATATGGCGAGCGTGATGGAAACTCAGCCACGAACCCATCTGGGGTATGATCCTGCTCGTCATCATGGGGCTGCGGGGGCAGATGCTGTATCGCTGGCGCGTCGGTTTAGTGCCGGCAACCTTTGTGACGGATGGCATCAACTTGATCGCCATTATGACCGGCCATGCGAGCGAGGCATGGTTCAAAGAATTGAATGATGGGCTAAATGCTTGGACGCATGGCGCGCCTTTGGCAACCTACTTCGATCCGACGTTAGCCGGCTTCAAGGGCGCAGGGGCGAAAATCATGCCGAGTTTGTTCTTTTGGGCCATCGCCATCAGTGTTTTCTGCTATGCCGGATCGGCTCAGCCGGGCCAGCGTGGAGCATCTTTTCATTCTTATCACCATGGGCGATCTCCTTGGGGTGCCAATTCTGCCGCCCTATTATTCTCTTCGATTGCCGATATCAGCACGAATGCGGATGACTTTGTGGAGTCGGCAACGATGAATCCCGCCTTTGAAGAGTCCGCGATGTTCGAGAATATGGTGGATCTGATGCTGAAGGACGACTACGATCTTTACGTATTCGATACCGCTCCCACCGCTAATGCGCGTCGTCTCCTCGGCATGTCTAAGGTTTATTCCTTGTGGGTCGACAGGATGCTCAAATCGCGCGAAGAGGCGCGTACTCTGCGCGTTATGCTGTCGTTTAGCAAAAAGAAGGAAGAGGACCCTTTGATGGGCTATCTGCTTCAGTTACGGGAGAGAATGGCGCAGGCACGACAACGGCTTACCGATAGTGAAAGAACCGCATTCTTTTTTGTGACCCTGCCGGAGGCGTTGCCCATTGCGGTCATTTCGCGCTTCATCGGGTGGTTGATTTCGGTATACCCGTCGGCGGAGTCATCGTAAACATGCTTCCAGATAAAGCAGCGTTGGGGCAAGACTCACGTGAGTTTGTCCTGAATCGGGTTCGCATGCAGGAAGAATATATGAACACGATTTGGGAGAAGTTTGATGGCGCGGTTCGTGCCCTAATTCCACTGTTCGACCACGAGGTTCGTGGCATCCAGATGCTCCAAGAGGCGGCCCGAAAGCTCATGGGCTGACTGCCATTTTTTGTGAATCCCCATCTGATTTATGACCATTTTGGTCCATCTTGGTCAAAATTCGACTCTGGCGGTAATTTTTTCCTTACGCATCGCTTCCGCAGGTACTGTCAAAAGTCACATAAATACAATACCTTCCGCATTTTTCTACGCTAGGGATCATTGGCATAATTCCTGCCCTACACCCTGTCCACGATAGTTAAGGAAAATCTTGGGAGGGCATACGTTTATGGACGAGATCCTCACGGCATCGCAAGTTGCCAATCTTTTACAACTACATCCCCGGACGGTCTACAAGTTGGTTAAACAAGGCTACTTGCCGGGGAGAAAATTTGGTGGAGGATGGCGTTTTAACAAGAGCGAGATCATCGGCTTGATCTCAGTGCCCAGCGGCACGGCATCAAATTCAAACAGCACAGAGGAGAGGTAGCGACTATGAATTGTCATTGGATGCAGGGTGTCGGAAAAGCAATTTTTCGCGCGCACGCAAGAGGCGCCGTGATTCACACAAAATTATGGAGCGTCGCCATAATGACATTGATGGGGATCATCTCTATAACGAACGCCGCCGCCACGGAAAAAATTCTCACGATCGGGTCGCTGAATACGGCCGATCAATTTATCGACGCGGTTCAAGGATTTAAAAGCCGCATGGCGGAGTTGGGGTACAAGGAAGGCCAGAACATACGCTACGAGTATCACGATTCCCGAGGCAACGCGGAACAGCTAATAGCCGTTTCGCAAAAACTTGTGCAAGATAAAGTCGACATGATTGTGACCACCTCAACGACGGCCACGGTGGCGGCGGCAAAGGCCACCGAAGGCACGCGGATTCCAGTGGTGTTTCTGAGCGCTGCCAATACCCAACTGCTGGTCAAAGGCTTCAGCGGTTCCGGAAAAAATTTAGCAGGGATCAGTTCGGCGTCATTGGATCTCACGGCGAAGCGCTTTGAATTGCTAAGAGAGCTTGTCCCCGGCGCGAGAAGAATGGTGATGCCGGTAGACCCGAAAGGGGTGAATTACCGGATGATCGTCGAAGAAAACCGGGAGGCGGCGGTAAAATTGCGGTTTGCGATCTCGGAACTTCATGTGCGCAATGTCGATGAAATCGCTTCCGCGGTCGAGACGATCACACGCAAACGCTACGACGCGATTTTCAGCCCCGCAGACACTGTCGTGACCGCGGGTATTGATTGGGTGGTCAAGCAGGCTATCAAGGAGAAGTTGCCAACCATCACGGCGTTACTGGTGAACGTCAATCGCGGATGCCTGGCAACCTACGCTTCCGACTACGCCGCGTTGGGTAAGCAGGGCGCCGTTTTGGCGGACAAGATACTGAAGGGCGCCAAGCCGGCGGATTTGCCCATCGAGCTGCCGGACAAGATCAAATTGTCTTTAAACTTAAAGACGGCGAAGGCCATCGGCCTCAAGATTCCCAAAACGATGCTCTTGCGCGCGGATGAGGTTATAGAGTAATCGCATCGATGTTTCGCGGGCAAACAAATATTACTGTACGACGCCGGGGCACGATTAGACGGCGCTTGATGGCTTGGGGTCTGGCCCTTTTGGGCGCGGCTCTGGTCATTAATACCATTGCCGGTTCGATCTACACCCGGCGCGAGATTAAGAATGCCGCAGGGCATCTACAAACGGAGGTGGCATCCCGGACAGCACGTCGGATCGAAAATTTTATTGATCGAAAGATAGAACGACTACAGGACACCGCAGTCGCCATGAGTCTTTATCCCATGGGTTCAATAGAGCAGAAACTGCTGGGATCGTTATTAATTAAGAATGACCGTTCATTCGACGAATTTGCGATTTTAAACGATCGCGGCGTGGAGCTACTTAAACTTTCAGAGAAGCAGGTCTATCTATCCTCCGATCTCCGAAACGAAAGCCAATCCACGGCGTTTCGAAATACCGTTAAAGCGGATTACTACATCAGTCCCGTGCGGACATCGAAGCAAGCAGAGCCCTACGTGACGATCGCCGTCCCGCTAAAGAGCGGACCACGTAAGGTTATCGGCGCTTTGATTGTAAGCGCGAATTTGAAATTTCTTTGGGAGGTCATTGGGTCAGGCACTTTCGGGACCGCCGGTTATTCGTACCTCATCGATGAAGGCGGAAAACTGATCGCCCATCCTGATCCCTCGTTGGTTTTGCGCGGTTTGGAACTCCATCAGATTCCGAAGGTACAACGTCTCCTGCGAAGCCATTCCAAGGATCCGGAGCCTGCCCAAGAGGGACCGGGTATCGCGGGAAGACGCGTCCTGAGTACTTATGCACCGATGCCCGAGTTGGGTTGGGGTGTTGTTGTGGAGGAACCCGTCGAGATTGCGCTCGCTGACCTGGAACGGCTCCATCGCTATGCAGTTTTGCTACTTGGCGTGGGGCTGATGGTCGGCGCTGTCATTATCGTGTGGGTCAGCCGAAGAATTACCAAACCGATACAACAATTGCGCAAAGACGTGGAGAATGTCCGTCACGGCCGTTTGGATCATCGAACCGACATCAAGACGGGCGATGAAATCGAGGAACTCGCCGACGATTTTAACAGGATGACCGAGGCACTGCAGAATTCCTACGCCACGCTGGAGCAACAAGTGCAGCAGCGGACGCAGGAAATTTCCGCTCTTCACGACGTCACGACAACGATTAACCAGTCTCTGGAAATCGACTCGGTTCTCGATCAAGTGATAAAACAAATCACGGAGATTTTTCACTTCGACGCCACGCGAGTTTTCCTTTTTAATAAAGCGAAAGACCAGCTGGTGCAGCGAGCCTCTTTTGCTCTAAACCCTGAACACTGGGCAGGGGTCCGTATTTTCAAGCGTGGAGAGAGCAATATCGGCCACGTTGCGGAATCGGGCGAGACCTTGATCTTCGAAGATCTCAATAGCGATCCTCGCTACCAGGCGCGGAGCACGACCCGCGCCGCAGAGCGGGCACGGCTGTGCTTTTTTGCGGTTTTTCCGATCAAGAGCCGATCGCGCATCTTTGGGACCATACTTTTCAATGCGGAAAAGCCGCGGAAATTAAGTGCCGATGAAATCCGCTTGCTCCAATCGATGGCTGAACAAATCGGTGTCGCAATCGAAAAAGCGACTCTTTATGAGGAAGCCAGAACAAGGGCCCAGCATCTCGCTGTGCTTAACAGAATCGGGGCGGCGGTCAGTCGATCCTTGGATCTTGACATCATTCTCCGGGACGCAGTTAAAAAAATAGCCGAAGCGCTCGAGTTCGATGCCGCATGGATTTACCAGTTGGAACCGAAGGACGGCCAGTTACATTTAAGAGCGTACAAGGGCCTTGACGACGCTACGGCGCGAAACATGGCGATCCGCGGACTCGATAAGGGAATCAGCGGCGAGGTCATGAAGACAGGACAGCGCTTGGTTTTCGAAAGTGTTCAAGATGACGCCCGGTATCGGGAACTCAGTCGAGGAGGAAAGGTACTTGCCCTGGGATTCGAGGCGGCCAGCGTCTTTCCCATTCGCGCAAAGGGTGAGGTTGTCGGAACTCTGCACGTTGCCAATCGAACAAAACGTTATTTTGCGCCCGACGAGTTGCAACTGCTGGAATCCATCGCTCAGGAAATCGGCGTCGCAGCCGAAAATGCCATCTTGTTCGGGCAGGTTCAGGAAACGACTTCTGAGCTGGCGAAAACAAACCAGGAGCTCCGGGAAGCGACCCGCGCTAAATCGGAATTCATCGCCGCGATGTCGCATGAACTCCGGACGCCCCTCCACATCATCATTGGCAACTCGGATTTGACTCGCGACGGATTTTTCGGTGATGTTAACGCGGAACAAAAGGACGCCCTGCAAAAGACTTCGCGCAATGCCCGGGTTCTGTTAAAAATGATTAATGGTGTACTGGCGCTCTCACGGCTCGATGCAAAGAAAATGTCGGTCGATATCAGCACGGTCGAAGTCGATGAAATTATCGCCCATGCGCGCACACACGTGGAGCAGATCAACCGGGATAACCATTTGCAGGTCCGGTGGTGCATTGAAGACGATATTCCGCCGTTGATGACCGATCCGATCAAAGTCGAAGAAATCCTGCAAAATCTTATCGGCAATGCGTTCAAGTTTACGGAGCGAGGCTCTATTGAAGTGCGGGTCCGAAACGTTTGCGGGCAAGACCGTGTTCAGTTTAGTGTTTCGGACACCGGAGTTGGTATTGACCCGCAAAATCTAGAGCGCATTTTCAAAGAGTTT
>JBGPIK010000326.1:0-7783 GCA_041484845.1 Binatia bacterium | reverse complement strand
GTAAAAATGGCCGGACTGCCGCCGGCTTTCCGCAACCGACTGGTGATATACTCCTGACATTCTTTAACGCTAAGCGCCCGCAGGTGATGGCGCAGAGTGACACGTTGTTTCAGTTGCCGCAGCTCAAGTGTATTGAGTCGCGTCGATAACTCCGGTTGGCCCACAAGGAGGATTTGCAGCAATTTGTCGGTCGACGTTTCAAAGTTCGACAACACGCGAACAGCCTCGAGCACCTCCGCGCTCAAGTTCTGCGCCTCGTCAATAATGAGAACGCAATTGTCTCCACAGCGATATTTTTCTAACAAGAATTCATTGAGCAAGACGAGATAATCATGCAGTTCTGCGCGGGCCTGCCTCAGCTCAACAAGCTTGAATTCTTCACAAACGTAACGCAACAAATCGACCGGTGTAACCACCGTACTGAATACCAGAGCCGTGTGCGTTCCCTCGGCAAGTTCGTTCAAGAGCGAGTGGATAAGCGTTGTTTTCCCCGTTCCCACCTCGCCGGTCAATACAACGAATCCTTTGCGCGCTCTAATACCGTAGGAGAGCTGTGCCAAGGCTTCTCGGTGGCTCGTGCTGAGATAAAGAAAGCCTGGATCGGGGGTAATATTGAACGGAGCGTTAGTCAGCCCGAAGTGTGATTGGTAAAGTTGATCCATCGTGATTTAGAAGTACATGGGGCCGAACAGCCGGACACACACGAGTCCCACGGCCAGGATAGCGATCGATGCAAAAACGAGCATTCCCTGGGCGCGTCGCTCGTCTAAAACGGTGCCGCGAGTGACTAGAGCCGGGATCGTCGCGAGCAAAGGAATATTGACATAACCGGCAAGCTCATCGCCGCGCTTAAAAGAGGTATCAAGATTGTCCCATATGAACGCCAGTCCGACACCGCCGGCCAAACCCGCCACGAGTCCAATGAGAATAATCATGGGACGGTTCGGCCGCAGCGGTCTCAAAGGGAAGTTTGCCGGATCAAGAATTTGAAACTGCTCGCCTTTTTGTTTCTTCTCCATGTTTTCCGAAAGCTCTGATTCAAGGCTTTTCGCCAATAAATCTTGATACTTGCGCAGCGTGATCTCATAACCACGGCTAATCTTAGAGAGTTCGATACCGTTGAGCGAAGTATTATCGACGTGCCCCTGAACGGTGCCGATCTGACCGCGAAGACGTTCATGCTGCGAACGGAGAGTCTGAATCTCCGCGTCGATGTCGCTGATCTGAGTTTGAAGAACTTGTTTCAGCGGATTAACACTCGGCGTTTTTGCAGAGCTTGATCCACTATTCGCGGGAAGCTCTTTCTTCTCAGCTTCGAGCATCTGGATTTCTTTCCTCAGACGCACAACATCCGGATGTTTGTTGCTGTACGATTGCAGTAGCGTTTCAAGTTCTCTCTTCTTTATCTCGAGCCGTGGATTTTGTGTGCCGCTGTCCGCAAGTGGAGCACCGAGCGAAACACCCAGGAGATCGAAGCCCAATATGTCGGATTCAACCAATTGTTTTTGTAGAATTCCCTTACGTTCCTGGAGCGAAGACAACCGCTGATTGCTGGCTTCGAGTTCGCGCCGGACCTGTTCCAGAGTCCGTAAATTCGTATCAAGCTGATCCGGTAATTCGTACCGATGAGCCGCTTTAAACTGGTTGACGACGATTTCTTGCTCTTCTAATTCCTTGCGCAGCCTTTCCGCCTCAGCCGTTATAAAAGACTTGGTTCCCATCGCCTGTTGTTCCCGAACCTGCAAGTTTTCGTCAATAAACAGGGAGGCCAGGCGATTAGTTACATCTTTCGCTTTTTCGGGACTCTCATTATCAAACGCGAGCTGAAACGCGTTGTTTTGCCGAAAATCGATCTTGATCATCTTGCGCAGTCTTTCAACCCGATCTTCCGCGTTGCTGGTCTTAGCGCTTGCCGCGTAAAGGTTGAACTCCTGGATGATCTTTTCTAAACGAGTCCGACTCAAAATTTCTTGCGCAATCGACTGCATCCGCTGAGTAACATCGCTCGTTACGGTTGAAGTAACAAAAGACGAAGGGACCCTCTGAGGCGTAACCAGAATCAGCGTGCTGGAGCGGTAAATCTCCGGAAGAATCGCGGACAAATAGATGCTAAGGGCCGAAACCACTAGAAACACGCTCACGATCAACGCCTTTCGGCGATATAAATTGCTTAGAATATTAGAAATATCGAGCTCGGGGATTGCATTCACAGGCACTCTCCTCTATCACGCTGCTGAAAAACCCTCATAGGCTTCGTTGCGCTCAATCGCCTCGCTCCAACGTACTGCACAAGTGGAACTGTTCAAAGCGTTCAAAACGTTAAAAGGTTCAAATCGTGCGCGCCTGGCCTCTGAGATCTTTTTGAGCAGCCTGCAATCATTGGCTTTCAACAACCTGCTAACGGGCTACGGGACGATAATGCGATCGCCGGGACGTAGCAGAATATCCTGCTTAAGATCCCCTTTGACGATGGCATCGTAATCGACGATATACTCGGTTATTTTCTCACCGTCCCTGCGCACGACTCTGACATTGCTGCGCTCAGCAAAGATGCTCAGTCCGCCCGAGCGCGTAAGAAGCTGGAGAACGGTATCGTTACCGGCCAGCGGATAAGCGCCTGGCTTGCCCACTTGACCGACCAAGAATACTTCAGCGGACGCAATCCCTTCGACGCGAATCGTGATGAAGGGTTCCGTGGTATATTCTCTGTATTTTTCTTCCAATACCTTCCTCAATTGACCCGTGGTAAGCCCTACCACCTGCACTTCGTTCAACAGAGGCAAAGTTATGAAACCATCCGGGCGAACCTTAACCGTTCCCCCAAGAGATGGCTCTTTCCAAACGTTGATATTTAAACTGTCCCCCGCCCCGATCACATAAAACTCCTCAGGGGGCTTGGCTGGATCCGGTGTATTAGCGGATAGTCGATATTCCTGCACTCTGAGCTCCTTGGTCGAGCATCCCCAAAGCCATCCCAAACTCAGAACAAGAATAAAAAAATGCCTCTTCATGGACCAACCCTATTTCCGGAACAAACTGTTTCGATTGTTTACAGAAGGAAGTCTCACAGCAATTATCGAACCAGAATGCAAACTCTGGCCAAACCTTGACAAATTCATATGCTACGACGGTCGTTCTCATGTTAGCTACGACTTACCGTCCCCGTCAGGCCATGCGTTTTGCCCTAACGCAACAAACCAAACGACAAATGGGCAACGTTGCCCTGCGGCGGCTGTTGCAAAGCGCAAGGGGCGAAGCGCAAAGTGCAAAGCGACAGAGCAGGGGGCGGAGGGCCAGCGGTCAGAAGTCAGAGGTCGGAGAGCAGAGAGCATGGGGCAGGGAGCAGAGGGCAAAGCGCCAAACTAAGTGGGTAGTGGGCAACTGGATTACCGCTTTCGCGGTAATGACGAAAAGGCCCCGTCTTAAGGTGTTGGGGATGTGCTCGGCTGAGGGGGTGTGGGTGTGGGAAACGGTGTTGTAAGTGTCGGGGGCCTAGCCGCCAGGCTCATGCTTCTGGAGAGGCCCACGTTGGGCCATAAATCGAAACGGCTGGTTAAAGTGAGAAAGACGCTATTTGAGTTGACGACACCTTTGTTTAAAAGATCCGTGGAGCTTGCGCCCGAGCCACTGTCAATCCAGTTAAAGCTGTAATTTAAGCCTGCGGAAAGCCAGCTGTTAATTATATATTGCAGTCCCAACGCAGCTTGCATGGTTTTAAAATTCACGTCCTTGGTATCGAAAAGTGAGAAACTTAGATTAGAGTTGGCGGTCAATTTTTCCGTCAAGCGCATCGTAAAGTTTGTAAATAAACTGGTAGTGTCCGAAACTCCCGAAACACCAAAGCTTGGGGTCAGCCCTTTTCTCAGACCTCCTGACAGAAATGCTTTTTCCCAGAGTTTGGTTATCGTGATGGTGGAATTATTGGCAATACGCGGGCCACTGTTGCTTGTATTAAACCCCATGCCCGTGGTCGCCGACAGGCTCAAGGTCGGCGTCAGATGGAGTGTGTAGTTGGAAAAATAGTCGTCGCCAAAATCGAAGTTATGAATAATGCCGTTCTCTCCATTGCGAGAGTTAGCAATTGAAATTGTGTAACCGGCATGGAGATTGTGGTCCTCCCTCCAGTTGTAAATCCCTCTGACTCCGATTGTATGAAACACGTCGCTACCACCCTGAGTAATGAAATCTGTAAACGTGTTCGTGTAGTCTGCGGTGAAACTAATGTTAGGTTGATAAAGATAAGAACCGTGCAAAGAAACTGCGTTAGAAAGTTGCCTCCCCCCGGAAGTTAGGTCCCTAAGATTTTGGGACGATAACCCGCCACCTCCTGTCGTTGGCAAACCGGGCGCTCCGAAGCCTCCAGACAAGCCCCCCGTTCGCGTCTGGCCTTCGCGGCTTAAAGTGTCAGAGAGAGTAAAATTCAGGCGCGGCGAATAGCGATAGGTGTAGCCCCCGTTCACCGACATGTTTTGGCCGAAATTATCCAGATCACTATGGCGGGCATAGATCTGCCCACTCGGGCTAATGTTGAGGTTTAGTGTCGGTTCAAATTGCCCCTCGGGGGCGTAATAAAGCGATAAAGTCGGGGTGATAATGGTGATGAAGTCATGGCTCTTCTGCTTTTCGAAAAAGATATTGTCGCTGTATTGTTCACCAATCGACAATGAAAATTGACTGGCGAATGCCGCCCAGGCGCTCCGCGGGATTAGAAAATACGCAACTAGAGCCAGCCCTACTGCAAACCTAGCTAAGGTCCTTGAAAGACTCCTTATGCAGCCCATGCCTCCTCATCTTTCTGTAGAGCGTCTTGTTGTCTACTTTCGCCTCCTGCGCCGTCAAGGAGATTCCTCCTTTGTGCTTGATGAGCAATCCTCGTAGGTATTCCTTCTCGCTCCGAAGCAGCCATCTTTTCAAAGACATGTCGCCCTCGGAAATGCTCAAGAAGGGATAATCAACGACTCTTTGGGGAGGAGCCGGCAAATCCACTTCTTCAATGGTTTCGCGGGGGCATTTGATTATAGCGCGTTCAAGAATATTCTCAAGTTCCCGGATATTTCCCGGCCAGTGATAGGCGAGCATTTGATCTAATACTTTGGGCGCAACCAGACGGATATTTCGTTCTTTGGCAACGGGATGCTTGCCGAGAATATGGTTAATCAGCAGCGGTAGATCCTCGAGCCGCTCACGCAGCGGCGGAAGCTGGACCGGAATGACATTAATTCGATAGTAAAAGTCCTCACGGAGCGTGCCGCGCGCCAAGCAAAGCGAGAGATCGACGTTGGTCGCCGCAAGAACCCGCATATCGACCTTGACTCGTTTGTTGCCACCCAGCCGCTCCACTTCTCGTTCCTGCAACACTCTGAGCAGTTTGACTTGCATCGGCGGAGCCATGGTTTCGATCTCATCGAGAAACAAAGTTCCGTTATCGGCCAATTCAATTTTTCCCGCTCGGCTTTGTACTGCGCCGGTGAAAGCGCCTTTTTCATAGCCGAATAGTTCGCTCTCCAGCAGTGTATCGGGAAAGGCGCCGCAGTTGATGGCGACAAATTGCCGCGCTTTTCGGCGGCTCAGGTTGTGTATCGCCCGCGCCACCAACTCCTTTCCTGTCCCCGTTTCGCCCGTGATCATAACGCCCGAGTCGGTTTCCGCCAACGATCGTATGAGGTCGAAGACTTTGAGCATCTTCGGACTTTTGCTCAATATATTCTCTAAATTGTGTTCATCCTGAACTCGTTGCCGCAGCTCGCGGACCTCCTCTACCAACTGCCGTCTTTCAATGAGCTTTTCGCTCACCAAGCGAATAGCCTCGGGCTGGAAGGGCTTGGTGATGTAATCGCTAGCGCCCAGTTTCATCGCTTCGACAGCCTGCTTGATATTTCCGAACGCGGTGATCAAGATCACGTCGGTATCGGGATATTTTTCCCGCACATGCCGCGCCAATTGGAAACCATCGATCCCGGGCATTTTAACGTCCGAGACGACGAGGGCAAATTTCTCGTTAGAGAGCTTTTCCATGCCCTCTTCTCCGCATGCGGCGGTGGTAACCTTGTAACCTTCCTGCTCAAAAAAATTACCGAGCTGCTCGCGCAGCCGGTCATGATCTTCAACGATTAAAACGCTATACATACGGGTTCCGAACCGGCTGCCTGCTAGTGTCCTGTCCCAGAAATCCGCCACATAATTCGCAGCTCATTCCGCTTAAAAAATCTCCCCTTCCCCTCTTTTCCAAAGCCTGCCCTGAGTTCATCGAAGGGAGGGGTTAGAGTCCTATGGAGAAAATTCCCCCTTTGAAAAAGGGGGACAAAGGGGGATTTGAGTTCGAGTTCAGCCGCTGCCATCGTTTGAAGTTTTTAAATGAACTTCTGAGACACCACACTAGCACGTTGCTGAAAAACTTTGTTTGCAGGCTGCTCAAAAAGATCTCAGAGGCGAGGCACGCAGTTTTCGTTGTTCGCGATCGTGGTTCGTGTTCGTGCGAGCACGAGAAACGAGCACGATTTGTGCGCGACGATCGAGCGTAACGAAGCATATGAGTCTTTTTCGGCTGCCTGCTAAAAGTCGCGGTGGCGCACGGAGTGGACCGCAGGAAGTATGATCTCCACCTTGGTACCCTTGCCTTCCGCGCTCGTCATTTTCAAAATCCCATTATGGAGTTCTATAAACCGAGCGGCCATGCTTAGCCCGAGGCCTTCATGATCTTTCTTCGATGTAAAAAACGGTGTAAACACGTTTTCCAGACTATTTTCAGCGATACCGCATCCTGAATCGATAACGCATAGTTTGGCGACTGAGCAGGAATTCTGAAGAGACTCGACATCTGCGTGCAATTCAACCTTGCCCCCGGCGTCCGTAGCCTCCAAGGCATTTTGAAGAAGATTGCTTACGGCCACTTCCAACAGGAACGGATCTCCGTAAACAGAAGCGGCGCCCAGCGAAGCGCTCACTCGCTCATCGAGGCTCACGTCTTTTTGGATGAATAACGACCGTTTAGTCACATAGGCGGCGCGCAGGATCTCCGTTAGATCAACGATAGACATCCACGTTGAGGCTTGACTGAAATCCGCAAATGCGCGCGCGAGCTCGATGGACTTTTCGACCGCCTGTTGCAAAATCTCGGTCTCGCGAGAATCCGGCAACCCTTTTCTCACTGAATTGATGATAAGATTTAACAACTGAAACTGATTTCCCAGTTTATGCACGAACCGTGAAATGACTCCCGGATCAACGCCTTGAACTCGCCGCTCGTTTTCCATCGGCACGATGCAGCCGCGGGTGATTTCAACGCCGCGAGCAGTAATCTTGCGCCAACTGTGAGCGACCCAGATCGGCAGTCCGGACTCACGAATGATGCGATGAATAGCCGATGCACTGCCAGCAGTGTCGAGATCGACGAGCTTGTCAGAAACTATTTTTAAGTCTTCTCGAGGAATTCTTTGTTCCCAATGGTGCCGGTCGCCAATCAGATCCTTGGGCCAAACACCGATGAGATCGAAAACATTGGCAGAAACTTCTGAAATTTCTAATCGATTGTTGCACTCATAGAGCACACATGGCAACGACTGCGCCAAGTCATTGGCAGGCTGCTGCACTGCGGTCGCCGCCGAAAGGGTTTCCTCTCTGGCATCGGGCCGTGACGCAATTTTTCCTTGTTGTATATCTAAGGCCATTTTAGTTAAGGGTTTAGCGACCCGTCTTCTCTTTCATGAAATAAACAAATGTATTACTAATTAGAGCTAGACTTTTGCCATAAGGCGATTCGATAATCAAGCTAAATGTCATCTAT
>JBGPIK010000325.1:0-7814 GCA_041484845.1 Binatia bacterium | reverse complement strand
GGTAGAGGCGCACAGCGCCGAAACCCACCGCTCAGAACGATGGGTTTCGCTAACGCTCAACCCATCCTACCCCCGATTCGCTTCCGTGTAACCAACCGCGGGGATTCCGTGTACACAGAGAAAATCGAATGAGGATTGCGTCGTGAACAAACCCTTTGTGAGCTTTGTAACGCTATAGTTCAAATCTTTCTCCGTTTGCGCAAATTCTCGATCACGTAGGGTGCGCTTTGCGCACCATGCGAGCGAAACAGTGCGCTGCGCAACGATGCATATGAGTCTTTTTCAGCAGCCTGCTAGCCTATGTTATCTTGTCCCTCAGCTATGGTACCTGGAATTCCAATGCCCTTTTCTCTCATGTAATTTCGAAGTCTGCGCGCATGGTCCCTGTCTTCTCTGTTTACCCTGCTGAAGAGTTGCAAGGCGAGCGAGTCTGCTTCTTGCTCTATAAAACAACTAAAATCTATTTCCCCCGTTGATTCCTCCACTTTGATGGCGATCTCAAACACAGAGGCTCTTGACGACGGAGGCTTCTGCTTGTGTTCTATTGCCAACGCTTTTACCTCCTCGTTTACTTTGATGAGAGCGTCGAGATTGGTCGTCAGTATTTTAGCCGGAAAATGTCCCTCATCCGAGGACTCCAGCTTTCCGCTCCTCAGCAAAGCAGCATGATTTTTTTCCTCCACGGCCAGCTGCGACCAAAAATCTTTATCTTCGGGAAAGGCGTGGCTGAAGCTCAAATAGAGATCGGCGACGTTAAGCTCCAGTTGAATTGTTTCGTCTAGAATTCGGGATAGCTCTTGGTCCATTGCTGTACCTCCCATAGCGTAAATATACCGGTCGGCATAATACCGTCGTCAAGTTTCTTGGGATAGCCGTAAGTTTCCTTCCATTCCAAACGCTTGTCAAGGATTTTGAAGCCGCCCCTGCAATTCAGACAGAGAGAATTCAGAGGCGTTATTGCCTAAGTGGAATATCTTCTCCTCAGAGTTTCAAAATGGCGGCCCGTTTCGGGGTAATTCCAGCTAGGCAACGACATCCGCTAAGTAGCTTCACATAGCGGTTGGAGTTAAGAACAACCTGCTGCAGCTGCCGATTCGGTGATTGTGTTGTACGCTCGCCTGACCAAAGTCTCAAGCACCGGTCGTGCCGCCCTCACGATTCGGTCATCGTTGATATCTCCGGGAACCTTCTCTCCGTGGAACATGTTGTTCCGCACCTGGTACAGCGCGGCCACGAGTTGTTTGAGATTGTCGCGTTCCGTGATCGCCACCACAATATTCTTGGCGGCCATGTCCGCGGGGTCGCGGTCGGCACGGTGTTCGGCGACTCGTAGCATATTGATGACGTAATCACCTCGCGGTCGACGGATCTCCGCTAATAACTCGTCAAGTTCGGCGGAGAACTCCGGAGCCTTAAGCCAGCGTGTATACTCCGATTGGTAGTTGCTCGCAAACGCGGAAAAGACTAAGTATTCCGTATAGCGCTCACGAATGTCGATGCGGATCCTACCGGGAACGTCAAGCCGGATCGATACGCGGCCATCGACGCGCACCTTAATGCGGCCTACCGCATTAACCTCACCTACAAGCCCGTTCAAGCCCCGATCGTCGGTTAGGTCCGGTCTTCGTCGTGATGCTTCGTCGGCAAAGAGGCCATAGCACAGCGCATTGAAAGCGATCCATACAGACATGTAGCGACCATACTCATCCCCCGACGAAGCGAATCGGAGCCACACGTTGATGAGACGCATCTGTTTCTCGTCGAGTGCATTCATGCGCGTAATCCCTCAGTTGCCTACTCCTTTGGGGTTAACGAAAATTCATCCCATCCGGTCTCTTCCGCACTGGGCCGCGGGCATGCCGGTGGCTTTTGTTTCAGCGGAGAATAGTCAATTCTCTGTGATTTGCCCTCAATTCGAGCGGGAGTTAATAACGTAACAACCTCTTTGGTTTCAATGACGCACGGGGTCGAAAAGTTTTTCCCCGTAAATGAGTACCGACATTTTCCAGACCACACCGAACCATCTCGTTTAGTCTCGCAATAAGTTTCGAGTTCAACTAGAGCTTGATATTCCGTCTCATCTTCGCTCAATGTATAGGAGCCGTGTTTTTCTTTCTCATATAGATAGTCACCATCAACTTTAATCTCCGCTTCTCGGCCGTTTGGATACCTCCAAAGTTGCGGAAAAGCAGCAGCGGAGCTTAAATTTGGTTTGGGATTATCACGTTGCCAGTGCTCTGCAACGCTTGTAAGCAAACCATCTAAGGATTCGCTAATTCTGGACCGTATGGTCTGAGCCGAACCACTGAAGTAGCGAATCATGCCATGCTCTTCACTCTGCTCGTTTGGTGCCGGGATTTTGCCTTTCCACGGATTCAGCAGATAGTTCGATTTCGCGCGAATCACGAGCACGGAAACTACGCCGAAGAACTGAATGTTTCCTTTCTCAACGATAGAGCCAACGTAGACTGTGACAGGAATCCAATCTTGTTGAATCGAGTTTTTGGGGGATTCTCCTCGTGTGATCCCAATTAAGTTTGGTTCGTCTATGACCACGCTGGGCAGTTTCCTGCGAAACATGTCCAATACCATTGACCTAAGTTCACTGGCCTGCATAAACAAGGCTGCACCCTTTTGGCAAATGTCGCTAGATATTAAGCCTGTCCATGCAGGGTTGGCGCATTTCATCAGTATGCCGTTACTATTAATTCTCAGTGTCACGTGGCGCAGATTGGACAAGGAACCTTTTTGTCCTACATATTGATTATCTTCCTTACCCCACTCCTGGAGCATGTCTCGTGCTTTGACGACTTCCTCGGATTGTGGATAGTTATCAAGAAGAACCGCAATGTCGTTAAGGGCATTAAGTTTGCCCCCGGCAAGGTGTACCAGCGAAGCCGCCGCCATGCGCCACCTTGCTGGAACTAGAGCTGGATCGAGAGGTTCGCTCGGAGCGACTTTAAAAAAGGTATCCCTGGCTTGTTTAAACTGTCCTAGGGCATAATGCGCCGCTCCGATATAGTATTGGGCATTAGCCGCATATTTGGTATCAGGATTCTCCTTTAAAAACGCAGTAAAAGCTTCCAGGGCAGCCCGGTAATTTTTCCGCTTTAAGAACTCCGTGCCTTGTCCATACTGCCCCGCAGTCCAGAAGGCGAGATCTTTGCCTTCACCAGGTTTCATCTCAGAGAGCCTTTGCGCAGAAACAGCGAAATTGAGGTTTTGGCCTTCAGTAAATTGCAGGGTCGCCACACCGATAACCTCACCCTTCATATTGACGACTGGACTCCCGCTGGACCCCGGAGAAATTGGAGCAGTGATTTGAATGAGTCGACCGGAATCACGGACTGCGGAAACGATTCCTTCCGAAACGGTTTGCTCAAGTCCTAGGGGACTTCCTATAACCAGTACACGCTCGCCTGCCTCTGGAAGATTACGACTTAAACGGAGAGGTCTGACTGTCTCTCTTCCAAAGTCTACTGCTAGGCGTACAAGATCACCCTCCTTGTTTTCTGCTATTACCTTTGTAATTGAATAGACTTTACCTTCGGCTGTTTTAATCTCGGCTGAAAAAGCGCCCACGATTACATGGCGATTGGTGACGATTTGACCCCCTTCAGTTGCAAAGAAGCCGCTACCAAAGCCCGTAGCCTTACCCGCCTCATCGCGAATGGTGATTGTGACAACAGAGGGTTGGACCTGCTTGACCACCGATGAGAGCCTATCCTGCGCAAAAGGTGGCGGTAGGAACAATAGAAGGAAAATAACAGTTGTTCCCGCTATCAATCTAAGGCGTGTGTTCATCGATATGAACTGCTTTTGACCAATTGAATTCTCGGGATCCCATCTGTTTTTCGCGGTAACGCGATCATCGGTGTGAACCCGAGATTTTTCTTGGGTTTGAGCCGAAGTGATAATAAAATTTTGCTTTATGCGAGCGATCTCAACTGCTGCCCTATTCCAAATATTTTCCCTTTCAGCCCGACGGCCACCTAGAAACGATCACTTTACAACTCAGTCCCTCGCTCTCAAGAAGCGGTCTGAACCACTCCACATGATAAGCACCACACACAAAAACCACAGGCCACACATTTAAAGATCGAAACTCCTCAAGCCAACAACGCTCTCTCTTCTCGTCCTCCTTACGATACGCTGCATGCAGTGTCTCCTTCGGAGGATTTTGATCTCCACACTCAATCCACAACTCCTGATAGACATCGGCACGGCACCGAATTCCAAGCCGCTTTCGTTCCAATGTATCTGGGTCGAAGTACCGATGGCGCAACTTCAAAGAGCGAGCTTCCTGTAGACAAACAGACTCTTCTCTCTTTCTCTGCTTTACCCATTCCTCACAGAACTCCTCAGCAATCGCCTGAGCCCCAAATGTTTTACAAACATCTCTAACTAAACGCCTGAATTTCTGAATCTCTTCAGTCGTTATTTGCCCGTCCTCTACCTGAAACTTGTCGTTGTCCAATCCGACCAAATGCACCTCCTTCACCACGATCCCTTCTAACTCTCGGAACTCCCTAGGGTCAAGCTTCTATGGTCAGGAAACGAAACCCGAACTTTTTTCCATCACCTGCGCCGGAAATAAGACACAATTCTCCTCATTTTTAGCCAGCGCAGTTTTATTCGTGTCAAGAATCTTGATTCGTGCGGTTTAGGTTTTTGAGATGTAGGATTATGATCAGACATAACAGTCGTTACAATCTTCAAGTTCCGCTCCGCCCAAAATAGCTAGAGGGTCGTCTTTACCTTTGCGACTCGACTTTCTTTTCCGGCAGGCCCGTCTATTTTTTCGGGGCGGCTCGGCGCAGCCGGTCGGCCAATTCTTCGTAAACTTCTCGCCGGTGGCCGATGGCGAAGATCCTCATGACGCGTGCTTTGCGATCGAATTGGTAAATAATTCGGAATCGTCTGACTTTGAATCTCCACAATCCAGATAATTCCCGCATGAGAGGCGTGCCTGAGAACGGGTCGGCGCTTAAAGATCGGAGAGCCTGTTTGATACTGCCTTTTACATCCGGCGGTAAGTGGCGAACAATTTCCGCGACGTGCGGCGGGATATCGGGCCGATAGCCGGCCATTATTTCTTCCGACGCTTCCGCGCCACTAGAGATTCGCCGAAAACCGCTTCGAAGGACTGTCCTTGCCGACCCCTGGCATAGAAACTTTTGCTCTGAGCGATCTGCTTCATCAATACCGGGTCGCTCAAGACATCTAAGGTATCTTTCAAACGCTCGTACTCGTCGTAATTGACCAAGACAGCGGCGGGTTTTCCGTTGCGCGTGACGACGATCTCTTCTTCCCGCTCCGCCACTCCGGACACGAGTTCGGGTAATCGTGTTTTGACTTCTGAAATGGGCAGGGTTTTGGACATGGAGGGACTCCTTCTTATAGACCACAATTCTGGTCTACTTAGAAATACTCCCCCGAGCGGCCAGGGTCAAGGCGAAAGGGTTAGCCTTCCAGGACTTCACTGGGATCTCGCCGCAGTCTAACATCGCAATCTTATCAATCTTTCCGAAAGTGTGCCGGTTAGCGCGGAACCCGGTCGTCAAGCGCTCACAAAGTTCCAACCGTTCAAGCCGTCGAACGCGTTCAGAAGTTAAAAGCGGGCGCGCCTCGCAACGCGATTCTTAGCGTTATCGATTTTATCGCCGCTTAGTGTAGCCCAAGCTCTCTGACCACTTCTTTGACCACCGAAAAATCACGCACGCGATCGAGCGGCACGCCCGGCGGAGCGCCGCTCTGCTGGCGCCAGCGATCGATGATTTGCTGGATATAATCATCGCCAATCTGGCCGTTATCGCTTAAAGTCGGCATCAACAGTTCGTACGAAGAGACCGCGGTTTCTCGGTCGAGTTTGTAATCCGATATGATGAAATCGATAGTTTCTTTGGGATGAGATTTCATCCATCGATCGGTTTTGAGCCGCATGCGCAAAAACCTTTTGGCCTGCTCTCGATTGTCTTTCAATTTTCTCAAACTGGTGCCCACGCCGTTGGCGGCTCGTGTATAATCTTTGGCCAGCCCCAGGGATTTCATACCGGCCTTCAGGGCCATGAGATGAGTCGGCGGCGAGAAGGTCGTCGCTTGAATGCGCCCCGCTGTCAAGGCAACGAGCCTCTGTTGGTCATTCCCAGCGCCGATCATGTTGTAGTCTTTGTCGTTCAACCCGTTGGCCCTGAGCACCTGGCGGAAAACATACGCCGCAACGCTGAAGATATCGTTTTGCGCCACGTTTTTCCCTTTAAGATCGGCAAAGCCGGAGATTTCGGGGCGCGCCACGATCACGTAGGGCGGTTTGTCCTGCATCACCTCAATGGCAATCACGGGCGCTCCCTGCAAGGCCGCGTTGATCGTCGATTCAAACGCGAAGTTATAATCGATACTACCCGCGATTAACGCCGCCGTGGCCATTGACACGCGCATCAGAATAACCTCAAGCGCCATTCCCTCCTGGCGGTCGATGCCCAATTTGCGCGCGACGCCGGCGTGCATGAAATTCATCGCAACGGTTGGCACGGCTGCCTTGATCGTCTCAATTTCGCCTGCGTGAACCGGGGAAATGAGTCGTCCCCCCAGGCAAAAGATCAGGGCCATCGTCAGACAACCCGATCGGAATAATTTCACGGTGGCTCGCTCGGAGATTTTACTTATTTCCACAATCCTTCCAGGTAGCCCGACTGCGTGAGATCGTTGACGAATCGGAGGTCGACGAAGTCAGCCGGCTTGGCTTGAGCCGCTTTGGGCGTGTCCTTGCGGATCTCGTCCAAGGTTGCCTGCACCGCGTCGGTATGAATGTTGAGGCCGCGATCCATGATGGCTCCTTCGACGCTGTAACTCAGTTCCAGATCCTCGTTGATGGGACTGCGCGTATATTGGCTGATGATTCTCAGAGCGTAGGGCTTGTCGGTCTGGAACCTGTGGACCCCCTGAGCTATGGCCCGCATAAAAGCGAGAATAATAGGCGCCTTGGTATCTATGAGTCGTTTCGTTGTCGCTATGACCGTTGCCACGAAAGGGATTTTCATCGCGGTGATGTCGATCAGTTCATGGTAGCCTAATGAAACTGCGCGCAGGTTGTGGGGAGGAATAACCGAGGCCGCCTCCGCGTTGCCGCTCTGGAGAACGGCGACACTTTCAGGCGCTCCTCCCGCCTGAATATAAGTCACGTCCCGCTCGGGATTGATGCCAAAGCGCACAAGTACCGCGTTGGCCATAAACTCCGGGTTAGAGCCCCGGCGTGTGATTGCGATTCTTTTCCCTTTTAGCTCGGCCGGCGACTTGATCCCTGACTGGGCGACAATGGAACCCGCCATCAGGTTCTTCGTTCCCCCGATCATGTAGAGATCTCCCCCGGCCAGCTTCGCTCTCATGACTCCCATTCCGCCGATGACGGCAATATCCAGATTGCCGGAAAGAAGCGCCGCAGCATTCTGAGCGCTGGCGGGAATCAATACCGGTTTGACGTCCAAGCCTTCGCGCTCAAAGTACCCGGCTTCTTTGGCGATCCACACATACGACTGGGAAGAAACCAAAGCTGAATATGAAACCACGAGTGGAGCCAGTTTTTTCTGGGCGTATAGGTGGGACGGGCCGGTTGCGCCCCACCAAAATGAGATCAATACCAACACGAACAGACTCTTCAATCCTTTAACGTTCGGCATCACAATTCCCCCTTTTGTTTGGAAACCGATCCCTCTACTGGGAAAATAATCGCTCACTACGATATCGAATCGGCGAAGTCTTGTTTACAGTTTCGTCCCCAGTGCGCAATGGAACGGCTCGGCGATGAAAAAGGTCCC
>JBGPIK010000324.1:0-7897 GCA_041484845.1 Binatia bacterium | reverse complement strand
TGATCCGCAACCCCAGGGCAATCGCGATCCGGTGGCAGCGCCTCATGGCTGTTTTCGCTGCCAGGGCGACGACCGCTGGTGCGTTGTATCGGTGCGGACGGACGCGGAATGGAAGAGTTTCTGCCTGGTGATCGGCCGGGGCGAGTTGCTCGGCGACCCGCGTTTTCTGGACCGGCAACGACGGGTAAAGCATCTCGCCGACGTGAACGCTATCGTGCAAGCATGGACGGAAACGCGCAGCGCGGAAGACGTGATGACCCGGCTGCAAGCCGCGAACGTTCCCGCAGGCGTGGTCCAGACGGGCGCCGATCTTTTGCAAGATGTGCAGCTGCGCCATAGGAATTACTTCTCGCCTTTCGCCGATTCTCTGATTGGGCCTTTTGAAATCCCGCGCAGCGGTTTCCTGTTCAAAGGGATGGACGAGGAACCGCTCAAGCTGCCGGCCCGATTAGGCTCCGACAACGAGCAAATTCTCGGTGAGTTACTCGGATATGATAGCGCGACTATCGAGAAATGGCGGGAGGAAGAAGTTCTCGCCTGAAGATAAGCGAAAACCTTTATGCACGGACGAGTCAGCGCTTCTCACTCTTTGTTTATTGTGGCTTTGCTCGTTCAATACGGTTTGTTTTGCGACCAGACAATCGCCTCAGTGACGATTCCTTCTCCCCTTGTGGGAAAAGGCTAGGATGAGGGGTAGGTTCATTTCACCCTCACCTCACTCCGTTCCCGTCAGGGGCTGTGTCGCAATGTCATCCTGAGGCAGTAGCCGAAGGATCTCGCTCTGGTGAGTGGCGGGTTAGATTCTTCGCTGCGCTCAGAATGACATTTATGCAATTGTCTTGATTGTGACGCAATCTCCCAAGGGAGAGGGATGGAAAGTGGAGGACGAATTACATGTCCAGAATAGTTTCGCTTCTTCTGTTCGTCGCTTTCCTGCCCGTCTTTCCCTGTTCCGCGCAAGAACCGGTTAAGCTGCGCGCCAGTGTGGTCGCCAAGACTTTCGGCTTCGGCCCCGTTTGGGTGGCTTCCAAGCAAGGCTTCTTCAACCAGCAAAAGCTCGATGTCGACGTGGTCGTCATCCGCGGTTCGGATGTTTCGACGCAGGCGTTAGCCGGCGGGTCGCTGCAAATCTCGGGAGCTTCATCAGACGCGCCCATCGCCGCTAGCGAACGCGGACTTGACGTGGTGATCATCGGCGGCATCATCAATGGGCTCAGCCAATACATCATGGCGGGTAAAAACTATAAGACCTACGAGGACCTGCGCGGCGCCACGCTGGGCGCGAACAGCCTCACGGCGGGAACAGCGTTCGCCTTTCGCCGCGTGCTCAAGGCCAAGGGTCTGGAGTTTTCGCGCGATTATAAGCTGATCAATGTCGGCGGATCGCCACAGGCTTTTGCCGCGCTCGCGTCGGGCCAGATTGCGGCGGCAGCCTTGTCGCTGCCGCTGAATTATGTTGCCGAAGAGCAGGGGTTCAATACCATCGGCCGCTTTATTGATGTCATGCCCCACTATCAACTTTCCGTTTATTCCGTCCGGCGCGCATGGGCGGAAGAGAACCGGCCGGTGGTGGTTCGCTTTATGAAAGCGATCGTAGCGGCGAATCGCTGGCTCTACGCCAACAAAGACGCCGCCGTGGATCTTTTAGCGAGAGAGATGAACCTTAAGCCGGCCTATGCCCG
This sequence comes from Binatia bacterium, assembly GCA_041484845.1. Classification (GTDB taxonomy): domain Bacteria; phylum Desulfobacterota; class Binatia; order UBA9968; family UBA9968; genus JBGPIK01. The sequence continues at coordinate 6,215 of JBGPIK010000324.1, read as the reverse complement.
CAAAGCCTGGGAATTCTACACGGAAAAGGGACTGTGGCATCCGTACGGCGATGTGACGCTGGAAGGGCTTCAGGTCGTTTTGCAAATTTATGCGGAGCAGACCCAAGCCAAGGGACCGCTGCCTAATCCGGGAAAATTTATCGATCAAAGTTTCTTGAAAGAAGCGTTGAAAGAATTGCCCGGCCGCTAACCGGATTCCTCCGAACAGCAACCGAGGTACAGCTGCATGAGCAAAATCACCACCGTGGAACCGCCCGTGGCGAGATGCTGTTCCAGAACTATTAGCCGTGTTCATTCTTACTCTGTGCAGGGATATTGAAAAGGCGCGAGTCGAAATTGTTGATAATTTGTTGATCGAAAAGGTAAATGTTGCAAACCTGCGATTTTCGGAATCGGTAATATGCTGGTCAGCATATTACGTTAAACGGACGGGGCGTTCCTACCGGAGCAAGGTTTCGTTTCAGGTCTCTGGAACAATGGAGTAAGCGCGTGGCGCAGATCGAGCTTCCGAAATATTGCGTTGGAGAAGCCGCCAACGTCAGCAAGTTGCTTGAGCAGATTACGAAATGGCACACAACCAATAACATTGTCGGCGCAGACACGCACCGGCGCGTGTGGTACCGCGGACATGAGGATGAATCTTATCTACTATGGCCTGGAGTTTACAGGGATGACTTTACGGCGTGTGCCGCGACTATGTACGGCAAAGATGGGGAAGGAAAGCGGCTGAACCTTGAGCGCGAAATGTTAAGCGAGTTCCGGACCTCGGGAGCTACTCTACTCGACCCTAACGCCATTGTGGAGACCTATTTCATTGCCCAGCACTACGGGATGCCGACCAGATTGCTGGATTGGACTACTAATCCTCTTGCCGCTTTCTTCTTCGCTGTGAACGATGCCGACAAAAAGACGGACGGCGACGTGCTGGTGATGGACGCCCCCAAACTCCTTCCGACGCCAGCTAAGAAGGATTCGGGTCAGCCTATAGGCATTATAACTATGCGGCATCCTTACGCAACGGACGCCATCGGGTTATCATTCTGGCACGAGCCCAAAACGAAGCGGCAGCCCCTTATTGTGCCGATCAGACCGGACAATCGGGCTGGTCGTATTGGCCAGCAAAGTTCCTGCTTCACGCTACACACGCACAGTTCCGCACCGTGCCAGAACCCGACCCTGGGCCGCATCAGAGTTCCGGCGTGCGCTAAGAAAACTATACGAGATGAGTTGAGAAGGCTAAACATTAACGAGTTCTCAATTTACAACGACCTGGATCACCTTTCGAGAGAGATCAAACGAGCTCGCGGCCTTCTAAAATGAAGAGTTTTAGCTGTATCAGGGCGCTCCAGGCGACGGCAGACAGTGGGCCGCGCCTGAGCGCCCGCTCGTTATACACTTTCACCCCGACCTTGCGCCGTTCCGGTTTGTAGGATCATATTTATGGAGGCGTAGGAAAGATCATACTCGCCGGTTGGCCTGGACTAGCCATCGTTCGTGGCTCATACACATTTCTCGTCGTCGTAAGCGCATTAGCCCAGCTATCATTCCTAAGGTACTTTTCTAGCTTGGGCATTGATCGAGGATGATACAATGACTGAGTTTATTAAACAGGGTGAATTATATGTGCCGAAGCCTAATCCGCCTAGCGTGGAAGTTTACGTCGACGAGACATATCTGAACAGGAATTCAGGTTTTTTGCAGTCTGCGCTAATACTTCCCGGATCACTATATTTGCGAGAGCTTCGTTCTCGCTCAGCGAAGTTTCTTGGCCAGATTCAAGCGAATACAAAAGAATTTAAAGGAGCTAACATCACAAAGAGACACTATTCTATCTATCGGGACTTTCTTGCAGACTATGTAAGCGGGGTCACGCAGCTTGCGGACATATCGTCGTTTCGCTCGATCGTCAGCGTTGATGCGTTTGATCGATATCTAAGTTCGCCACATGTAAATAATATTCAGACGGCTCTTAGGCAGTCGTTTGCCAAATTGGGCTTGAACTGCTCCGCAAAGCTGCAGAAAGAATTTTCCAGACAACTCTATTGGCTTATTTGGCATTTGCCAGGAATTGTTCAAGTGGAAATTCCAGAGTGCCACTTTCAGTTTATATTTGACAATAAGCACCAATACGCGAGGGAAGCCAATAATGTCACAGGCGCCCAAAGTTCGTTAGGTGTAGGATTGATCATAAAAGTTCGGGAAGCTTTGCAAATCGCTGCGAACGCCTTGATTCCACGGCTCGTACCACAATTGAAGAACTGCCGAGTGATCGCAATTGACTTTGTAGACTCCAAACACAATTTTGCGATACAAGCCGCGGATCTTATTTGCCATTCTTTTTACAACACAATCAAAGAATTACACGGGTACTCAGATCCTTCGGTAACCTTGAAGGCACAGCTACTTCGTGAATTTGCCTCATCGGTGAATCTTTCAGGTCTAAAGAAGCATACGCAGCTGGTTGTATTAAAGAGCGGAGCGGTAGAAGTGGAGTGTACTAACGCACACCTTACCAGCCATGTGACCCTGGGTTAGAAAAATAGAATTCAGATCGCACTTTCGTCGACAGAGAAGTTTAGGCCGACTTGTCCGCTGCCGACACGTAGCTCAATTGGTTTTTGGCGACCCCAAGCCGGTGCGCGTATAACAATTCGCTGGTCCGGATTGCCGGCCTCATAATGTCGGTGGTAATTTGCAGGAGAATGCTGGCCGGCAACAGGACAGCGTATCGTTAATATCGCCAAAAACACCTGTGGATAACGCCCGTTTTGAAACAACGGCCCACATATTAAAAAATAATCAGCTGAAAAGTGTTCGCATGCAATTGGGAACCTGTTCGCATTCCGCACCATAGCGGGCAATAAGACTGTGCCTTGAAGAGGCCTTCAAGATGTTGTGCTGGAGCGCACGGCGAAGGAGAAACGCGAGCCTGTGGCCAAGCACTCATAGACGTCATTGCAGCATGACGTTGACATGCCCCGCTCGCTACGAAGCTCACTTCTCGGCGACCGCGTGTCACGCCGTTCCCTCGGTGCACCAATAGTCGAGTGCCAAAGTCTTGCATAATTTCTTCAGAAGAGTTGATCGGGTCAGGCTTGCATAGATGAATGGGTGTTCTCATTCAATGCTTTATTCATCTATGCAAGCCTGACCCTCTACTTTTCCCCCAGCCGCACGGCGGGAACAGCGTTCGCCTTTCGCCGCGTGCTCAAGGCCAAGGGTCTGGAGTTTTCGCGCGATTATAAGCTAATCAATGTCGGCGGATCGCCGCAGGCTTTTGCCGCGCTCGCCTCGGGCCAGATCGCGGCGGCAGCCTTATCGCTGCCGCTGAATTATGTCGCCGAAGAGCAGGGCTTCAATACCATCGGCCGCTTTATCGATGTGATGCCCCATTATCAACTCTCCGTGTATTCCGTTCGGCGCGCATGGGCGGAAGAGAACCGGCCGGTGGTGGTTCGCTTTATGAAGGCGATCGTGGCGGCGAATCGCTGGCTCTACGCCAACAAAGACGCCGCCGTGGATCTCTTAGCGAGAGAGATGAATCTTAAACCAGCCTATGCCCGCAAAGCCTGGGAATTCTACACGGAAAAGGGACTGTGGCATCCGTATGGCGATGTGACCCTCGAAGGCCTTCAGGTCGTTTTGCAAATTTATGCGGAGCAGACCCAAGCCAAAGGCCCGCTGCCTAATCCAGGAAAATTTCTCGATCAAAGTTTTTTAAAAGAAGCGTTGAAAGATTCTCCCGGTCACTAAACTTGATTACTTTGTTCAGCAACTTTATATATCGGCGAACGTGATTGAATTTGCGCCGAGTGACTAATCCACTGAAAACTTTAGAAACCCAACGCCGGCGACTAAAAAATCAAGACTGGCCGACGCCGACGTGATCTCCCGCGAGTATGCCTCGAACGCAGAAGTTACAAAGGGAAAAGAAATGGGACGCTGTCGACTAGCTGGACAAAGTCGAGCTGCGAGAAGCAGCCTGTCCAGTTGGACGACCGCATCCCAGAGCGTGCCTAAGTTACAGACGCGATAAGCGTCAAGATGACATCTTTGGATGGCGTTTAACAAGTTAAGGCGTGAATTGCGATATGGCGTTTATTTGGAGCACGTGTTCTTGCATAGCGTAACCTTAAGGGTTACACTTGCAACCGTGATCCGCAGTTTTAAGCACAAAGGCATTGAGAAGTTTTACACGGCGGGGAGCAAAGCCGGGATACAACCCCAACACGCCGATCGACTGCGGCTAATTTTAGGTCGACTGAATGTTTCCGCCGCGACTGAAGATATGAACCTGCCCGGATTAGGTCTTCATCGGCTCAAGGGGGATCGAAGAGGAGCTTGGGCCGTGAAGGTGAGTGGAAATTGGAGAGTTACCTTTGAATTCGTCGGTAAGGATACTGACCATGTCGATTATGAAGATTACCATTGAGGTGCAAAATGCGCATGCATAATCCGCCCCACCCCGGGGAAGTTTTGAAGAGTCTGTGCCTAGAACCGTTGAAGCTGAGTATCACCGATGCAGCCAAGGCGCTTGATGTCAGTCGCAAAACCCTATCGGCGATCCTGAATGGTCGCGCCGGAATTAGCCCGGAGATGGCCGTGCGGCTATCGATCGCCTTTGGCACCTCTGCGGAAAGTTGGCTTTCTCAACAGGTTCAATACGACCTATGGCACGCCGAGCAACGCCGCAAGAAACTACGCGTCCGAAAAATTGCAGCGTAGCAGGTTCTGCAGGAGTTGATCGGGTCCGGTTTGCATAGATGAAGGGGTGTTCTCATTCAATGCTTTATTCATGTATACAATCCTGACCCTTTACTTTTCCCTTTACTTTTCCTCACAGTGTTTGCCGACGGCTTGGCGAGGATCTTTGATGACGACGATCATTCGATCGAAGAACAACGGAAGATTATAATCGGACATTCAGCCAAAGAGCGCTTACTGGTCGTGTGCTTTATGTCACAAGGCGAATCAGTTAGAATCTTTAGTGCACGAAAGGTAACAAGGCGAGAGCGAAAGGACCATGAAGAAAGCATCAAGTCGTAGAGAATCGAAGCAAGGTGAGATGCGACGGGAATATCGGTTCGACTATCGCAAGTCTCGCCCGAACCGTTTTGCACCCCTGATGAAGGGCGGGACAGTTGCGGTCGTGTTGGACCCGGATGTCGCCTCCGTATTTCGGTCTCCGAAGTCGGTGAATTCCTTGTTGCGGTCTGTGATAACCGCACTTCCCAAGCAAACCAAAGCGCAGTTGAAGTCTGGCTGATTTTCCGCTTAAGCCACCGGGAAAGTCTGCCAAGCGGCCAGCCCCAGGTGCGGGACTTAGCGCAAGCGGTTAATCGCCATCGTATCGAGTCCTTTCTGGGGAACTTCATTCCTGGTACTATTGCAGGTGGTGGAGGAATTGAGCCATGAGAAGGGTTTCGAAGGTCAAGGTCTTGCCAGGGTATCGGCTAGAACTGGAATTTGACGATGGGGTGTCCGGAACTGTCGACCTCTCTGAAGCGGTCGGCAAAGGTGTGTTCGCCCTTTGGCGCGACCCGCTCATCTTCGAACAGGTTGGTATCGGTTCAGCCGGTGAGTTGGTCTGGGGTGAAAAGATTGATCTATGCCCGGATGCGCTCTACCTTAAAGTGACGGGCAAGAAACCGGAAGACATGTTTCCTGCACTACGCGACCAGCCCACCCATGCCTGAGATCAGCCGTTTTTTCGGTATCGTCGTCAAGATGTTCTTCGACGATCACAACCCACCGCACTTTCATGCGGAGTATGGCCGCGACCTTGCGTTGATCGATATCCGAACTCTGGCCGTGTTTTCCGGACGGTTGTCGCCTCGTGTAACAGGTCTCGTGATTGAGTGGGCGACGCTTCATCAGCGGGAGCTTCTCGCCGATTGGGATCGGGCGCGAGCGCGGGAGGAACTCCAGAAGATAGCGCCCTTGGAATGACACCGGCTAACCATTGGGTTAAGATGGTCGCGGTAGACCACGGCTCTCACCCAAAACGTTAGAATCGCCAAAACCACCCGTGGATCACTCCCTTTCTGAAACAACGGCCCACGTAGTAAAAATAATGTAACCATTCAGCACTTATTCCAGTTCGGCGATGAAATCAGGGAGTCGTCCTGAGAAGAGGGTTTGTAGCGCCTCAGTTGGCGGGAGGTCATGTTTTCTGCAGGTCGAGAGATAGCTGCGGACCCGGCAGAAGATCTGGG
>JBGPIK010000323.1:0-7905 GCA_041484845.1 Binatia bacterium | reverse complement strand
TGCTCGGTTCGCCGCTTGCGCTTTGCCACGGGCGTTCGCTCCAGCAACTCGGTTTGCGGGCTGCTCCAAGGCACAGGCTCATTGCCTCGGTCTGGAGAGCTCGCCTCTCGATTGACTTTGATGTGAGAAATGCGGGCTAGGGCCAGGCGAAAAGTGCCGTGGGCAGGACATTTGGAGGTGAACCGCACCATAGCCGTCCAGATCATTTTAATTTTGTTCTTGCAGAGTTTTCAGACGGTATCCGGTGCCGGTATCGCGTTGCTCTTGCCATCAATTCGTAAGGAGCTGGATCTTTCCTTCACGCAAGGCGGCACCCTCGCGGCGGCCAATATTTTTTCCTACGCTCTATTGCAACTCCCAGCAGGGTACTTCGCGGATCGTTTCGGCCTAAAGCGGATGTTTCTCATCGGTGGCTTCGGTACGACTTTTCTCTTGCTGACTTTCGGCCTGATTACCGATTATAGATATGCGATTCTCAACCAGACGTTAGCCGGGATCTTTCATGCTTTTCTTTTTCAGTCCGGGCTGGCTTTGCTGGCGAATCTGTTCGGCGCCGAACGGCGCGCAACCGCCATGGGACTGTCGCTGGTAGGAATTTTTTCCGGTCAATTGCTGATTAACGGTCTCGGGCCGGCACTCGCGCAGCATTTCACCTGGCGCGTGCCGTTTATTGCTTTCGGAGTGATGGGAATCGTGTCGGCGCTAACCTATTTACGGCTCGGCTATAACCTCACGAATGGCGCGCCGAGGCAGCCGCTTAGGATCGCCGAAGCCCTGCGGCTTTTCGGTCATCCTTTTATGTGGGTCTGCGGGCTGCTTCAATATATACGGCTCGGCATCATTCAAGGAATTTCATTCTGGTTACCGAGTCTTCTGATCGATGAAAAAGGCCTCGCTCTGGGAGCTGCGGGATTGATTTTGGCGCTGCGTAGCGTTCTAATCGCGCCGTCGACGATGGTCGGCGGCTATCTCTCAGACAGGTTTCGACAACCCACGGCCATTATGGCCGTCTCACTCATCGTTCTCGCGATCACCACCGCCGCTCTAGTTACGCTGCCCGCGGGCGGTCTGCTCATAGCTTTGATAATGCTAAACGCCGTATTTGTGCAATTTTACTTCGGCCCCACTTTCGCCTTGCCGATCGAACGGTATGGCACCCGCATGATGGGTACATTATCGGGGTTCGGTAATCTTTTTGCCAACCTAGGGGCCTTTAGCTTTACCTATTTACTCGGCTCGCTAAAAGATCAAACCGGCTATTTTGAGTCCGGTTTTTACGCGCTGACCGGGACTTGTGTGATCGGACTGGTGCTCACCTTTATGCTCGAAAAATTAAGGCGCCGGCCCTTGAACGAGGCGTAAAGCGCTCGAACGACGAGGTGAGACGAATCGGCCAAATCTAACCGTAATCTGAAAAAACTTGCGGACTAAGAGCAGTGAGCGAAGGCGGTGAGGCGGGAAGCCGCGGGCACCTGAGCGTATAGATTGCTCGCAGGCCCCGACCGCACGGAAAATCACCCTGAGGGGATTGTGGGGTGGCCCTCGAGGTAGTGTCCTATTGCCCACGGCTGTAGGGCTCACCGCCTTCGCGGGTTCAAAATAATGTCGGATTAGGGCTAAGGCCAAGCCGTCTCTCTTTACTAGGACAAAAATTACTTTAGTGCAGGTCGGGAAAAATGACGTCTAACCCTCGGCTAAAACCCCGAATAAAAATGTGGGAGTGTGTTCTCTAAACTCTTCGGTCAAAACCGGCGGCCCCGGTAAGTGCTTGCAGAGCCGTCGGCTGGTTGCACCGTTTCGTGCAATGGCTTATAAAACTAAGTTAAATTAGGTTCTTCGAAAGGAATAAGGTACTCAATCGTGGAATTTCAGCGGATCAAGCGGCTGCCGCCATACGTCTTTAGCATTATCGACGGCATGAAGATGGAAGCGCGGCACCGCGGCGAGGATATCGTTGATTTCGGCATGGGCAATCCCGACTTGCCGACGCCCCCGCACGTAGTCGCCAAGCTCGTTGAAGCCGCGAGCAAACCGCAAAACCACCGCTACTCCGTCTCGCGCGGTATTTACAAGCTGCGCGTCGCCATTTCCGATTGGTATCGCCGCCGTTACCAGATCGAAATCGATCCTGATGGCGAAGCCATTGTGACCATCGGCGCGAAAGAAGGTTTGTCGCATCTCGCCTGGGCGACTATCGATCCCGGCGATGTCGTGCTTTGTCCAAGCCCGACTTATCCGATCCATCAATATGCCGTGGTTTTGGCTGGCGGCGACCTGCGCTGCATTCCGCTGGTGACCAGTGAAGGCTTTTTCGGTCATCTGGAAGAAGCCATCAAGCAGACATGGCCCAAGCCGAAAATGCTGATTATCAGCTTCCCGCATAATCCGACCACGCAAGTGGTGGACTTGAATTTTTTCGAACGAATCGTCGCGGCCGCCAAGGAGCACAACCTGATCGTTGTTCACGATCTCGCTTATGCGGATCTGACCTTCGACGGGTATCACGCGCCGAGTTTTCTTCAGGTGCCGGGAGCCAAGGACGTCGGCGTTGAGTTCTTCTCGCTCTCTAAGAGTTATAATATGCCGGGATGGCGGGTGGGCTTCGCCGTGGGTAACCGGGATGTCATTCACGCATTGGCGCGGATTAAGAGTTACCTGGACTACGGTATCTTTCAGCCCATTCAGATCGCCGCGATTCAGGCCTTGAATGGGCCGCAGGATTGCGTTGAAGAGATCCGTCTCACGTACCAGAAGCGCAGAGATTCGTTGATCGATGGGCTTGACCGGGCGGGTTGGAAGATCACGAAGCCGAAGGGAACGATGTTCGTATGGGCGGAAATTCCCGAGCCGGCAAAAAAAATGGGCTCCGTAGAATTCGCTAAGTTTATCCTTCAAGAAGCCAAGGTGGCGGTTTCCCCGGGAATCGGTTTCGGCCAATACGGGGATGACCATGTACGCTTTGCTCTGATTGAAAACGAGCATCGAACCAAGCAGGCGGTTCGCAATATCAAAAAGGCTTTAGGCAAACTACTCGATTGACGCGTTGCGTAATCCGCGAATCCCTAAAAACCATTTCCAGCAACGGTAAAATAATATGTCAGCAACTCAGATTCGTCATAAAGTCGGCGTCGGCCTGCTCGGATCAGGCGTTGTCGGCGAAGCAATACAGGATATTGTATTCGCGGATCTTCAGGGGAAGGTAGGCGAGGATCTCGAGCTGGAGATTCGCAAAATCTATACGCGTAATCCCGCAGGCAAGAAATGGTATTCCAAACACTCGCCTCTATTTATGGCGACAGCGGAAGAGGTCATTGATGATCCGGGCGTTGAAATTATCATCGAAGCGCTCGGATTCGACGATCCGTCGCAGCTGCCGGCGTTTAGAGATTACATCCTGCGCGCATTTAAAAAAGGAAAGTCCGTCGTCACCTCCGATAAGGCGGTGCTGGCGCGGTATGGAAAAGAGATCTGGGCGGCGGCGAAACAACACAACCAACAGCTTCGCTTCGAAGCCTGCGTCGGCGGCGGTATCCCGGTCATCCGATCTTTGAGCGAAAGCTTCGCCGTTGAAGAGCCGGAAGCGGTATTCGGAATTGTTAACGGCACCTGTAATTATATCCTCTCGGAGATGGAAAAAAGCGGCAAGCCCTATGCCGAAGCGCTCAAGGAAGCACAGCAAAAAGGTTATGCGGAAACGAATCCTGTCGCGGATGTCAGCGGCAGCGATGCCGAGGCCAAACTGGTTTTGTTGGCCGCCGTAGCCTTTGGCGTGCACGTGACTCCCGGCACCACCTGGCGCAAAGGTATCGAAGACATCCACGCGGTTGATTTCCGCTATGCCATGCGCACGGGCTCAAGCACTATCAAACAACTTGCCGTTGCGCGGCGAAACGGCGCTGCGCTAGAGGTTTTTGTCGCTCCGGCATTGGTTCCCCAGGACCATTTTCTCGCCGCGATCGACGGCGCAACCAACGCGATTTGCTTCAAAGCCAAAAAGAGTGGCGGCGGACGCGCCGACCGCGATTGCGATTACGTGTTGGTCGGGCCAGGCGCCGGCGGCGGACCGACGGCGGTCGCTCTTCTGGGCGACGTTTGCGAGCTTGCCCGCGGTTCCGGCTCGCGTTGGGGCGGACTGCCGAGCCTGGTTAAACCCGGCGCGCTCAAGCTTCAACCGGAAAATGAAATCGAAGGGTCGTTTTACATCCGTTTCATCGTGAAGGACTGTGCCGGCATTGTCGGGGATATTGGCCAAACGTTCGGCCATCTCGGGGTCAATATTTCTGAGATTTGGCAGCTCAAACATAGCGACGACGAATGCCGCAGTCTGGTTCACAGCTACAATCTTCACGCGAGCCCGAGCGAAATTCTGCCGTTTGTGATCACGCTCGAGCGCGCAAGCGTGGGCCAAGTGCGCGAAGCCCTGGATTATGTTCGCAGTCGAGATTATATCGTCGTCGATCCGGTTTGGTTTCCGATCTGGGGAGTAAAGTGATGACCGGGGCAAAGCCGGTGCGTCTCGTGCCGAGTCTCAAGAATCTAGAAGAATTATTTAAGGTGGACTGGCGTTAGTGAAATACATCATTCTTCAAGGCGATGGCATGGCGGATTATCCGCTAGATAGTCTCGGCGGCAAGACTCCGCTCGAGGCAGCGCGGACGCCCAATATGGACTGGCTGGCTGCGCGCGGCGTATTTGGCATGGCCCATGTGATTCCGAAAGGCTTCCCGCCTGGAAGCGATGTTGGAAATATGAGCATCATGGGATATGAACCGGCGCTTTATCATACCGGCCGCTCCCCTTTGGAGGCGGCAAGCATGGGCGTAGCGCTTGGCTCCAAGGACATTGCTTTTCGCTGCAATCTGGTCACCGTCGGCGGCAGTGTCAACGATCAGTTCATGGAAGATTTCACGGCGGGACATATCAGCACGGAAGAAGCGGCGGAAATCATCCACGATATCGGAAGCGCGCTTGGCGGTGACGGCATCGAGTTTTTTCCCGGCGTGAGCTATCGCCATTTGACGGTGTGGCGCAACGGGCAGGAAAAGATGGACACGACCCCGCCGCACGACATTACGGATCAGAAGATTGCGGCGTACTTGCCGCGGGGCGACGGCGCCGACCGGCTGCTCAAACTGATGCGGGCTTCACAATCCATTCTTGCAGATCATCCGGTCAACAAAAAACGCCAGAAGCAAGGGCAGCGGCAGGCCACCACAATCTGGCTGTGGGGCCAGGGGAAGGCGCCGGCGCTGCCGACGCTGATGGAGCGATTCGGTATCAAGGGCGGCGTCATTTCCGCTGTGGACATCATCAATGGCCTTGGCGTGTATGCCGGGCTGGAGCGGATTTATGTTCCGGGTATCACCGGATTTCTTGACACGAACTACCGCGGCAAGGGCGAATACGGCGTAAAGTCATTGGAGAGAAATGATTTTGTTTTTATTCATGTGGAGGCCATAGACGAAGCCGGCCACATGGGCGACGTCGAGAAAAAACTTCAAGCGCTCGAAGACTTCGACGAAAAAGTCGTCGGAACGGTCTTGAAAGGCATGGCGCACCGAAAGGATTGGCGGGTGTTATTGATGCCGGATCATCCCACCGCGATCGTGCTGAAAACCCACGTCGCCGACCCCGTGCCATTTGTGCTTTATTCTCCGGACGACCCGCATCAGAACGGCGCGGTCGGATATAATGAAAAGGATGCCGCTAAAACCGGCATCGTGGCCAAGAAAGCCTATAAACTAATGGACGCTTTAATCGAAGGGAGGCCAACGTGGACCGAAATTTAGCCTTGGAAGCCGTTCGTGTAACCGAAGCGGCGGCTTTGAACTGCGCGCGACTGACCGGTCGCGGTGACGAAAAGGCGGCAGACCAGGCGGCGGTGGACGCCATGCGCCGCGCTTTCAACGCGCTTCCTATCGACGGCACGATCGTCATCGGCGAAGGCGAACGAGACGAAGCGCCCATGCTCTACATCGGTGAAAAAGTCGGCGCTGGCGGGCCCAAAGTCGATATCGCTTTGGATCCGCTGGAAGGGACGACGATCTGCGCGACGGGAGCGCCTAACGCCCTGGCCGTTATCGCTATGGCGGACCACGGTAATTTTCTTCATAGCCCCGACACCTACATGGACAAGGTCGCCGTAGGCGCGATCGGAAAAGGAGTCATCGACCTCGACAAAACGCCGACGCAAAACCTTCAGGCGCTCGCTGAAGCGAAGCGCTGTAATGTCGAAGATCTGACCGTTATTATTCTTTATCGTCCGCGTCACGAGGCGTTGATCAAAGAGGTCCGCGAAGCGGGGGCGCGCATCCGACTCATAACTGACGGCGATGTTTCCGCCGCCATCGCGACCACCAAACCTGAGACCGGCATCGATCTGTTGTTGGGCATCGGCGGCGCGCCCGAAGGCGTATTGGCCGCGGCGGCGCTTCGCTGCGTGGGCGGCGACATGCAAGGACGCTTGAAACCGCGCAACGAGCACGAGATCGAGCGCGCGAAGAAGATGGGAATCATGAACATCAATAAAAAATTTTCTATCGAAGAACTGGCGGCCGGCGACGTTATGTTCGCAGCCACGGGTGTGACCGACGGCGATTATCTGCAGGGTGTCCATTTTGTTTCCGGCGGCGCAACGACCCAATCGGTAGTCATGCGCTCGAAGAGCCGCACCATTCGGGTGATCAACGCTACTCATTATTTCGAGCATAAACCAAACTATTAGCAGGTTAATGAAAACGCCCCTTTGCTTCGTTGCGTTGTGCTACAACCTATTCACTCGCATAGCGCAACGAGCAGAGGCCAGGGTGGAAGGCTTTGCGCCACGCCCTAGTCCTTAACGACCCATGGCCTGCGACACAGCATCACGGGATGGCTCAAAAACGTAAAAAGAAAAAAGGCCGGCTTAAAACACTTCTTTTCTTCATTCTTACGCCATTTATCGTCTGGTTGTTTGCATTTCTGATCTGGTTTTACTGGAGCCTTATCACTCGTCTCTTCAGCCAGGGCGAGAACCAATCAAAAACGCACCCCAAGGCGGCGCGAAGAATCGATAAACCCGAGCGTTCCGAGACACACGGCGAAAAACGTGCGCAAGAAAAGATCCTGGACGAAGACCGAAAGAAACTGGACGAGATTCTAAAAAATCAAACCAAATAGCCGCGAACAACAACGGGAAGTTTCCTTCAGTGGTTACCTGAGCCCACTCTTCAGTATTCTGCGTTTCGCCATAGGCTCAACTATTCAAATAGTTCATATGGCTCAACCACTTCGCTCCGTTCAAAACGTCTTGAACGTCTTGAACCCTCTTCACTGCATACCTTGGTGGACCTTTATTGACAAAGCCTTATTCGATCCCTACTGTCTCTAAAGGGGTGATACATTGTCATCCGCCCTAATCTTCCGTACGTGAGGTAGTATGGCATCGCGCGAATGGGATTTTTTGCTGTGGCAACAAGCCGGAGATCTGCTGCGCCAGGCGGAGCGGATTCAGAGAAACTTTCTGCAAGTAGCGGTGGGGGCGCAGTATCGATCCGCCCAGGGTCGAAGCCGCGCCTGGGAGCCGCCTGTGAACATCGTCGAAACCCATGAAAGCCTATGGGTGATCTCCGCGATTCCGGGTGTGGCCGCAGAACGCGTGGATGTTCACCTCGATGGACACGAGCTGGTGATCGCCGGTGAACGTCCATTGCCGACATGCTGCGAGGACGGTGAATTAAAGATCTGGGAAATTCCGCTGGGGCGCTTCGAGCGACGCCTCACCCTGATCGACGGGAGCAACCCCTTGTCGGTGGGAAAGGTATCTCTACAGGATGGCCTGCTCATTGTCGAGCTGAGGAAACGTTCATGACAGCAGAAGCGACGCACCTCCCCAGACCGCGGCCCCGTCTCAACATTCCTCCCGGG
>JBGPIK010000322.1:0-7948 GCA_041484845.1 Binatia bacterium | reverse complement strand
GCAAAGCGCACCCTACGCGAGCAAAAACTTACGTAAACGGAGAAAACTTTCAACCATAGCAGTTTCGTGGTGAGCAAATGTTTCGTCGAATGGCAATCCGGTTAACTTCTCCCTGCAAGCTTGCGCCCTTGTTCCAGAACGTTGTACGAGCGCACCGCGGACGGCATCAAAAAGCGGTATCCACTTGTAACCAGGCGCTCGATGTTGCGCGCGTCGGGATGGGGATGGCCGCACGGCACGTTATGCTCCTTGCAGATTCTAAGAATACTGTTGATCGCATCGGCGACAACCGGGTGCTCATAATCTCTCGGATGGCCTAGCTCCTGGCTCAGATCGCCTTCGCCGATCAGGACAACGCCGATGCCGGGAACCTCTTTAAGCATTCGCGGCAGGTTATCGATGGCGCGCGTATCTTCGCACTGAACAACGACTAGAATTTCACCTTGCGCTGCCAGCGGCCATACGTCGGCGCGGCGGTAATATTCCTGTTGAGTGAGCCCCCAGTAACGGGCGGCGCGGGTTGGAGCATCGCCGCGAATCCCCGGAGGATTGTAAAGAGGGGTGCTAGACAGACGCGGATAGCGGCATGCGCCCACGGCGTTCCAGGCTTCTTCCACCGTGCTGATATGGGGGAAAATGATTCCAAACACGCCGATATCGAGCACCTGCTTGGCTATCCACTGGTTCATCTCGGCGCCATTGGGAGGTATGCGCACCAACGGTGTAACTGCAGGAGCCAATGTGGCGCGTTGGACAATCTGGCGCCGATCGAGCATGAACTGGAGCGCATGGCGCAGCCCGGGAAAATCCACCGGGCCATGCTCCATCTCAAAAGCGACGCCGTCAAAATCAGAGCTTGCCATCGCAGTTGCGCTTTCGATATCTACGGGAGTAAATGCCACAAAAGCGGTCTGGCCTTGCTCCAATGCTTTGATTACGCCGTTGAGGCGGGGTATGTCTGGCATGAATTCGAGCTCCTTAATCGACCGGATTGTGGCAAGAAGCCTTTGTATAGCAAAGGGGCTCAAAGGTGACAATCGGTTACAAATCGTGTTCGAGGCTCGTGATCGTCTCAGACAAGGATAAACGCGATTACCCGATGCGAATGCGACGCCAAGGAGGAATGTCATGATCATTGATGCCCACACCCACTACACGACCGCTCCCGCGCAGCTCCAGGCCTATCGCGGACAACAGATTACCAACCTCGCCAAACCGGTGCGCGCCAAGCTGCAGATCAGCGATGAGCAGCTGGAACGCTCCATGGGGGGACAGTTCAAACGAATGAAAGAGACGGGCATCGACCGCTTGCTCTTTTCTCCCCAGGCATCGGCGATGGGTCACCACTTCGGGTCGCCGCTGGTGAGCCGCTACTGGACGGAGGCGTGCAACGATCTCATCGCGCGCGTCGCGCGCCTGTGGCCGGACAAGATTTCGCCGGTCTGCCAGCTGCCGCAATCGCCGGGCGTCAGTCCGACAGAATGGGTGGATGAGCTCGAGCGCTGTGTCAAAGAGCTGGGCTTCATCGGCTGCAATGTGAATCCCGACGTTGCCGGCGGAAAAGAGCCGTTAACGCCGCCGCTAGGAAGCGAATGGTGGTATCCGCTCTGGGAAAAAATGGTCACGCTCGATGTCCCCTGCACGATTCACGCAAGCGCCTCGCTCAACCCGGCGATGCATCTCACCAATGCTTATTACATTGCGCATCATAACTCCGCGGCGGTGGAACTCTTAAAATCGCGTGTCTTTAAAGATTTTCCCAAACTGAAGATCATTATCCCGCACGGCGGCGGCGCGATTCCCTATCAATGGAACCGCAATCGCGGCATGCATGTACGCGAAGGGCTCGAGCCTTTTGAAGAGGCGGCGCGTAAAGTTTATTGGGACATGGCGATTTACGATAAAGAGGGAATGGAGTTGTTGATCAAGCGCGTGGGCGCGGACAACATCCTTTTTGCCACCGAGATGTTCGGCGCGGTCAATGCCATCGATCCCAAGACCGGGCGAAATTTCGAGGACCTCGTTCCCCTATTCCAGTCCATCGATTGGCTCACGCAGGAAGAGCGCACCAAAATCACCGAAGGCAACGCCAAAAAGGTTTTTTCGCGCATGTTCGCGCAGACAAAAGCGTAGCGGACAACGCAACCTGGTGAGAGCCGCGCCGAAGAATTCACGTGCCTTGGGAGGAAGGTCGTTATGAAGCATGTGGCGCTGACGGCAGTTTTGCTGGCGATCGCTCTTGTGATCTCGTCGCATCTAGCGGGAGCGCAGTCGTCGCGCGACGAAAGGTACGTGCTCATCGGCACGACTTCCAAGACCGTGGGCTACATGGCTCCATGGGTAGCCAAGGTCAAAGGATTTTTTCAAGCCGAGGGAGTCCGCGTCGATATACCCATTCTGCGCTCCGCGACCACGGGAGTTCAGGCTTTGGTCGCCGGCTCGACACAGTTCGACTCGACCACTGCAGACGCGATGATCACTGCCGTCGATAAAGGCCAGGAGCTGGAGCTCATCGGCGGCATGATTAACGGCGCGACCTATCGACTCGTCGCGACCAAGAAATTTCAAAGCTTTAAAGATCTCAAAGGAGCAATCATCGGCGTGTCGAGCTTGACATCCGGCTCCACGGTGCTGCTCCGTCTCATGCTCGAAAAAAACGGCATTCATTATCCGCGCGACTTTACGCTGTTGTCCGTAGGAGGTACACCCGAGCGGCTGGCGGCGCTCGAAAGCGGCCGGCTGGATGCGACGCTGCTGGCGGCGCCGCTCAGCTACAAGGCCGTGGATATGGGCTATACCAAAATCGGCGATGTCTATGAGTACGTCAATCACTACCAGCTATCCGGGGTGGCGGTGGCGAAGCGGTGGGCGCGGGACAATCAAGACACGGTAAAAAGAGTCTTGCGCGGCTTGATACGTGGTTTTCAGTGGCTTCATCAAAATAAAGAGGAAGCGATCGCGTTCATCAGTTCAGAGCTCAAGCTGGAGCGCCGCTACGCGGCGGCGGGATGGGAAGAGTACGTGCGCAGCAATGCCTGGCCGCCCAAAGGAGATATTGATATCGAAGGCGTTAAAACGCAGATTCAGATTTTGGCCCAGGGAAACAATTCCAGCGGCTCGCTTCCGCCGGCGGAAAAATACATCAACCTCAATTACCTGAGGGCGGCGCAAAAAGAATTGGGGATGTGAAGCGACAGCGGAGATTCCCTGCCGATTGCGAGGTCAACTAATCGTGCGGACAAAGATACAGCCTCGAAGCGCCAGGGTGTCGTACGCAAACGGTTTAAGAGGCGAACGATCGAATAACCGGGGACTGCTATGATCATTATCGACGCACAAGTTCATATTTGGCCGCCGGAGACGCTGGAACGGCCTTACATCAAGGAAGATGCCTCGAGGCCGCACCGCCCGGTGCCGTTGGGACCCGAAGAGCTATTGCATGAAATGGAGATCGCCGGAGTCCAGCGCGTCATTTGCGTGCCGCCTTCGTGGGAAGGATGCCGCAACGACTTTGCCCTGGAAGCAGCGCGTAGCTACCCGGACCGTTTTGCCGTCATGGGCAAATTGCCACTAAACGATCCGTCCAGCGAAGCAAGAATGGCCGATTGGAAAAAGCAGCCGGGCATGTTGGGGTTTCGCATTAGTTTTCGCCATGAGGGCACGCACGCGTGGCTCGATGATGGCACGGCGGATTGGTTCTTGGCGGCGGCCGAGCGCTACGATATTCCGGTGATGCTATTTGCGCCGTTCGCGGTGCCGAAAATCGGCGCCATCGCCGAACGCCATCCCGGACTGCGTTTGATCGTCGATCACATGGGATTGAACACACAGTTGCGCGGCAAACCTTTGGCACCGGCGGTTGGCGAGGTGCTGAAGTTCGCGCGTTTCAAAAACGTTGCGGTGAAAGCTTCCACTCTCCCTTGCTATGTAAACGAGCCCTATCCCTTCCCCTCGCTGCACCCGCAGATCAAACGCGTAGTGGATGCGTTCGGACCGCGGCGGGTGTTCTGGGGCACGGATTTTTCCCAGCTCACCTGCGCTTACCGCCGGGCGGTTACATTGTTTACCGAAGAGTTGGATTTTCTCTCCGACAGCGACAAAGAGTGGATCATGGGGCGGGGCCTGGCCGAGTGGGTGAATTGGCCAATCATTAAATAGCCGTAAGGCGTCAGGGGTGAGGCGTAAAGGGCAAGAGCGCGGAGATCGAGATAAGAAGAGGTCAGAGGTCAGAGATCAGACGTCAGACCTAAGAGGCGGTAAAGCGTACAGGGAAAAGAATGAACCGCAAGAGACGCAATAGGACGCTTCACACTAACTTTGTTTTTCTTCTTATAATCCTTCTGGTGCATCTAAGTTTCTTTTCGCCCGCTCACAGCCAGGAGCGTGTCAGGGCCGGATACAGCGGTATTTCGGGTTATCAGGTTCCACTATGGTTGGCGGTCGATCTCGGCTTGTTTAAAAAATACGGTCTTAGTCTTGAGCCGGTTTTGTTCAGAGGCGGTACCGAATCGGCTTCGGCATTGGCGGGTAATGAAATTCAGTTCGACGTAGTTGCGCCGCAGCCGCACATCGCGGCGACTCTTTCGGGTGCCGACATCATCATTATCGGAACCTATTTTAACAAACATACCTATAGCATTGTTGCCCGGCCCGGAATCCGCTCGCCGCAAGAGCTGAAAGGAAAAAGGATTGGCGTTCTGTCCGTGGTCGGGCTAAACGCGATCGTCGTCAACACGGCGCTCAAACATTGGAGGATGGACGAGAAGAGCGTCACTCTTGTGCGCGCGGGCGGCAGCCGCGATCGCTTCACGGCGCTGCAGTCAGGTCTGATCGACGCGACCATGCTCACCGGCGCCTTCGTTGACCGCGCCAAAGCGGCGGGAATGGTGCTCCTGTTGGACCTCGGCGACTTGGAAGATTCATTTCCGACCGTAAGCCTCATGACGACCAAAAGCCTGCAATCATCGAGAAGAAATACCGTGAAGGGATTTCTTCAAGCGATGAGCGAGTCGATAAACGTTTTCATAAGCGATGCTACTGTAGGAAAGAAATCCCTGTCCAAATGGATGCGCACGCAGGACAAGGATCTTTTGGACAGTGCCTATCGCAGCTATGCGCCGAGAATGTCTTTTCCGCCCTTCACCTCTGCGTCAGGAATTCAAGTCGTTTTGGACGATCTTGCAACCACCCGTCCCGATGCAAAAGGCCGGAAACCCCAAGAGTTCATAAACGAGGAGATTCTCCGCGAGCTGGATAAACAAAGTTTTTTCAAATCGCTACAAAAATAATTGAAGTTGGGGAAGTTTACATTGTTTCGTGGTTTGAAAGCATTTGTGAAGCGGTCACCAGGAGTTGACAAGTTGCTGGCCTAGACCCAGATGAGGTTAGCGACCGTGCGGCTCCGAGTCTCGATTTTTGAGCTTCGGGTTAAATCCGTAACCCGAGACGCGAAACACTTTATCTCAAGGGAGCCGGCCGGTCATTTCCTGATACATTCGCCGCACGGCAACCTCCCTTTGCGATGTGTATCCCTGCATCTTTTCATATTGCGGGAGTTTAATCGCGGCGGCAGCCTGATCTTCCGTCGCGCCGCGCGCAATCTCTTTCTGAACGGCGTCACGCAAATCAACCAAAAGCTGCCGAAAACGATGAAGGCCTTGTCGGGTTTCCTTAGAGTCTTCGGAAATGGGCCCATGTCCGGGCACGATGATGTCGGCTGGAAGGGCTTCGACTGCATCCAGCGTTTTCAGCCAGCTGACGCCGTAGCCGTCATTAATATAGAGAAACTGGTCGGAGAAAAATAGCTCGCTTACGTAGGCGATCCGATCTTGCGGAACAAAAATGATGCTGTCGCCGCGCGTATGACCCCGGCCTAAATAGAGAATCTGAATCTCCTTGGCGCCGAGGTGAATCGTCAGGCGATCCCGAAAGGTTACTTGCGGAAGCCTGGCCTTTCGCTCCTCTGGCGAGGCACGGTCACGCTGCATTTGTTGGAGAAGATCGCTGCGGTAGTTTTCGTGTCCGATCTTGATGATGTCCTGGTAGGCAACGTTGCCCCACGTGTAGTTATTATGGAAAGTGGAGGAAACCAGAAAGTGCACCGGCTGTTTGATCACGCTGGCAATAGCTTCGCGCTCTTTCTGTGCGATGGCTTCTGAACTTAATGCGTCAAGGACCACGACTCCTTCGGTGGTAACGATCACCCCGCTATTAAAGCTGGTGGAAGAGAACACGTAGTGACCGGGAATGAGCTGTCTTAGGGTACCGGTGCGGTTGCGCTCGGCCGGCCTCAGCCGGGCGTCATCGCGCTCCTGCGCCTCTACAGAGAACCCAAAGAGTATCGAGGCAAGCACGATCAGTAGAGCCATCGTTGATTTTGGCATACTGTTTCCCCTCTGTTGCTGACGCTCGTGAGCGTTCTGGCTCCCGCAAGCTAGCGGCGAAGAGACTTATTGTCAACGCATTCGAGAAACGCAAACTGGCAAACGAAAAGCGGTCGGGAGTCTTTCTTGAGAGGAGGTCGTCCAACGGGGCGGGACTAGCGACCCAGCAATCTCGTCAACCTAGGATCTCTCGGGTAATGACAAGATAGAAGGCCCGGGGATATTCCATCCTCGTCGATTTGGGGTCACCCATTAGAAGGCAGGTTGCAAGAGGCAAGACCTTTTCTGTGAAATAAATTTCTTTATTCCCTGTCATTCAACTCGTCGGGTCTAGACTCAAAGCACAACGCCTTCGTCAAAACCTTCATGATGAGTGACCAACCGGAAGCATGCAGCGATACTAGGTCTGACTCGACTTCAACCCCTTGCTCAACTAAAACCCGTCTGCCACGCCCAGCGAAATGTCTTTTCTCTTCGTCCGCTCGTACTTGCTTATAGTCTTCCTCCCCCAATTACTGTATATACGTTAACAGATGTTTGTATCGGACACCCGTAAGGCCATTATCAACTATGAGAAACCCGGCGTGTCCTTCGAAGAAGCCGCGACGATATTCGCGGACCCCGACGGGTTGGATTGGCCCGTGGGAGGATTTAGCTCATTCCACTCGGGAGACAAGATACAAGCGTATCGGGAGTTCTATCGCGCGGAATATATTGCTTGTCGTGTACACAATAAGGAGAGCAAACCATGGCCAAGAAGCGATCAGGATCATCAGCGCGCGGCCGGCAAGCCGTAAAGAGCGGAAGGCCTATTCCAGATAGCGCCATCGATTTCTCCGACGTTCCCGAGTCCACAGACGCGGAACTCCGTCGAGCACGGCGAGTCGGACGACCGAAGAGCGGACGGCCGCCGCGCCAGCTCATCGCCATCAGAATCGATCCGTCGTTGTTGATGCGCTTAAGAAAGCTTGCCGCGAGGCAGGACAAACCGTACCAAACCCTTATTCACGAACTTCTCGAGCGCGCCGCAAGGGAGGCGGCCTGAGCTTCGTCGTCGGCTGGTCGGAAAGAGTCGAAGGCGCGAATAAAATCTCGACCGCGCTGCAGCGTTCGCGAGCGATTCCGGGGTCTAGACTCGAAGCACAACGGCTTCCTCACAAGCTTCATGATGAGTGACCAACGGAAAGCATGCATCGATACTGGACCTGGCCTAACTTCTACCCTTGCTACCGGCCGCCACCGAACTGGCGAGTGCGTAAGGCAGAAAGCAACGGCGAGAAGGCGTGAAGTTTGAGGCCAGAGGCATAGACCAAGGGTTCCTGCCGACCCTACTGCTCCTGCTAAGCTTAAGGAGACGATAACGATGAAACATTATGTCCTGCTTCCGGTAGCACTTATCAACCTTATGATTCTCGCCGTTCCCTCGTGGGCTCAGATGAGGGTTCGGCTCAACTGGACCGCCTTGGCTGGAACCCAGAGTGGTTTATGGGTTGCTCATGAAGAAGGGATATTCAAAAGAAATGGCTTGGAAGTTGAACTTCTCCACATTCCTTCGAGTTCCAGAG
>JBGPIK010000321.1:0-8018 GCA_041484845.1 Binatia bacterium | reverse complement strand
TTCTTGGTCAGTCGGTGAGAATCTATTTGATCATGACGGATGCTGTCAAATCACCCCTTGATTCGCTGAACGGCAAATTTGACTCCTGATCCAACCGGTGTTAGCAACGGCAATGATGAATCACGCTTTCGTCACGGGAGAGCGTTCGCTGGCAGAAAACAACTCTCATCATTTACATCGAAGCCGCCGACATGGTACTCAGGACGATGAAAGACTTTCACAAAAAGTTTTGAATTTTGAGCTGAAGACAATTGGAACGAAAAAGAAGGTCCAGCACGGTGAGTGTTTTGATTTTTCAATCGCTTGCGGGTTTGATTCCCCGCAGCTTGCTGCGTAATGAGCTATTCCAGACCTCTAAGAGTCCGTCATTCCCGAATGCTTCTATCGGGAATCCAGGCGAGACCGAACCTGGACCCCCGATTAAAACATTCGGGGGTGACGCCGTTGGGATAACATCTCACCGCTATGTTCCGATACCCCGTCAGCTTGCTGCGGGGTAGTTCATTAAAGGACTCGACCTCGGTTAGGTGGCGTCGCCCACTGAAAGAACATCTCTCCCCGATCATGGCTTGGAGCGTCCGGCGTATTTGGCGCGGGCCCAATTGGATCGCCATACGTAAAGACTTCGGTGTTACAGCGAAAGTGTAACAGGATCTGCCTAAGAAATTTTGTCTTGCTGAGGCGCCGTTAGTGATATACCGTACTGGATGTTTACTCAGCAATATTGCATTGCGGTATCTTCAGCCGGAAAGGAGTTCCTAAAATGATCCAGGATCGTCACATAAACGATAAACTTCGTTGGCCGGACGGCCGGCGCATGGCCGTCATGTTGAGCTTTGACTTTCAGGGCGGAGAGGATGTGAGACCGGATCGCAACGGCAAGATCAATCACGAAGAATGGACTCAAGCCGAATACGGGCCCCAGACTGGAATCTGGAGGATTCTCAGAATACTGGAAGAGACAGGGGTCAAAGCGACGTTTCTCACCTGCGGCGGCATTGCCGAGCGTTATCCCGAGCAGGTAAAGGCAATCGTGCAGAACGGGCACGAGGTTGCCGGGCACGGTTACCACCATGAAGTGGCACGCGATCTTAGCCCGGAGCAGGAACGGGAAATCATTGAAAAGACCACGGCGATGATCGAGAAACGCACCGGGAAAAGACCGGTTGGATGGCGCTCCTGCACGCAGAGCCCCAACAGCCTCGACCTCCTGATGGAGAATGGCTATCTGTGGAACAGCAACTCATTTTCATTTGATTTGCCGTTTCTTTGGGAGCACAAGGACAGCACCCTGGTGGAGTTACCGAGGCAACCTTTTGGCGACGGCAGGGTCTACGGTCATCATGATTCGGGAAATCCCAATGACGCGCTTATTATCTGGAAGGGACTTTTTGACGATCTCTATGAAGAATCGAAGCTGAGCCCGGCATTTTGCCCGTTTCAATTTCACCCGTTTATCTCCAGCCGGCCCGGGAGGGCGCGAGCATTGAAGGAGATTATTAGATACATGCGCAAACAAGAGGGCGTCTGGTTCGCTCGGGGCAGTGAAGTCGCAGAACTGACGCTGAAGCTTGCGGGGAATGTCGTAAGAAAACCTGCACTCAAGGAAGCCGTCGGTTCTTAGAGCCGGGCGGAATTATACAATAGCGGTATAGAACGAAAAGGCCCGAGCGGTAACGCTCGGGCCTTTTTTTCGTGATGCCCAATTACGCCAGGCTGCTGTTGCTATTAAAGCGGGTTCAGGGCCGCCAGTTGAGCCGGTTCAGCTGCTGATCCGCTTCCAGGGCAAAGCTGAAGTCGTAGGCGCGAGCGTTGGGTACAACGTCGGCCACGCCTGCGACCTGTCTAATAATCATCAAGTCGTTGCGCTGAGTTTCGTCATCGACCGCGCCATTGCGCGTGAAACTGCCGATGGTGTCGTCGTAAACCCGCGCGGACTGGG
This sequence comes from Binatia bacterium, assembly GCA_041484845.1. Lineage (GTDB taxonomy): Bacteria > Desulfobacterota > Binatia > UBA9968 > UBA9968 > JBGPIK01. The sequence goes on along the minus strand of JBGPIK010000321.1, from coordinate 6,076 downwards.
CTCGCTCGGCGCCGGAGAATTTCATCAGAGCGGCAATGGTCCCATCGCGGTCTTGGCGGATTAGCCGAAGGGCTTTGAGCGAAGCTTTGATAAATCCGGCCAGCATCTTCGGCCTTTCTTTAACGACGCGGTCTGACGTGGCGAGCGTCCCCCATGAGTTTTTCACTTCCTTACCGAAGTAAAAGAGTTCCTTCATGCCATTGTCCATAGCAATGATACGTTGATCCGGCCCGAGGACGGCGGCATCGACGACTCCGGAGAGCAGCGCCGTCAGTTGGTTGTTCGGTCCGGGATCGATGTAGTTGACGTCCTTTAGCCCGTCGAGGCCGTGTTTGGTGAGGATCTGCTTGAGCATGAATGTGCCGACGGCGGCAACGCCCGTGGTGGCGATCTTCTTTCCTTTCAAATCTTTAGGACTGGAGATGTTTGGCCGGGTGACCAGCCACTGTAACACCTGATCGTTGGTGGCGAGCACGACTTTCAAAGGCGCCGATCCTCGCGAGAGGGCGACCAAAGCGCTGGTTCCGGAGTTGGTGAACTCAATCGTTCCCGCCACCATCGCCTGAATGCCGGGAGTGGCCTCAATGAATACGGTCTTACAATCGATCCCTTCTTCTTTCATGTAGCCGCGGTCCTGAGCGATCGGAAAGATCGCGGCTTGAATGGTTTTGGTTGAAATCGCGACACTTGCCGTGTCAAGCCCAAAAGCTTCCGATCCAAAGAGAAGAAACAACGCCGTCAGGGCAAGCCGGGTGCCCGTGCTCCAACGCCCTAATGCCCGAAGTATCGATCGTCGTTGCGCAGAGATTCTTTCAATAGGTTCCACGGATGTCTCCTTTCTTGTTGGGGCGTCGATCGGACGAGGGGCTTAACCTGCAAACGACCGGACGCAACGCAGACCCTCTCTGTTATTCAGTTGACGCCGATGGAGATAAATAGGGCAAATGAACCGGAGGCGTCAACAATAAAATAAAACCAAAAAGGTGGCGGATGGCGTTGAATTGCGTCGAAGCCGTCCGAGCCCTGCGGGCTCTACTTGCTGTTGTTTTTTACCTCGAGCGCCATCAGGATTTTTTCAGCGCTAATCGGAAGATCGAAGATCCTCGCGCCGACCGCGTCACAAACCGCGTTGGCCACCGCCGCGGGCACGGGAACGATGGATGGCTCGCCGATTCCTTTTGCCCCGAACGGTCCTCCTTCAGCGGCGTGCTCGACCAGATGCACCTCGACTCTCGGGGCGTCGAGGGAACTGAAAATCTTGTAGTCTAGGAAAGTCGGATTGAGCATTCTGCCGTCTTTGAAAACATACGCTTCACTCAGAGCCTGGCCGAGCCCTTGCGTGACCGAACCCTGAATCTGACCGCGCACGGATAGCGGATTGATCGCCGTCCCGACGTCCTGAGCCGCGACGTATCGTAGCACTTTAACACCGCCGGTTTCCGGATCTACTTCTACGTCAGCAACGTGGGCTGAAAAGGCGGGTTGGTTGGGAAACTGGGCGGCTGATTGGACGCTCACAATGGGACCTCGTTTGTGCGTCAGGGAAAGTTGCGCGACTTGCGCCAGAGAGAGCCACTTATCCTTCGAGCCTTTGACGTAAACCCTTTTTCCCTCGACCACCAAATCGCCGGGCTCCGCTTCCAACTTGTCTGCGGCTACTTCCGTAATCTGTTTCCGGACCTCTTCGGCGGCCATCTTTGTGGCTGTCCCCATGCTCCTCAAAGCTTGGCTGCCAGCGCTGATGGTGGAATGAGGGGCGAAATCACTGTCAGCGGTGCGCACATGCACGTCATCGAGTTCGCAGCCCAGGACCTCGGCGACAATCTGTCCCAGAGAGGTAACCGTGCCGCTCAGATCGACGACGCCCGTCAGAACCGATACGGTTCCATCTTCGTTAAGCTTAACGCCGGCACTGGATGCCATCCCGCCCACCAGCCAGTAACCCAGAGCGATTCCTCGCCCGCGATTTTTTGTTTTCGCCTTTGTGCCCCAGCCGGCTGCTTCCGCCGCCTTGCGCAGCGTCTCCTTGGCGTGGACGCTTTTCAGAGGTCCGCCCGCGGCGGGAGTAGTGTCTCCCTCCTCTATGGCGTTTTGGAGACGCACCTCTACGGGATCCAGGTTCAACTCGCGGGCGATAATATCGATTTGCTGCTCGGAACCGAAGGCCAACTGCGGACCGGCAGGAGCCCGATAGGGCCCGCAATTGGCGTGGTTTGTGTAGACGCAGTATAGATCGATTTTAACGTTCGGGATGCGATACGGGCCGGTGGCGAGCATTTCCGCTCTCTGGCCGATCACCAGGCCGTTGCCGCAAAAAGCTCCAGTGCCGAAGACCAGCTCAACTTCCCTCGCGACAATCGTGCCGTCGAGCTTGACGCCGGTTTTATAGCGCATGTGGCAGGGATGGCGCGGATTGGCGGTCTGAAAATCTTCGGCCCGGCTCATGACCATTTGCACCGGCATTCCGCTCTTCTGCGCCAGAGCGACGGCGGCAGGCTCAATCGTAGGCAGCATCTTGCCGCCGAAGCCGCCGCCGATTTCCGTGGGAATCACTCTGATTTTAATCAACGGCCACTGAAAAATATCCGCGATGCTTTGTCGGATGAAAAACTGCGCCTGCGTCGGAATCCAGACAGTCGCTCTGCCAGAGGCGTCAACACGGGCCAGCACCGCGTGCGGCTCGATGTAAGTCTGGTGCACCATGGGGGCGTAAAAGCGGTGCTCGAAGACACGGTCTGCTTCGCGGAACGCCCGCTCTATGTCGCCGTGAACGGTCTGCTTGTGATAACAAACGTTGCCTCTGCGGCTTTGAATGAAGCCGGCGGCCCAGTAGCGCTCATACTCCTCATGGATTAGCGGCGCGTTCTCGCGCATCGCTTCAACGCCGTCGACCACGGACGGCAACACTTCATAGTCGACTTTAATAAGTCTTAGCGCCTCTTCCGCCGTTTCCTCGTCGACGGCGGCAACGGCTGCAATTTTATCCCCGACCAGCCGGACTTTGGTGCGGGCGAAGTATTCCTCATCTTGAATGAACCGGCCGAAGCGCACGGCAGGAAAGTCTCGCGCGGTGACGACGGCCTTTACGCCACGGAGACGCTCCGCCTTGCTGGTGTCGATGTTTTTGATTCTGGCATGAGCGTGGGGACTGCCTAAAATCTTGCCTACAAGGAGAGGACTGGCAAGGCGCACATCGGCGCCGAACACGGACTGGCCCGTGACCTTCTCCAAAATCTCCACTCGAGGGAGTTCTTGACCGACGACTTTCATCGCTTTTGCGCAGCCAATAAAATCGCGTCGACAATGGTGCCGTAGCCGGTACAGCGACACAGGTTGCCGGCGATCGCCTTGTACGCCTGTTCGGGCGTCGGCGACGGATTATGGTCCAACAGATATTTTGCCGCCACGATCATTCCCGGCGTGCAGAAACCGCACTGGGCAGCCCCCATTTCGGCGAAAGCTTTTTGCAGAGGGTGAAGCCCGCCTTTCCGGCTGATTCCTTCAACGGTTTGAATTTCCGCGCCGTCGGCCTCTACAGCAAGAATCAGGCAAGAATCCACCAGCCGCCCGGCCAAGACCACCGTGCAGGCCCCGCACTCCCCTTCGCCGCACCCTTCCTTCGTTCCCGTGAGATTCAGGTCCGTGCGGAGAAAATCGAGCAAGGACTTTGACGGTGAAATCTCCTTCTCGTACGTTTCGCCGTTGACCGTAACAGCAATTCTTTTCTTGGTTGCTTTCATGCCTTGTTCGTTCGCTTCCCCGTCGCCTGGTTAAGCGCATCCTCGAGGGCGCGCCGGGTTAAGACCCGAGCCATCTCGCGGCGGTAGCTCGCGCTGGCGCGCACGTCATCGATGGGACTCACGCTGGCGGCGGCAAGCCCCGCGGCTTTTTCAATAGCGTCCCTATCGGCGTTTTTGCCCGTGAGGAATGTTTCAGCCGGTCCCGCCCTAACCGGCGTAGGCGCCACTGCTCCCAAGGCGATACGGATATCGCCAATGACTTCGCGCTTAGACGCGAGCGACAGGAAGACGGCGCAGTTCACCAAGGCGATGTCCATGGCCGTCCGTGTGCAGCGCTGGAACGAGCTGCCGGATTTTATTGCCGGGGAGGGAATAAAAATTTCCTTGAGCAATTCGTTCGGTTGCAGGTACGTTTTCCCTGGACCGAGGAAGAATTCCTCCAGGGACACCTCCCTTTGCCGCCGGCTGCTGGCGATCCGGGCGCGCGCTGCAAGGGCAATGAGCGCCGGCGCGGTATCGGCTGCGGGTGAGGCGTTGCACAAATTTCCGCCCAAGGTCGCACGGTTGCGCGTCTGGATCGACCCGACGACAGCAGCCGCTTCGGCGATGATGGCGTAGCGGCCTTTAACCACCGGCGAAGAGGCTATCTCGTCCATCAGTGTCACTGCCCCGATGGTCAGACCTTTGCGGTCCAATTTGATCCCTCTGAGCGCCCGGATCTTTTTAAGATCGACGACGACGCCGGGATCGACCAGACGGCGCTCCAAGCGCAGACAGAGATCGGTGCCCCCGGCCAAAAGCTTAGCCTTGCTTCCGTAGCGACGCAGCAGGGATGCGGCGTCGTTAAGACTTTGAGGGGCGAAATACTCGAAGCTTTTCATGATTTGAATCAATGAGCCGGCCAAAGACGGTGGCAACGTCTCCCTATTACAAGATTTTGCCTACCTTGCCAACAGCCGCGATCTACACCCCCCCAAATCCCTGGTCCTGCGCTTCTTCCAGCAGCCAAGGATCTTTAACTTCCGTCGTAGCGCCTTTGCCGCTAAGGACGTTGACGACTTCACGTGCAGCGTGGGTTTGGCAGTCGACATAGGACTCGTCCGAGTTCGCGGCCGTGTGGCAGGTCACGATGACATTCGGAAGTGTGAGGATTTTGTGATCCGCAGGCAGAGGCTCCGGGTCGGTGACATCGAGCGCCGCGCCGGCCAATTCGCCAGCCATGAGAGCGTTGTATAGCGCCTCGGTATCGACCAATCCGCCGCGGGCGCAGTTGATTAAATAGGCGCTGTTTTTCATGGCCTTAAACTGCGCGGCGCCAAACATTTTGCGCGTTTGATTGGTTAGCGGCGCGTGTAGGCTGATGAAGTCGGAGGTCCTAATCAACTCATCGAAAGACACCATTCTCACACCCAAATCGTGGGCGATTTTAGGGTCCAGATAGGGATCATAGGTCTGCACGTTCAATTTCATGCCTTGCGCGCGTGGCGCGAATTGCTTTCCGACATGTCCCAGACCGACGATGCCCATCGTGCGTCCTTGAATACGATAAACGCGGCCGCGATAGGCGTGAAGCTCCGCTGTGTGACGCCGCCATTTGCCATCGTGCACGTACTGATTCATACGCACGAGCTTGCGCGATATGGCAATAAGCAAGCCGATCGCCTGCTCGGAAACTTCGATTGCGTTACACCCCGCCGCATTGCAGACGACCAGGCCATAATCGGCGGCGGCCTTAAGATCCATGCGGTCGACGCCGACGCCGGTGCGGCAGACGACCTTCGTGCGCGTGAGCTGCGAGATGATCTCGCGTGTTAACGGCACGGAGCCGTGCATGATAATGGCGTCGGCGTCGCGTCCCATTTCTACGACTTCGGCATCATTCGTCGGTCGTCTTACCGTCAAATCCGCATCGATTTCATCCAAGATCGGTTTAATCAGAGTCACTGGAACGTCATTGCTGCCAAAATAAACTACGTGAAATTTCCCCATCGTTACGCCCCCAGTCCGAAAGTTTTGACCGGATTGTCCCAGAGAATCTTACGGCGGGAGTCCGCGGACAATTTATTGTTGCCGCTAAGCGAGCCAATCGTTTTATCCGGGAACTTGTCGATGGCGTCGCTGTGCGGGTAATCGGTGGCGACCATCAAATAGTCATCGCCGACATGCTCGACGAATACGGGCGCCAGTTCTTCGCCCGCCTCGCAACTCACCCAGCACTGGCGCTTGAAGTAGGTGCTGGGCTTTTCTTTCGTAAGTTTTGCCGAGCCGTGGGATTCGTGTTCCCAGTGCTCGTCCATGCGCTCGAGCCAGAACGGCACCCAGCCGCAGCCCGATTC
>JBGPIK010000320.1:0-8044 GCA_041484845.1 Binatia bacterium | reverse complement strand
GCTTGAGAAGGAAGGCATCTTCTAAGAGTGTCGAGAATGGTAGGATGGGGTTGAGGCACCGCATTCGCCGGTCACGCAGCTCACATGAGTGCCGATTAGACCGGTCTTCTCCCGGAGAAAATGGGACAAGGGCAGGCGCGGCTTCACGTGCAGAGATCCCGGAGGCCATATCTGGAATTCCGGCCACCTACGATCCTTGAGCGGCAGATCACTCTTGAAGATTGGCAAGTTGAGCTGCGCCTGTTCTTCTGAAAGTTTAGGACTTAGAGGCTGAAGATGAAGTTTGCACTCCTTTCCAGACCAAGAACTCAGGCGATTTTGAACGGAAAGTTGAAGCTGGATGGGTTACCTATTCATTGGCACGCCATCACTGATCCGTTGAATTGGCTGCCCGCTCCCGCAGAGAGAGACCGCGGTACTCTCTCCGGTGGGTTTGACGGCGGAGAGATGAGCATATCATCTTTTATCCGGGCCAAAGCCCACGAGGCTCCTCTTTTGGCCCTGCCTATCTTTCTGAAGCGCGGCTTGGCGCAACGAAGTCTTTTTTGTTCTTTCGATTCTCAGTTCGTTTCCCCCGAACAACTAAGCGGAACCCGGATAGGACTGGTCGGGTACACTTCAAGTATGGCGGTATGGATGCGCGGAGTCCTAGCTGAAGAATATAAGCTTTCGCGCACTAGCCCCGTATGGTGTGCTTTGACCTCTCCGCCCCCGACGACCGAAGCAAAAATACAGGTTAGACAAATCCCTGCGCAGTTTGTGCCAGAGGAGATCGCAGCCTGGGAGGAGCTGGACGGTTATTCACATAGATTAGATCGCCGCGAAGCCTTTCTGATGTACCTATTGGAAAGAGGAGAACTTGACGCGGTTATTTCCTTTCAGACCAGAATCGCTGCGAAGAAGGTCAGACCCCTGGTAACGGCTGATGACATAATCTGGTCCCATTACCGGAACCGTGGGGTATACCCGATTAACCATCTCTTTGTGATGCGAGAAGATGTGTTCAGCGAATTTCCAGAAATCGGTGAAACTTTATTGGCGGCGTTTAGAGAAGCGCGCAAACTGTGGGTGGACTACCTTCTTCCGGGCGAACGGGAACAAATACAAAGGGAGATAGAGCACTTGGGTTGGGACCCGTTTGCCTATCGCTTAAGGAAAGTAGAAAGAAGAACTCTAGAAGTCTTTATCGGTTATCTTCTAGGCGAGAAAATGATTTCCGAGAAACTTTCCGTGGACAAACTCTTTCACCAGAAGAAATAAAATCGCGACAGTCGACCCGGCATTCGAACGTTCGTGTTCAACGTTCGTGTCAGGCTTGACAGACGGGAAGAAGAGTCACCTTCGATCCCTCTTACAGCCAGCTAATTTAAAAGTCTCTTACCGCAATCGGGGGGCAGATGCCCAACTCTGTCCGCAAGCCAAGGCCAAGCGTTGACATAACGCTTCCTTATCGGATACGATCCGCCCAAAATGACGAATGGACGCTGCTTTTCTTTGTCCGACTCGCTATCGAGCTGTTGATAGCTGGCTCGCAAGCGGCTGATGGAGCCGGTTTTCAGTTCTTCGCGTCGGGCTCCAAAAAGCAAATTCCTATCATTAATCGTCGTCTGCCGTGAAGGGCCGGCGCGCGGCGTGCCGTTCCGTTGGCAGTTTCAGCAACTCGGCGGCATCACCATAGGCTACGATTTCCAAATCAAGCTCGTCCCGAGCGATCAAGAGGCGTTTCACACCTTGCTGGACAAAAAAGCCGCTGCCGCGATCGTGCCGCGACCCTATAGGTTTGTCGCCGAAGACAAGGGATTTCACCGAATGCTCGAGTGGAACGACATGGTCAACGATCCTTTGCCGATCACGATTGAAACGACGCTGCTGATCGACAAATTCGGCCACTATCGTTCGCTCGCCGAGAGGACGTTTAACGATTATCTCTGCTATATGGACGAATCGTTGCAGATCGATATGCTGCATATGGGCAAGCTGGTCGCCCAAGTATCGACGGACAATGCAGCCAATACGCGGCAGATCGTGTCGCAGTGGGCGATTGCGGGTGCGGTGAAACCGACGTAACGGCCTCGGAGTTTTTGCCGCAAAGAACGCAGAGAACGCAAAAGAATCGGATGGCCTTGCGCCTGTGCGGAGATAATTTTCATGACACGTCGCTGTAGAAACTGTAATTTAACACTTGTCAAGTCGCTGCTCATTGTCGGTTCGATCTTGTTTATCATACCGCCGGCGGCGCGCAGCCAGGAGCCTGTGCATCTCGCGCTGCCTTCGAAAGCGTTTCAATATGGGATTTTTCCTATCGCCCGCGATCGCGGCTACATGCGCGAGGAAGGGATCGATCTGCGCATCGTTCTGATGCAGATCACGCCGAGCATTCAAGGGCTGATGGCCGGGCATGTCCAGTTCACCGGCTCCGGCAGCAGCGCGTTGGTGGCGATCGCCAAGAGCGGCGCGCCGCTCAAGACTGTGCTGGCCATCAATGACAGAGTGCATCAGTGGATACTCGCCAAGCCGGCCATTGGATCGCTTAAAGAATTAAAGGGCAAGAAAATCGCGACCACGGGATTGGCGTCGGCAGCGACATTTATGGTCCGGCAAATTCTTGCCAAACAGGGCATCGACCCCGGCAAAGATGTGGTGTTTGTCACCGCGCCGGCAGGCAATCGCCTCACGATCTTAACCAGCGGTGTTGTCGATGCCTCGATCGTCGGCAGTGAAGATCGCTATCCCGGTTTGGATCAGGGGATGAAAGAGCTGGTGAATATCGGTAACGAGGTGAAAAATTCCTGGGGCACGGTGGCGACTTCGGACCGCTTTATCAAAGAGCAACCCAAACTCATGACCGCCTTCACGCGTGCGACCCTCAAGGCGATTCGGTTCGTGCGCAAAGATCGCGAAGCCACGGTCAATGCCGTGGTGAAGTTTACCGGCATGCAGCGCAATTTGGCCGGCCGGATGTACGACGATCTGATCGGCACATTCACGGCCAACGGCGTGGTGGACGAGGATATCCAGAAAAGCGACATGGCTATCGTTGCTCAAGTGGCTGACGTCAACGAGGCTATCGCGCTGGCGCGTGCCTATGATTTCCGTTTCGTCCTCGAAGCCGACCAGCAGCTTAACAAAAGCGGATGGCGGCCTTAGGCGGGTTATCGGCAAGCGGAGGGCGACCGGCTGGTCGCCCCTACAATCGGATTCGGACGCTCGCAAAAAAAATAGGGGCGTATCCATTACGCCCCTACCGGTCATTCACGACTCGTTAGTCTATTTATTTTGCGGTTATACCGGCGGACGTCGGGTTCTTACCAGATTGTTAACGCATTCGATAAGAAGCACGTTGAATATCCCAGTCTCGATCGCGGCGGAGATTGCGTGCGGTGTGATGGCGAAGAGATCGAGTTCCCGGGAATTCCCCGTGGTGGGATCTGGGTAGGCGTCATTGGCATCAACGTAGTAGCCAGCCGACAGGAGCTTCTGCTCAAGGCGGCTCTCGACGAGATACCCAGAGCGGACCAGAGCCTGCGTGGCTTCCTGTAGGGTAATGGCCATAGAGCGACTGCTTACCCTGCGCCTAACACTTAACGCACGGCTGAGCCGCCCCCGGCGTCGGCCTCAAGCTGAATGTTAGACCTCATGCCTGCTCGCCGAGCATTTTGCTGTACGTGATCAGAGTTCGATCGACATTTGGCAGCAGTTCAATTGATGCTCGCACGTACGCGGCCATGTTCCGCAAAATACCATCAACATAATCACCGAGGTCCTGACCATTCGGCATGACCGGTCTCTCAATTTCATCAAAGTTGATGTGTGGTGTTGAGTTGTGCAACGGCAACTGCATGTGATGCATATTGTCGAGATCCGATCGATGCGAAAGCTGATCCCGATATCGCACCGCGTCTGAAATCCACGTCCGGCTATGCTCAAGCGTAAGATCCGCCAAGCGGGCGAGTGTCTCCACAGAGCTGCTACGAAGCGCGTTAACGAGGCGGCCACCGGACGCTTCCTGGCCATCGACAGTGGCCTTTCCGAAGCTCCAGTTGTTCGAAGAATTGACTAACTTGCCAATGAGCTTTGCGTAGACATCGAGGAACGACTTGAGCGAATTGAGAGCGCTGTGCATTTCGGCCAAATGAGCAAGGCCGTCGTAGACAGCAACGCACTCGAAGTCAGGCCTGCTCTCGATAGCTCGTTCTAGATCGACACGCTGACCTTCCACCACCTTCCTGAAGTCCGTGAGGTCCCGCTCAAGAGCGGCGCGTAGCGTAGACGTATGGAGAAGCAGGAGTGCATACCGTGATGCGCAGGAGTCCACCACGGAGCGAAGGGCTATGGGATAGGCGTTGGCGTTGAAGATATGCTGGGCACTGTATCGCTGCGGGCTGACGAATATGATTTGCACAGCCACCTGTTTGCTCGTTGGGGTCTAACGTTTCGCGTAACCGGCAGCAAAAAGCAGAGCGACGAAGGAGCGGCGCTTTTTTCTGTCCGAGTTGACGCGATTGTTAGAGCTCACTTTTCGCCACTCCGTTTTTGCCGGATATTTTCGATAACTTCCAATTCACTTGTTTCTTTGCTTCGTGGGCCATCCTCTGGATCACAGACGACAATTGCCAAAGGATCGCCTTCCTTTATATGTGTGTGTTTCTCAAAAAAGGTCTTGCTTACATAGCCGGGACCGACAGCTTTTAGCGCCATCTTGGCCCACCAGTTTTGAACTATGGCGATCGTTTGTCCCTTTTCGATCTTTTCCTTGTCTCTCACAACATACTCGACTAGCTCCACGGTACCCATTTGATGGGACAACTGTTTAGGTAGTTTTGGTACGTTAACAAAGTAGTACGACATTTCGCTGTGAGCTCTAACGTATAGCGTTTTATCCCCAAAGGCTGGAAGCAATCAAGCTCTGAAATAACCTGGGTAGGAGCGATGGGGGGATAAAACGTGTTGGACTAAACCGCAGAGCTAAACGTAACCCGCGACTATGGGGATTGTAAAGCATCGGGACGGCGCCGAGTGAGGCAACTTGTTAGCGATAGATCGACAAGCGGGAGAAGGTTGAGTTGAACGCTGGTAGATTTTGCGTGATTACCACGATGCAATCGGGCTTCGCAGCCACGTCTTCGCGCCGGCAGATACACCCCCGCAAGGACAGCAGGTTGAGGGTGAGAAAAAGGGGTCAAGTCCGCTCTTAGCTTTTATGAAGCAGGTAGGCGATGCTCTCGAAGAAGTTACGAGCCTGAGGATTGCCCTTGGGAGTGCTTGACACACTTCGCACGGGTCCGGGTTCGCCGAAAGGTTAGGCACGGCGCCGCCCCCTTGAAATCGCTCTCCATCCTTTTGGTCCCTTCAGAAGAGAAGCGATGGATATCGGGTGCTGGCGGCCACAACCGGGTGTCCCAGGCCCAATCCCCTCGTGGCCGGAAGTAACATCGACGTCCGTGATGTCAACGCGACATCCCTCCTGAATTCGCGAATACATCAGCTTCTGCTGCTCGCCACTTGCGGAATCCGATTCGCTTGGAACAGGACTGCTCTTGGATTCGACGTACTGTACAACCACGTAGAGCTTGCCTTTGCGCTTCGGTATCGCGCATTGTATTTGTTCACCCAGAAACACTTCGTTTCCGAAACAGTCGATTGCCACACCCGGTTCGACAACGATAGTAGCAGGTTGTTTCGAGACTAAAACTGACAATCCGCTCACAACGCCCCAGCCGTGGAGGTATCGGTTATGACGCCTTAGTTTCTCTACGACATAGTTCTGCTCGATCGCGAAATCGCTGATCGAAAGAAATTCGCCGTCATAATAGTTGACGCGCTCCAGCCCTTTGTCTTCGCTCACAATTGCCTCCATGTTTCACGGGTGCTAACCGAACCTATAGCGTTCTATCGCCCAAAGGCTGGAAGCACAATCGAGCTCTGAAATAATCTAGGCAGAAAAAAAGGGTTGAGAGTCGTTTGCGGTCCGGACAACTTCAATGTTTCACCGCACAGTAGCGATTTACACTCAGGCGACAAATGCGTCCCGATAGGGTAATCAAGACATGATGGAGCAAGAAGAATCAGAAAAACCCAACGTCACTCGGCTGGCGCTCTTTTTCGCTTTTTCCCGCATTACACTGTCCAGCTTTGGCGGCGCGTTGTTCTGGACGCGGCGTGAATTGGTTGAGCGGCGGCGCTGGATTACGGACCCCGGGAGTTTGTCGAGTTGTTAACGATCGGGCAACTCCTGCCGGGGCCGAACGTGCTCAATCTGACCGTGATGGTGGGGCACCGTTTCGCGGGCTTGACGGGAGCGTTGGTGGCCGTCGCCGGTTACTTGGGTTGGCCCTGTCTCGTGGTCATCGGCATGGGCGTGCTCTACCAGCATTACGGCAACGTGCCGCAGGTGCAGCAGGCGCTCGCCGGCATGTCGAAGGTCGCTGCTGGGCTGCTGCTGGCTACCGTGATCAAGTTGGCGATGGTGCTTCCAAGACACTGGCGACCGTGGCTGTTCGGCATACTGGCGTTTGGTGGTGTCGGCGTCCTGCGCTGGCCGCTGCTCTGGGTACTGAGCGCCCTGGCGCCCTGGGCGGTCGTCTTAGCCTGGAGGGAACAGGAGTGATGAATCGTCCTGACGTTGGCGGATTGTTTCTGCATTTTTTGCTCCTCTGGTTCATTGCCGTCGGCGGCCCTTCGGCGATCCTGCCGGACATCCACCGTTACGTTGTGGAAGTGCAACATCTGCTGACGAGCGCGCAGTTTGCGGAAATCTATACCCTGGCGCAAGTGGCGCCCGGTCCCAACGTCATGTACGTCACGTTGATGGGCTGGTATCTCGCGGGGTGGAGAGGCGCAGCGGCGACCACGATTCCACTGTTGATACCGGCGACCACTCTTACCCTTCTGGTCAGTCACTTGAACGAGCGCTATCCCAATGCTCGGCTCGGCCGCTCCATTCGCCGCGGCCTGCCGCCGATTACGATTGGATTGATGTTCTCGGGGGCGACGATCCTCGCGCGCGCGGTCAACCACGATTGGCGCGGCTACGCGATCACGCTGCTCGCCGTCGCCGTCGTGCTGCGCAAGCCATTGAACCCGCTGTGGTTGCTCGCAGCCGGTGCGCTGGCGGGCATGGTCGGCCTGGTCTAGTATCGACTACGACCAACGACTTGAACACTTTGAACGTCTGGAACGATTTGAACAATTGTTTTTTTACTGTGCAGCGAGCAGTTTGTCGATCTGCGAAGTAACCCGAGGATCCTCGGGCTCGACGGCACTTTCGAACACCGCTACGGGCTGCCCCGCCCTGTCGAGGAGGTACTTGTGGAAGTTCCAGCGCGGCGGCTTCCCGGTCTGCGCGGCGAGCGCGCGATAGAGCGGGTTTGCGTTCGCGCCCACGACCGACGTCTTCGCGAACATCGGGAACGTCACACCGTAATTCACTTGGCAGAATTTCGCGATCTCCTTGTTCGAACCCGGCTCCTGCCCGCCGAAATCGTTCGCCGGAAACCCCAGCAGCACGAAACCTTTGTCGCGATAGCGGCGGTATAGCTTTTCCAAACCCTCGTATTGCGGCGTGTAGCCGCACTCGCTCGCGGTGTTGACCACCAGCACTACTTTCCCGCTGAACTGGCAGAGCGAAACCGGCTCATCCATTAGATTGGCAAATTTGTGATCAAGGACAGATGGGCAGATCGACTCCGCTGCAATGATTGGCGTTGGAATGGCAAATACTGTGAGCGCGACGACGATAAATGCGTAGATCGATCGGGCAAGCATATTGTTCCTCCATCTTATCCCTTTTTTTCCTCCTGCAAAAGATCGGCAAGGACCCGGCATCCTGAAAAGATTGTGCTGCTTGAGTTGAATAACTTCCTTTAAGAATATTCCTTAAAGCAATTCCACCTAGTGAACAACGTCATGAGTTCTCTATTTTCGCGATGGGCTTTCTTCCTGGGTTGAGTTAAAGCATGTTTCGACCGCGCCTTGCACCAGTTCGGCCTGCCAGCGCAACAACCCCGCGCTTTCCATAATTTCATCAACTGTCCGTGGCCGGCTC
>JBGPIK010000319.1:0-8045 GCA_041484845.1 Binatia bacterium | reverse complement strand
CGTCATTCCCGAATGCTTCTATCGGGAATCCAGGCGAGACCGAACCTGGACCCCCGATAAAGACATTCGGGGGTGACGCCTTTGAGACAAATCTCATCGCCGAGTTCTGATACCCCGCAGCTTGCTGCGGGGTTATTCAATAATGTGGATTTTTGCATTCGATAAAACAGGAGCAAACACTAGCAAGAAAACGCCCTTTAGGCAATTTTAGTTCAGGGGCCACGGATCATTCGGTGAAAAACTTCAATGAAATGCATTTCCTCCCCCAACCTCACGATGTTGGCTGGCATTTTTGACCGAACCGACGCATTAAACCAAGGGAAAGGTCGCCTTTGCCAGAGTACACCAAGTCAAGTAAGGTCAGGAATCAGGACAGTTGTGGCCTGAAGGTAATTCTCACGCGCGGCACGGCTCCTGCTTTATGAGTAAACCAGGTTGAGGCGATGAACTGACTACCCGATCTGGTCACCATGGGTATGAGTTAGCCAATGATGAAACCTGCAGTCTATGTTGCCGGTTTTTTATTTGCGCGACAACACTGAATGCTAGCTGGAGCCTGATAATGAGTGTTTCGATTTTACGGGGCAGGGATTCACTCAGAGGAGGACTAAGAATGAAAACTGTTGATCCCGAACTTGAAAAACCTAGTTTTTGGCAGCTCGTCTTTTCTCAAAGTAAAGTCAATGGCTCGCCCTACAGTGGCGAACAACTTCAAGGTCACATCTGGAACTGGCCGACGGAAACCTTTCTTCAGCGCCGCCTACGGGAGATGCGCTGGTATCACTCAACGGATAAATCTAATTTGAATTAGGTTGCCGCGTCCCGCGTTGCCTCCTTCAACAAGCTCCCACGGGAAAAGCGGCGCCGCTGGGCACCGTCACGCTCAGCGGCAGGAGGCCAAGCCCCGAACGCTTGGCCTCCTTTTTTGCTTATTTCCAAGCTGAAACTCAATTTGTAATACTGATTTCTAACTGCAATCTTACGTAACAAGTCAAAGTTAAAGAACCTTCTTGTTTTACGCGACCTCGTGTGGGGCGGCTCCAAATGTCTAGTTTCTTAGTTCTGGCTTGAAAAAGATCAAGTAAGACTATTTTTTTTGCAGCTGTGCAAACGGCCCGGCGGCGTAAACCACGTGGCCGCCGACCATCGTTAACACCGACTCGAGATTGCGGATCTGGTCTTCGGGCACGGTCAGATAATCCGCATTGAGCACGGCTAGATCCGCAAACTTCCCAACTTCGAGTGAGCCTTTACGATCCTCCTCGAAAGTAAACCAGGCGCTGCCCTGGGTAAACATGTGCAGCGCTTCTTTCCGGCTGACATTTTGGCTACGGTCCCGAATCGGAGTGCCGGCGATTGATTTTCCCGTCACAAGCCACCAGAGTGAATACATAGGCGAATAGTTGCCGGAGCGAAACCCGTCTGTTCCTGCTCCTAAAGGCACGTGGGCGTTGATCATGGTGCGCAGCGGTGGAGCGTTGCGCGCCTTGGTGGCGCCCCAGATATCGAGATTGCGCTCCCCGGTTAGCAACAAACGATCTTGTACCGAAATGCCGCCACCGAGCTTTAAAATCCGCGAGATCGTCTCCGCTGTGACGTCTTCCAGGTGAGCGAAAGCGACCCGCCGGGGTGCGAAGGGCGTTTCTCGGTCGACCTCCTCGATAACATCGAGCAACTGTCTCGCCGTCCGGTCTTGGGTAACGTGAAGGTGAACGTTATAGCCGTCTTGCGCAAGAAAGCGCAGCACTTGCCGAAATTTTTCCTTGGCTTTTGGATCGACGGTAAATCCGTTGGGATTCGACATGACGTCGCCGTCACCCGTGCCACGAACCAGCGCTTCGCCGAAGCCGCCGAAACGAAACGTCTCATTATTCACAAGCTGTTTAACTTCCGCGGTAGCCCTGCGCGCCTGCTCCAATTCGTCGCCGGGTTCATTGAGCGCGATGTAATAGTTCATGCGTAATGTCAGTTCGCCGCTGTGCGTCATTTCGCTAAGCAGTCGGCGATGCGCGAATGTCACACCCGTCGTGTGCAGATCCAGCACCGAAGTAATTCCCAGGCGATTGAGTTCTCGAAAGCAATTACGAATGCTTCGTCGCACTTGGCCTAGGTCTGGACGCGGTATCTTGCTGTAAACGTATTCCCATGCGGCAACACCTTGAACCAATCCCGTCGGTTCACCCGTGCTCGGGTCACGCTCGAAACGGCCTCCCACCGGGTCGGGCGTCTGGCGATTGATACCGATCACGGCAAGCGCAGCAGTGTTAAGCAACGCTCCTTGGCGCAGGTATTGAACGTAGACCGGATGTTTAGGCGCGACCGCGTCTAGATCAGCACGGGTGGGAAAGCGCCGGTCCGCGAACTGGGTTGGCACCCAACCACCACCCACGACAATCCAAGTGCCGGCGGGCTTTGTCTGAGTTGCCGTAGCAATTTGACGCAAGCCCTCGGCAAGGGATTGCGTCAGTTGCCAATGGAGCTCCGAGTCCCAGCTCAAGCCGGCCACCGTCGCGTGGATATGCGAATCGATCAGCCCAGGAATAACGGTGCGACCGCTCAGGTCAATGACTCTAGTGTGCGGCCCCGTCCACCGGCGTATTTCTCCATCGGTACCCACTGCGACCAAGCGCCCCGCAGTGATCGCCACTGCCTCCTGGATCGAGAAGTCCTTGTCAACGGTGAGAATTTTTCCATTCGTCAGCACTACCTCGGCCGGTACTTTTACGGCAAGTGACCGCGCGAATTCACTTTCATGGCCGACACAAGAGCCCAAAACAAACAGGCAAAATAGTAATAACAAATTCCTCGGCATGGGTTGCATCCTAACCCACCACGGCAGACATGTTAATCATCAATAAGGAGATTGTCGTAGAAGGAATCTAGTTTTCGTTATGGATAATACCGCATCGTAAAAACGAAAGGCTGATTGACCCACAAACTCAGGTACGGCACGGAAGCTGAGGCATTGTGCAAAGATATTTACTTACCCCAAATTTTCTTCACGAACCCTTCCGCTTCCAACTGCCTTAGATAACGGTCGCTGACGTACGCTTTTGCATCCGCTTTGCGTGCCTTCGGGTTGGTCTCAGCGATTTGCGCTACCACTGCCTGCATGGCTTCTAGCGAAGGGTAAGGAACGGGTTGCAGCTGATTATTAAAATAGTCGTACCCCTCTTGTAGAGCCTTCAAGTTTTGCACCCGGGTAAATCGAGCGAGGGCCCTAATTGAATATTCTTTCTCGGTTTTCAAGATTTTAATCGCTTCAAGATAAGCGCGTAGAAAGTTAAGCACTTTTCCTTCTTGTTTATCCATAAACCTTTTGCTGCCGAGAAGGCCGGTATTAAAGAACGGAATGTCCATCTTGACGGAATCCGCGAGGACATTGAGCTTGAGTCTTTCCGCTTCGTTGCCGAAAGGCGCATTAGCTACGCTACCGTCAATATTGCCGGAAACAAGGGCGGCCACTCGTGCGGGCTCATCGCCAATTTGCAAGATGCTTACGTCCTTTGCCGGATCGAGTCCGAGCCGCTTGAGCAGCGCCCGCAGCCCAAAATCAGCGGAAGAACCGAAGCGGCTTACTCCGAACCTCTTGCCCTTCAGTTGCTCTATACTCTTGACTTCCGGACGCGTGATGAGTTGGTAATTGAGCCTATCGAGCAATCCGACTATGTAAATGATGTCCGCTCCTTCGAGATTTGCCGCGACACCCGGGGCACCGCTCAATTGCGACAGATCCAAACTCCCTGATACTAGAACCTGGACATTAATCGATCCGCCCGGGATATAAATGATTTCGGGCATTAAGCCGTATTTGGCAAAGAGCCCGCGGTCTTTTGCGATGTACATGATTCCCGATTGAAGGCTTACGGAGCCTTGACCGACGCGAATTCTTTCCTCGGCGTTGCAGTTGGCAAGCACGCCCAAAACAAAACTGACAACAAGCAAGAAGAGACTTTTCTTCATGAGCGCCCTCCTACCATAATGACAGCCTGCCGAGCAACCACAAGACCGTTCGACCATTCATTGAGTACTTGACGCCGGAGCACCCCGCAAGGTATTCGAAAGGTTAGCCGCAATGCAACCTGAGTAGGAAGGAGATCACGATCATGAAGGGACAAGTGGTTATCGTTACCGGGGGTGCCAAAGGCATAGGGCGGCATGCCGCGCATACTTTTGCACGCGCCGGCGCCAAAGTGGTGGTCGCGGATGCAGACGTAGAAAGGCTCCATAAAACAGTGAGCGAGCTGCGCGCGCTTCAACCGGATGCAACGGCGCTGCCAACCGACGTCAGAATCGAAGCCGATGTCCGCCGCATGGTTCATGAGGTTATCGAACGCTTCGGAAAAATCGACGCGCTGGTTAACGATGCGGGGATTGTTCCTCACTTTAATTGGGGCATCCCACGCTGGCCACGGGTGCGCTTCTTAGACAAGACTTTTTGGGACAGCGTCATTCAAACGAACCTAGGCGGCACATTTCTATGTACTAAATACGTCGTCCCTTTTATGGAAGCACAACGGTCCGGCCATATTATTAACCTGTGGGGCGGCGGCAAAGCCCAAAACCATGGCGCTTGCGCCTATGTCGTGAGCAAAGACGCCATTCGAACTTTTACTCGATACGTCGCCGAAGAGGAACGCGAATGGAATGTGTGTGTGATGGCGATTAGCCCAAGACAGGCCATCGCTACGGAGGACGCACCGGAGGAAGCAAGGAAACGACTGCCGGGACCGGAAATCCTTGGCAACGGTTTCGTTCTCGCTGCTCAGGCCGGTATGCAACTCACCGGCCAGACCGTGGAGTATAAAGATGGAAATCTTATTGTCGCGGATTAGCAATCAATTGCGCCGTCCGGCTCCTATGTAACGGGGCGTGCCTGTTACCAAGAGTGAGAAGAGCTTGGGGATGGTGTACCAAATTTGAAACCAGCGATATTTTAAACCTGCCTTTAAGCAGCAAGAAGTTTCAAGAATCATCCCGATTGGTTGTGGCACGGCCGTTGCTCAAAAATTCTTCGCAGGAGGTACTGAACATGGGTGAGGACACTCCACCGGGCTAGTCAAGCAACGCCTGCTATCCGAGCCGGCGCTTTTTGGGGCTAGATTGCTGGTTGTTACGCCCTGACTCAAACACCTGAGCATAGGAAATCGCTGCGGCGATAAAATGACAGCGGGGCTAAACACAAACGTGTTCTCATGGGGCACGTTCAGCAAGTATCCCGAAAACAACCGATTCACCGAAGGATAGAGAATCAATAGTAGCGGATAATGACGCCTAGCGTCAAAAGAGGGCTTTAAAAAGCCCTCTTTTTTTGTCGACAATTTCTCTCGTACCCCTCTTCGCACGCGGGCCAAGATTTCGACCATCCACGTAGCGGCCGGAAACGGCGCCCATAGTAACCACAGTTGTTGCAGTAACCGCAAAAACAGCGAAGCAGTGGTTTTTATACTGAAAGAGACGTAATAGCATAGGAATATGCCCGCCCTAGCTCACAAACGGATAGCTGTTTTATTCGCCCTCGGCTTTCGACCGTTCTTCCTGCTCGCGGGAGCCTTCGCCCTCCTGTCGATAGGCATTTGGGTCCCCCTCTTCATTAACGGTGTCACACTCACAACTTACTATGGGCAGCTTGGCTGGCATAGTCACGAGATGATTTTCGGCTACAGCGGCGCCGTGGTGGCGGGCTTTCTCCTGACGGCGGTGCGCAACTGGACCGATAGGGCCACGCCTGCGGGCGGTCCACTCGCAGTCATGACCACGCTGTGGTTGCTGGGCCGCATCCTGCCTTTTTTTCCGACTCTGTTTCCGGGCTGGCTCATCGCTCTGATCGATCTCGGATTTTTTCCTATGCTCGCACTCGGCGTTGGCATCCCGCTGGTGCGCAGCGGAGGGAAACGCAATTTGATTTTCTTGCCGCTCTTGACGGCTTTCGTTGGCGCGAATTTATTGGTTCATCTAGAGGTGCTTGGGCTCGTGGAAAATATCGCCCGTCGCGGAATTTTTCTTGGCCTTGATTTGATAATTCTCCTCATCGTCATTATGGGCGGGAGAGTGATTCCGTTCTTCACCGAGCGCGCTCTCCAAGGTGTTTCCCAAAAACGCCACCCGGTCATAGAACATCTCGCCCCGCTCAGCGTCGTCGCGTTCATGGTCACCGAACTCATAGTTCCCGATTCGCGCGCCACGGGAATCTTTGCGGCGCTGGCGGCTATCGCCAATGGGATCAGGCTTTGGGGTTGGTATACAAATCGTTTTTGGGCCGTGCCGCTGCTCTGGGTCTTGCATCTGGGCTATGGTTGGGTTGTGGTGGGATATGTTATAAATGCGCTTGCGGCTTTCGGTATTATCTCGCCACAATTTACCCTTCACGCATTTACGGTCGGTGCTATCGGCGTGCTCACCCTCGGCATGATGGCGCGCGTCTCCCTCGGACACACGGGGAGGCCGCTCAAAACCGCTGCAGCAACCGCGGTTGCCTTTGCTTTGATTAATCTCGCGGCTCTGCTCCGAGGCGTGCTGCCGGTGTTTTTTCCACAAATGCTTTTGGATTTTGTAGTCTTTTCCGGGGTGCTTTGGATCAGCGCGTTTTTGATCTTTATGGTAATTTACGTGCCGATCTTAACTGCGCCGCGAATCGATGGTAGACCAGATTGAGCTAAAAATAGCCGCACTATCCCGCCCACCAGCGCGGCTGAAGGGAAATCGCACATGGACTGTTAGGCGAGGTACCCGAAGGGAGGTTCAATGCCAGAGCAAAAACCATACAGACTGCCGTCAACCGCAACACCCGACCGCTATGACATCAGACTCACGCCGGACTTAGGTGCCGCGACCTTCCTCGGAGAGGAACAAATTTCTGTCCAGATTCATGAGCCGGTACGACAGATTGTCGTGAACGCCGCCGAGCTAAGACTTCAAACCGTCACCGCCAAGAACGTAGCGGGCGCGCATTTGTCAGGGTTCGTGGCACTGGATGATGAAAACGAACAAGCAACCTTCACGTTCGCGGAGACGCTTAATCCGGGCCGCTGGGAGCTGCAGATAAAGTTTTCCGGCATCTTAAACGACAAACTGCACGGTTTTTATCGCAGTACGTACAAGAACACCGCCGGGCAGGTCAAGACGCTGGCCTCCACGCAATTCGAGTCGACGGATGCGCGGCGCGCCTTCCCGTGTTGGGACGAACCTGCCATCAAAGCGGTTTTCCAAATAACCTTGATTATCGATGAAGGTCTTACGGCGATTTCCAACGCGGGACTCGCGTATGAAACTCGTTTACCCGGAACCGACAAAAAGGAAATGGTCTTTGCTGACACGATCAAAATGTCAACCTATCTGGTCGCGTTTATTGTCGGCGAGTTCGAGGCCACCGACCCGGTCATAGCTGAAGGCGTGCCGTTGCGGGTTTGGGGCGTACCGGGCAAGCGGCCGTTAGCAAAGTTTGCGCAGGAGATCGGCGGATTCTCGCTTTGGTTTTTTAGCCACTACTATAATCTTGCGTATCCCGGCGACAAATTGGATCTCATCGCCATTCCGGATTTTGCCTCCGGCGCGATGGAAAACTTCGGGGCGATTACGTTTCGCGAGACCGCCCTGCTGGTCGATGAGACGCGAGCAACACGCACCGAGCTCGAACGGGTTGCGGACGTCGTTTCACACGAGAACGCGCACATGTGGTTTGGCGACCTGGTCACGATGCAATGGTGGAACGGCCTGTGGCTAAACGAGGCTTTTGCAACTTTTATGGAGATGCTTGCCGTAAACGCATGGAAACCGGAATGGCGCCGGTGGGAGAGTTTCACCGTCTCGCGCGCTGCAGCGATGCAAGTAGATGGCCTCAAAAGTACCCGCCCGATCGAATTCCCCGTGGAAAAGCCAGAGGAGGCCGCCGGCATGTTCGATGTGCTGACTTATGAAAAGGGCGCTTCGGTGTTGCGCATGCTCGAGCAGTATCTTGGCGCGGAGGCGTTTCGCGACGGTATTCGTCTGTACTTGCGCCGCCACGCGTATGCCAATGCGGAAACCACCGATCTTTGGGATGCCCT
>JBGPIK010000318.1:0-8080 GCA_041484845.1 Binatia bacterium | reverse complement strand
TTTTCCGCCAACGCGAGGATGACCGGCACCGACGCGGCGCCCGGGTGTCCACCCCCTTGATCGTAATAGTCATCGAGCTCGCACCCTTGAGCGAACGTCCCGTTCACAAGGACGGCATCATCGAGCGGTACGGGCTCGCCATACTTGATGATTCGCGCCGGGCCGCCGCTTTTGGTGTCTTTGACAAACCGGTAGACCGGCTGATTCCACTGCATGCTGGCGCCGATCAATTGGCAGCCCAGTTGGTCTAATAGCAGATCTCGGCAGCGCGCAACGGCATCAACCGGGACGTGCCGGTAATCCAGAGCGCAGATAAAATCAGCAAGTTTTTGTGCCGCGGTTTGGGACCCACTCATAGGATTGATCATGATTTCAACCCGATTTTCTCACAATTAGAAAAACACCGATGACACTGTGTCGATCGAGAGGCGAGATCGGAGGAGCGAGGCACAAAGACGAACAACCGCAACGCCTTCTTTGGTGCTTGGCTCGGCGCTCGCATTTTTTCCAGGTGTTCGCTCCACAAACTCAGGTTGCGAGCCGCTCGAAGGCACAGCACCATTGCCTCGCTCTGGAGAGCTCGCCTCTCGATCACTCGTACACGCGAGACATTCGGGTTAACGGCTTACCCGTGCCGGCGGCGCGGACACCGGCTGCCGGGCGCATGACGCTCTCGCCGCCAGCGGCGCTCCCGAGTTTGAGCGAAATCTCATCGGCAAATTTTTTGACGAGTTCTACGAGTTTCGCTCTCCCCTTCGCCTGCAATCTGAATGGGGTCAGGGTGATCGTCACGGAATAGGGCACCCGGCCTTCGCTGTCGAATATCGGCGCGCTGATGGCGCACAATCCATCCATCACCCGTTCGCCACAGCTGAAGGCAAAACCCCGCTTTTTTATACGAGTAAGTTCCGCCGTTAACTTTTTGGGATCGGTGATCGTTCGCGGTGTCAGCGCCTTCAGCCCATGCGCCGCTTTGAGACAATGATGCAGATCTTCTAGAGGAAGGTACGCCAACAAGACCTTACCGCTGGCACCCGCATGGGCCGGAAACTGATCCCCTACCCTGAGGGTGTCGCGCAGCGCTTCTTTGCTTTCCACCTTCTCGATGCACACGCGTTTGCCGTCGCGCAATTCATGCAATACGGCATTTTCCCCGGTGAGGTCGCGTAAACGTTCCATCATAGGTAACGCGATCTTTCTTATTTCGAGGCCTTCGCGTGCCACCGAGGCAAGATAGAAAAGCCCGGGACCAAGGCGATAAAGTTTAGTCGTTGCATCTTGCTGGATCAGCCGCCGCGACATCATCACCTTTAACAATCGACGCACCGTACTCGGCGGGAATCCCAGGTTGCGGCTGATTTGAAACAGCGACTGTTCCGGGTGATGGGATTCGAACGAATAAAGCAGATCGATCGATTTTCCTAAAACCCGGGCACCGGGTGCGTCAGATTCCATATCGTCGAATAGCCTTTCACTTTATTCTGCTTCTAGTACCGTAATCGCCATTGCCCGGTCAAGAGTTTGGAACAGGCGCAATACGTCCCGTTGACCAAGCACTCCTACCCGAGTTAGAATCGAAGAGAATAAGCCTATCCCTGTAAGAAAGAACAGAGAGGAGAACAATATGAAAAAATTCCTTCTTATTTTCGGGTTCTCGCTTTTCGCGGTTGCGATTCCCTATTATCGCCAGGTTTTCGCTGTGGACGGCTGTTGCAAGGAACGACCTTCTTTAACGAGCGAGTGGCGTCGGAATGGAATGAGTTTTCCGGAGTGCGAGAAATCGAATCGCAGCAAAGATGGGGACAATGTGCTCGATCAGCGGGGACTTGTGTGGTGGGATGTGCGCTGCTGATGGTATGAGCTTCAGGGCTTACGGATTTCTTTATCCACGAGCAGGAACTTTTCCAGCTTGATTCTATCTGTGCTCGGGAAAGATGTTTTTTCGATAACCGGTAAATCCTTTATTTTCATTCGGTCTTTGTTGTCTCTGATAAACTTTACAAGGTCGGAAAAAGTCGACTTAAATTCTTCCCCGTTGAGGAATGTTTCATCTCTAACTAAAATCTGATTCGTCAACAGCAGGTAGTAGGCTTGGGTCACCTCGCCAGGCTTGTCAGCATCTTTGGCATCTTTCAAGATCTGGGATAAAAGCTCAGTATAGTCTCTGGTCGATTTCTCGTTCTGTATTGACAACTGAATTTCGTACAAAGGCCTAAAGAACTCTTTGTTAGGTTGAATAGTCTGGAGCGAACCATAAGCTAAAATTGCGTCGGCGGGTTGTTTCTTAAGCGCCTCTTTGAACATGGGCATATATAACTGGTCAACAATATCTTGTCGTATTCCGACTACTTTGGCATTAAAGTTCTCTATCTCTTTTACAGTTTTTTCGGCGCCCTCCAACAAGGTGTTAACCCGGTGATAAAACCAGTACCCAATTCCTCCACTGACCAACCCTCCAAGGGTAAGGAGGCCGATAACAAAAGATACGATCAATGTCAGCCAGCTCCGAGTTCTCTCGAAACTGCTGATAATGTCATCTGCTCGTGACTTTGTTTGATCCGTCATAGCGCGAGCTTCTGTTACAGATGCGCCGATCTTTTTTACCTCCGCATCAACCTTTTCGCTAAACAATTTGAGTTTCTCATCAACGCCCTTCAACCTTACCGCTACGACTTGCTCGTTTGCATGTCTTAACCTCTCGCTCAATCTTAGAAGCATCTTAGATTCGACATCTCGATGCTCGTCTAACAGTTTAAGAAACTCCTGGCCGTTGAACTCCAGCAAAGTGCAGCTCTGAATGGCCCTCACCGTCGCCGCCCTCGGTTTCCCCTCAAGGAGGGCCATCTCGCCGAAAAATTCACCTGGTTTTAAAATGGCGACACGGGTCTCGTGGTCGTCTTCCTCTCGCAGGACGACCTCCACGGCGCCTAACCCGAGGAGGAAGACCGAATCGCCAAGCTCTCCCTCTCTAACGATGATCTTCCCTTTAGAGTATTCCCTCTCCTCGGAGGCCTTCTGGTCAAGAAGCTGGTCGATTATCCGATCGACCTCCTTCGCGTTGAGGCCCACAAAAATGGAATGTTGCGTTAAAAGCTCTCTCCAGTTGAAATTTTTCATGTTCCTCGCCTTTCGTGGATTCTACGAAATGGCATTTGAGGCAAGGCCCGATGGAAACATAAGAAGTAAGGATTTAACCGCTCTGTGGGCGACACGGAAAACGAAATGCATTATTCATGCACCTGATTGATTTTGGCTCCAGATTCGCCAGAGTACGAATCCTTAGTTGGGCCTCACATGACCAGGAATGATGTGCCAAAGATGGGGAGGCTGTTACTGCCTTGTTACGATATCCCTGTAGTAAAGTCTGGACAGCGTGTCAATAGGTCGGAAAGTGCGTATAGGTAGCTGGAATAGCGCGGGGAAAACTTACGAGACCTGCGGCGTTGCTTCAAGAATCCCCATAAAGCGGCTCGTTTCCAGCAGAGCTTCTGGTGTTCCAGCATCGAGCCATGCAATCCCCCTCCCCAGTTTCTCGACATGGAGTTCGCCTCGTTGTAAATAGGCGCGATTGAAGTCAGTAATTTCCCGTTGGCTTCGGGCCCCTGCCCGCGTTATAATTGCATCAATTGTCCAATATTGGACAGAACTCTTACCGCTAAGCGTAAGATACTAACCCTATAAACTCTCTCGCTACATTGATTTGGTTTTCTTTCGTTGAACAGCGTACCGGCGAGGAAGGGGGTTCTGAAATGGAAGATAAGACCGACAAGATCGCCACGTGGACGCTTGAGCAGTTGCGGGCTTCCGAAGTTCGCTACCGGCGCCTCTTCGAGACGGCTAAGGACGGTATATTCCTCTTGGATGCGGACACGGGACGGATCACTGACGTCAACCCGTTCCTGGAGGACTTGCTGGGATATTCTCACAGCGAGTTGATCGGCAAGGCGCTCTGGGAAATCGGTCCGGTCAGAGATATTGCCGCAAGCCAGGACGCCATGCACGACTTGCAGCAAAAGGAATACGTCCGTTACGAGAATCTGCCGTTGGAAACCAAAGCCGGACAGCAAATCCAGGTGGAGTTCGTCAGCAATGTCTATCTGGTCGCTGGCGAGCGCGTGATCCAATGCAACGTCCGCGATATCACCGCCCGCAAACGCGCGGAGGATGGGATAAGGACGGCCAATGACAAGTTGATGGCTTCGGTGGCTGAATTGCAAAGGCGTGACGAGGAAATGAAGTCGCTTATCCGCCTGAACGATCTGCTTCAATCCTGCACAACCCAGGCCGAGGCCTACCAGGTGGTTGGCCTGCTGGCGGATGAATTATTTTCCGGGGACAGTGGCGGATTAGCTATTTCGCGCGGTCCGAATCAACACTTTGAGCTGGTTGCCCACTGGGGCAACGAGGCGCCGCTTGAGTCCCGCTTTTCATTGGAGGGCTGTTGGGCGATACGGCGAGGTCAATTGCATGAAGTCAGCGATCCCCGCGTGGATTTGCTGTGTCATCACTTTGTCCATCAACCACAGGCAGGCTATTTGTGTGTGCCTTTGATAGTCAGGAGCGGAACAACCGGACTGTTGTGTCTCACCAGCGCGGCGGGAAAGACTATAGGTTCGATCACGAGGCAACAACTGGCCGTGGCTGTGGGCGAAACGATCAAGGTGTCTTTGTATAATTTGAAACTACGGGAGGAGTTGCGCCAACAGGCTACCCATGATCCGCTGACCGGACTGTGCAATCGGCGCTATTTGGAAGAGAATCTAGGACGCGAGCTGTATCGTGCGCAGCGTGGCAATTCGCCGCTCTGCGTCGCGATGCTCGACCTCGATAACTTTAAGCCATTCAACGATACCTTTGGTCACGATGCCGGCGACTCGATGTTGCGCGAGTTGGCGCAAGCGCTGTGCGAGAAACTGCGCAAGAGCGATATCTCGTGCCGCTATGGCGGCGATGAGTTTGTCCTCGTGCTGCCCGATTCATCGCTGGCAGATTCCCAGCGACGCGTGGACCAAATCCGCGCCCTGGTCAAAGAATTGCCGATTCGGTACGGCGATCAAGTGCTCGGCCCGATCAACATATCCGCCGGCGTTGCCGCGACGCCTGAACACGGTTGCACGGCATCTGAATTGCTCCATGCGGCCGACCATGCCCTGTATGCCGCGAAGCAGGCCGGGGGCGACCGCGTGTTTACCTACCGGGCGGAGGAGAGTCCTAATGGTTCGAAAGCAGTTCGCGGCGCGCGTTAACGGAGCGCGCGCGCACTCGCGTGCCATTGCGGTTTACCGAAGCGGTCGCTCACCGGTTGGCACCGGGGCATCGAAAGCGTTCAAGACCATGGCGATCATAGCGTAAAAGCCCGCGGCCGTAATCAGCTCGATCACAAGATCAAGACCCAGCGCAGCCAGGGCGCGATCATAGCTTGGCTGGCTGAGGGTCCGTGTATCTACGATCTCGGTAACGATCTCGTAGATAAGTTGCTCATCCTCCCGAAGAGACTCAGGCCGCCGGCGATTTTGAATCGCGTCCACTATCTCGGGTGAAAGACCGGCCTCCAGGGCGGATTTCGCGTGCGCGAACCACTCGTACTGCGCCGACCAATGGCGGGCAACGATCAACACCATAAGCTCGAACAGGCGCTTTTCCAGTTTGCCGTGCATCCGCAGCACGTTGCCAAACTGGTTAGCACCATCCGCGAGTTCGGGTATTCTGAGCCAGATGGGAAACGGCCCGCGCACGACGCCGTGGCGGACCCGGGCAATCTCGTCGTAAATGCGCTTCTGTTCCGCTGTAAGATCTTCTACGTTAAGAACGGGTAAACGGCTCATGTGCCCCTCCGCTGTGTGACTGTGTCGCAATCTCGAAATTCTGTACTTATTCCTCTGTCATTTCGAGCGCAACGAGAAATCCTTGTTTCGACCGAAGGGAGAAATCCATCTTAGATTCCTCACATTCGTTCGGAATGACAAATCGGTGCCTGCGGCATTGCGACACAGCCGCTGTCTTATCGGAATATTCTTTTCGCGTCGCGTCCGCCGAGCAAGACTGTTTGATTTCCATACCTCTGGGACCCACTCGCGTTCAAGAGTCAAACACCTTTCCAAATTGAATTGGCCCCAGGGATCCAATTTTTTTGCACCGGAGAGTATCCGGTGACCCGTCGTTATGTCAACCGCAAGTCCCCTCGCAAAGAATCATGGATATTTTCTTCAGCTTGCGGTATGGATGCTTCTAAATTAACTCCGCATGGCAAGGCGAAAGGTTGCTCGTCCCAGATAATCGCTTTCGCTTGTCGGGCAATTCATGAGGGCAACGGCAGAGGCCGAAAAGATTTTACATACGGATCAAGGAGTCGCACAAAGAGTTACTTTCGCAACAGGGCCGTGCCTCTCTTCATCGTGCCACGGCCCGAAGTAAGACAACGCCACTATCTCGACGACTCGTCGATAACTCAAAAAGTAGATACCCGCGAATTGAACTGGCCTAAAGCAGTGGATGTGAGCATGGCGTGGCTCTGTGGCCACCTTCACGATTCCAAGGAGACTTTGAAACATGGACACCATAAGTCGGGAGATTATTCGGTCATCGTTGCTTGCATACGGCGACGAGATGACCAAAAACTTTTGGCGCAGCTCTTACGGTTACATGAATTATGAGGTGAGAGACTTTGCGGTGGGGTTCGTTGATCCCGAAGGTCGGATTATTATCCAATCAAGATTTACTCATCCCGCCTTTACCGCGGACCTTGGATTTATTGTTAAGGCTGCCATGGTCGAACAGGATGAAATCCATGAAGGCGATGTACTGTTGTCCAACGACCCGGAATCGCAAGGTCAGCACCTTAACAATGTCGTCGTGTTCACCCCGATATATTTCGCTCAAGAACTAATCGCGTTCGCTTGCGTGCGCGCTCATTGGCAAGACATCGGCGGCATGACGGTAGGTTCGACGGGTACGAGATCGACTGACATTTTTCAGGAAGGCATTCAGCTAAGATCGATCAAGGTCTATGACCGGGGAAAACCCGACAAGCAACTGCTGCGGATTATTCAGGACAACTCTCGTTTTCCCGACATCACCTTGGGCGATTTTCATGCGCAGGTGGCAGCCTGCAAGCTTGGCGAGAAGCGCTTCACCGATCTTTTGTCTAAGTGGGGCGGCAGCCGCGAGGTTCTTTTCGCGATCCATGAAGGATGGGATATGTCGGAGCGAGCCGCCAGAACTTCTTTAAGCGGGATATCCAACGGCACGTACGCCGCGCAAGCGTTTTTGGACAATGACGGCATTGAATTGGACCGCCCCGTCAAGATTGCAGTTTCAATTCGAGTCAATGATGACCGCATGGTTATCGATTTCTCCGACATAGCGGATCAGGTGAAAGGTCCGCTTAATAGCGGCTACTTTGGCGGCGCTTTGAACGTAGCCAGGATCGCTTTCAAGTGTTTGACCACGCCGCGATTACCATCGGACGAAGGTTGTTTTCGGCCACTTGAAGTGATCTGCCCGAAAGGAAAGCTCCTCAATGCCCGTCCGCCCGCAGCCCTAGCGCACTGGTCTGTCCCTTTTCCGACCATTCTTGACACGATCTTCAAAGCGCTATCGGATGCCGTTCCCGAACGTGTTCCGGCCGCCACGCGGGGGGACGCCAGAGGAGTCGGGGTAAGCGGTTTCGATGAAGCCAAGAGACGATTTTTCCATATGAGCGCCCCCCATATTGGCGGCCACGGCGCGCGACCAACGGCGGACGGACCGTCGCCAAAATGCGCGATCCAGCAGGGAGACGAATATATGGTGCCGATCGAGGTCACGGAGACGAAGTCGCCGATTCTTATTGAGTCGATGCGACTTCGCCAAGACTCCGGCGGCGCAGGGAAATTTCGGGGAGGTCTGGGTACCGAGGGAATTTTTGCGCTCGAGATTGACGGCCGATTGAGAAATACGATGATTCGTTCCACGTGCCCGCCTTGGGGGATTCTCGGTGGCAAAGAAGGCGCGACCAATGAAGCCTATTTGATTAGATCGGATGGTTCAGAACAACGCCTGCCACGGGCAACCGACCTCCAGGCGCCCAAGGGATCACGGG
>JBGPIK010000317.1:0-8102 GCA_041484845.1 Binatia bacterium | reverse complement strand
CCGAACTACGAAGCGGGGGACTGAACTAAAATCTGGTGCAGTTGATTGACCGCTTTCTTCACGCCTTCCAGCATCAACTGATCCGCGGTTAACCATCGGATTCCTCGTTGGCCGATGTCGCCAATAGCAAATATATTTTCACTTAACGCTTTCTGGGTCTCGTCAAAGCGAGCCGACCACACAATATCGCCACGCCGCAAGTCGACAAGATCAACAACGAAGGCGACGGATGCGGGACTTTGGGCGCCGACTTCGTTGCCGATTCGTTCGCGGTAGCGCAGAACTCGCCCTGTAATGACGGCATCCGCATACACCAATTCCCCCAAACGTCGCAGACGGGCGGTATCGGTTACGGGTCCGATCGTCTGCGCCACTTCCTCGATTTCGTGTTCGGATACGACTTGCCAACCGGGCTGAGCCGCCAGAGTGGAATAGAGATGTTTCGTCAGGAGGTTCTCAGGGGGGCTCGCTTCCGCAGGCGTCGATGTAAAGGGAACGGCTGCCTTTTGATCGGCGCCTGGCGCCGGAGGCATGACGGCGATCCTCCTGATCTTACGCGTCTCGAGGTCGCTCGAATGGCGGCTCTGGATAGTTCCCGGGCCAAAACTGCACGCCGAAAGAAGAGCGCCAAGTAACACAAAGACTCGCCACGTTCTCGCCGTGGAGCAAAAATGTAGTAACCTCATTGGGCCTCGCAAATGCTTGCGCACAAAAAGTGAAATTTTTCTGTCTAACAGGTTGCTTAAAAACTCTGTTGGCAGGCTGCTCAAAAAACAACTCAGAGGCGAGGCGCGTGAAAAATCGATCCCTCGACTCTGCTCAGGATAAACTCCGCGATACCCATCGGTTCTTTACGTTGGTGCGAGGCAATTTCGCGCAACGGAGCATATGAGTTTTTTTCAGCAGTCGGCTAGTCGCTTACAACCGTAGTCTTAATCCCCAGCTCGCGAAGCTGTTTGGCGTCTACCGTCGAAGGCGCATCCGTAAGCATGCACACTGCACGCTGACTCTTAGGAAAAGCAATCACGTCGCGCAATGACTTCGCCCCGCTCAACAACATCGCCAACCGGTCAATCCCGAATGCGATGCCGCCGTGCGGCGGAGCGCCGAAACTCAACGCCTCGAGAAAAAAGCCAAATTTGACTTCGGCTTCTTCCGCGCCGATACCCATGAGCGCGAGAATCTTCTTTTGCAGCTCCACCTGATGAATACGAATGCTGCCGCCGCCGATCTCGATGCCGTTCAGCGCCAGGTCATAGGCCTTAGAGCGCGCCTTCACCGGATCGCTCTCCAGCAACGCAAGATCCTCATCCAGCGGCGCCGTAAACGGATGGTGCAAAGCGACATAGCGCTTTTCTTCCGGGTCGAATTCCATCAGTGGAAAGTCGACGATCCACACCAGGGCATATTCCTTCTCCGGAATAAGGTGGAGCTTGTCACCCAAATGTAAACGCAAGTTGCCAAGAGCGTCGTGAACGATTTTGGCCGTGTCCGCTGAAAACAGGATCACATCACCGCATTGCGCGCCGGCAACACGCTCAATTTCTTTTTGCTCGGATTCGGAAAGGAACTTCGCAATGGGCGACTGCCAACCCTCCTCGGTCAATTTAGTCCAGGCCACGCCCTTGGCGCCGAAAGTCGCAACGAAGGGCGTAAGGTCGTCCAAGTCCTTGCGTGAAAGCTCGCCGCCATTGGGCACACAAATACCTTTGACCACGCCGCCCTTCTCGATCGCTGCGGCGAAGACTTTAGCCTTACAGTTACGCAACGCCGCGGTGAAGTCCTTCAATTCCAAACCAAAGCGAATGTCGGGCTTGTCCGAACCGTAGCGCCCCATGGCCTCTTGCCAGGTTAAGCGCGGAAAGGGCTTCTTTAGCTCGATGCCTTTCAATTCCTTGAACAGCAAAATCATCATGCCTTCAACGACGCCGAGAACATCCTCGGGCTGCACGAAGGACATCTCCATATCGAGCTGGGTAAATTCCGGCTGACGGTCGGCCCGTAAGTCTTCGTCGCGGAAACACTTCACGATCTGAAAGTAACGATCCAATCCGCCAACCATTAGAATCTGCTTGAACAGCTGAGGCGATTGCGGCAAAGCATAAAATTTTCCGCGATAAATGCGGCTCGGCACCAAATAGTCGCGCGCTCCTTCCGGCGTGCTCTTAGTCAACACCGGCGTTTCAACATCGATAAAGCCGAGCGCGTCTAGGTAATCCCGGATCAACTTGGTCATCCGATAACGCAGGAGAAGAGGGCTGAGGCTCTGAGGACGGCGCAAATCGAGGTAGCGATACTTGAGCCTCGTGTTTTCATTGGCGTCAGTGTCATCGTCAACCCTAAATGGCGGCACCTGGGACGCATTGAGCAATTTCAGCTCTTTTCCGAGCAACTCCACCTCACCGGTGGCCAGCTCCGCGTTCAATGTTTCGGCAGGGCGTTTCGATAGTGTGCCGCGGACGGCGATCACGTCTTCGGAGCGAAGCTGTTTTGCTTTTTCATGCGCGACGGCGTCCAGCTCAGGATTAAAGACCACCTGGGTTATGCCGCTTCGATCTCTAAGATCGACGAAGATCAAGCCCCCATGATCCCTCCGCGTATGAACCCAACCCACGAGGATCATCTCTTGCCCAACCAAGGTTGCGCGCGGCTCGCCGCAGTAACAGCTTCTCTTCCAGTCGCCCAGTGGATCGCTAAAAATTCTTTCGGTCGCCATTAGCTCGCCTTCCCCGCCATTAACTCTGCCTCGATAGTCGCCAAGCTTATTTCCTCCTGCCGTTTGCTCTTCATGTCGCGCAAAATGGCCGTTCCCTTCTGCAGCTCATCTTCGCCGATGATCAAAACTGCAATGGCTTTGAGTTTATCCGCGCGACGCATTTGGCTCTTTAAACTTCTCGCTTCGCCCTCGATTTCAACCGACACGCCTTTGCGGCGCAGCCGATGAACCATCGGAAAAGCCCAATCCCGAGCCTGCGCGCCGATCCACACGATAAATAACGCAGGGCCGGCCGCTTGGTCATTCCCCTTCATGCGCAGCAAAAGCGCCAATCGCTCCATGCCCAAAGCAAAACCCACGCCCGGTATCGCCGGTCCGCCCAATTCCTGGACCAATCCGTCGTACCTGCCTCCGGCTGCGACCGCATTTTGCGAGCCGAGCTGATCGCTGGTCCATTCAAACGTCGTGCGGCAGTAATAGTCCAGACCTCGGACCATCCGCGGGTTGAGGAGAAATTTGACATCGGCTTGGCGCAGCAAATGCTGCACGGTTTCGAAGTGGCTGCGACACTCCTCACATAACGAATCCAGTATCGAGGGCGCGCTCTTCGTCTCCCCGATGCAACCCGCTTCTTTACAATCCAAAACGCGCAGCGGATTGCGCTCCATCCGGCGCCGGCAATTGTCGCAGAGCGCTTGTTCCGTCGCGCGCAAATAAGTCAACAACTTCTCCCGGTACGGCGGCCGGCATTGCGCACAGCCCAATGAATTCAGCTGCAGCGACGCTCCATCGAGATCCAGCGGTGCAAAGAAGTCATCGAGCATGAGCAGGACTTCGGCGTCAATAAACGGATCGCCCCGTCCCAGGGCCTCGGCGCCGATTTGATGAAACTGGCGCATCCTTCCCTTCTGCGGCCGCTCGCGGCGGAACATCGGCCCCATATAATACAGCTTGCGCACCGGCTCGATTTTGTACATCTCGGATTCTATGTACGCCCGCACGACTCCCGCCGTTCCTTCCGGTCTCAACGTAAGGGACAAACCCTGGCCGCTCTGATC
Organism: Binatia bacterium; assembly: GCA_041484845.1. GTDB lineage: Bacteria > Desulfobacterota > Binatia > UBA9968 > UBA9968 > JBGPIK01. The sequence continues at coordinate 4,328 of JBGPIK010000317.1, read as the reverse complement.
GCTAAAGGTATACATTTCCTTTTCCACGATATCGGTGGTGTCACCGATGGAGCGGCTGAAGAGATCGGTCTTTTCCAAAATCGGTATGCGGATTTCCGAAAAATTATATGCTGCGAAGAGCGCTCGTGCCTTCTCCTCGACGAACCGCCAGGTTTCGACTTCCCCGGGCAATATATCGGCAAACCCTTTAATCGCTGTAATATTCATATTGAGGTAGTGAATGGAATCTTTTCAAGACACCACAAGAACCTATGAAGGTCAAGCAAAGCTGCGGTTTCACGGCAGCGTCAAAGTCACTTTCACCTTGGTGAATTGAATTGATTTCGCAAGTCCCGTTTGTCCAAAAATCTCCCCTGCCCCCCTTTTCCAAAGGGGCGGATCGAAAGTCTCCCTTTGTAAAGGGAGATTTAGAGGGATTTTCAATCCTGTCAACACGACTTTGACGAGACCCTGCCTGCGGTTCAATGCTGAATTACGGGACGCTGCGAGCGTCATAGCGATAGGCGCGGCTGCGCCGCGTCGTGCCGTTAAGCTCGGCAAAAAGAAACCCGCGAAAGACCATAATGTAACTCAGACACAGGCCAAGGCCGAAACTCACAACCAAGAATTGGCCGAAACCGGGCAAGCCCAGGGTGAGAAGGCTTAGCCCGCTCAAAACAAAATAGCCCAATAACGTCAGGGCAATGTTCGGTATGAACCATTCTATCCAGTTTTCGACGATGAAGTTGTAACTGGCGCCGAGCAGTTCGATTCCCGATGTTCTAGTTTGGTAAATGAATTCCGGCACAGGATTGAGAAGAATGTACAAGGCCAGCTGAATCAAGAGCAAAATCAGACCGCCATTGGGTCCCGATCCACTGAGAGCGATAGAAACAATTCGCAACGGAATCCACAGAATGAACGAAATCCGAACAAGCTCCCAAAGGTAGACGGTGAAACCTTTGGCGAAATCGTCGAAATTGGTTTTGCCTGTCCTGACGACGTTTTCTATTAGATAAAGACCTGAGCTCACGCACGCCTGGCTCACGAGTCCGAGAATAACACCGCCGATGATGCCAAGCGGTGCGACGATAGAAACGGTCAACGATAGAATGAATCCATAAGCCAGCGGAGCGAAGCTTACGATCCAATTCTTGGATACCGATTCCCAGGAACGGCGTAAAGCGAGTGCATACATCCAAAGTGTGACCCGCACGGTTTTCATGAAAATGCTTTATAGCAGGAAAAACGCCGCCATGCAGGCTGTCGCGAGAGAAAAGTGCCAAATCAATGCAAAAAAAAATCACTGCTGCCGCGCTGCCTTCCCATGGACATCCTACTTTCGCTGCGTTATAAGCTTCCAGGCCTCAGCCTGTTTTCTCCCTTTTGACCTTCTTGGGAGGTTCTATGAAAGGACAATCGGTTGCCCTGACCAATGTAGTCTTGCTGCTATTAGTCGTGCGGCTCTGCAGTGCTCAGACCCCGTTACGATACGGCCAGATACCGTCGACAATCAAAACCGTTTCCGCGCTCCAGTTTCATATCGCTCAACGGAAAGGATTTTTCGAACGCGAGCAAATCAAACTCGACATGCTGCCCATCGAGGGCGGCGCCGCCAATATGATAGCCGCACTGGACCACGGCACGGTAGACATCACGCGCACGGCGACGCCCTATCTGATTCAGGCCGTGCTCAAAGGTTCCGAAGGCGTCGCCATTGCCGGTGAAACGGCGACGCCGATTTACAGTCTCATCGCAAAGCCGGAGATAAAAACATTCGCCGATCTCAAGGGCAAAGTCGTCGGCCTTTCCCTCGCCGTCGACACCATTTCGATTTCCACGCGCAAGCTCATGGCGCAAAACGGCCTTAAGGAAGCGGATTTTAAAGTCAAGGAATTGGTCGGCACGCCGGCGCGCGCCGATTGTTTAAGGAAAAAGGAATGCGATGCCGTGCCCCTGGGGCAGCCTGAAGATTTCCTTCTAATGAAACAGGGATACCGAAGGCTCGGTGTATCAACGGATGCGGTCCCGAATTTTCAATTTATCGTAAGCGCCGTGCGCCGCTCCTGGGGCGAGAAAAATAAAGACGCCCTGGTGCGCTATGTGCGCGCGCTGGCCGGCGCGTACGGTTTCATGCGCGCCCCTGCGAATCGTGACGAGGTCGTGCGCATCATTCTCGACACCACCGGAACTTCCGAGGAGATCGCGCGCCAGACCCTGACGCTTTATTTTGAGCCGGACCGAGGAGTGGTTCCGAAGCAAGGCGAGATCGACTTGAAAGGATTCGCTCAAGTCATTCAGTTCATGGCAGATGCGGGTGAACTCAAACCGCCCTTGCCCGCGCCCGAGCGTTTTGTCAATCTGCAACATTTACGCGCCGCGGGAATTCAATAGTTGGCGTCCGCTAATAGGCCTGGATTCTGCGGTTGAATCTCTACGGGTTCATTCCCCGCAGCTTACTGCGTTAAGCAAATGCCTATCCGAAGTCCGTCATTCCCGCATGCTTTAAGCGGGAATCCAGGCGGGTTCGGAACTGGACCCCCGACCCATTCGACATGGCTCAGGGTCGTGGTGAGCACAGTCGAACCACGATAAAAACATTCGGGGGTGACAACCTTGGTAAACACTTTCATAAAGGTCTCTCGATAACCCCGCAGTTTGCTGAGCAGTAGTTCATATTGAAATTGACGTCCCCGCTCGGTGTACAGCCGGAACGGCGAAGACAATGAGCCCTTAGCGGACGTGTACCGTTCAACGTTCAAAGTTCAATACTTAAGGTCCAAAAGAATCGAACTGGAACATCGAACCTTGAACCACCCATTTGTGCCTTCGCTCTGGAGGCTCGCCTCTCGATTTTCCGCAGGCATGAATAATTCGGGCCAGATCTGCTGCGAAACAAATCCCAGCGCCGGAAATATCGCGGTGCGCAGGTGTCTACTTGAGAAGATCCCGCAATTTATTCACCACGGCCGGGTCGGTTTTGAAAAAGTTATTGACGATTTTTTCAATTTCTTCTCCCGCAACCGGGTCTAGCTCCATATTTCCTTTCTTGGCTTCGGCGACAAATTCAGGATCGGCCAGCGTGTCACGGAGCGCTTTGCGCAGAATCTGAACCCGGTCCTTCGGCGTCGCGGGCGGAAACGAATATATATACGTAATGGCGCTGACGTCGTGCAGGGCGACTTGGATCAGCTTGCGCCCCAAATCGGTCTTCGCAAGATTGATCGCCAATGGAACATCCGGCAAGTCGGGATGCGGCGCCGCTGAATTCTGGAGCACGACCTTCACCTCTCCCGATTCGAGCTGCTTGCGCCATGTCACTTTCGTGGATGCCCAAGCCAGCCCGCAAAGACCCGCCACCTCTCCTGCATCGATGGCTAAGCGAATCTCCGCCGTCCCTTTGTAACCCGACACGACTTGCATCGGCAGCCCTGTGGCTTCTTTCAGTATCACGGCATTGTCATAGGGGGTTGAGCCGGGAGGAGTCGCCCCCATTTTAACCGGAGTGGGCGAGCTCATCCATTTATCGGCGCCGGTAATGCCGCTCGCCTTGCTCATCAGGCAAAGGTCATGATTTTTGATCGGGGCGCCGATGTATTCAAATTTCCGCGCATCGAACTCGACGCCTTTCTTGCCGATGAGCTGATGCAGTACCAGCGTTCCGATCCAGTTTCCGATGGTAAGGCCATCGGGTTTTGCCTGGTTATAAAGAAAATTGGTGCCGATGAGAAAACCCGCGCCGGGCATATTTTCCACAATGAAGGTGGGATTTCCCGGGATGTGTTTGCCCATATGGCGCGTAATCGCGCGCGAGTAAGCGTCAAAGCCGCCGCCCGGGGTCGTGGCAACGACCATTCGGATCGTCTTGCCTTTATAAAATTCCTGCGCCCATGCCGAACAGATCCATAAATTTGCCGCAGCCCAAATCCCAGCAATCACAACCCCACGCCAAAATCGCTTGCCCATGCCCCTCTCCTTTCGCGCAATGAAGCGCTCCCCGTAAAATAAATTTTCATCGAGTCCGGCCGGCAAACGCCGCTCCCGGGCTCAACTAGCCGAACGCTACTCTCTCGGATCTTCTGTGTCAACAAATTCAGCCGCGCCCTAATCAAGCTCCGATTATCCAAATCTTCACACCCTTTACCTGTTGGCGCTCACGGTGATAAAGACGAAAAAGCATTCCCATTCCGGTTTCGACTCAAAGGGGTGTGCGTAAACACAGCGCTAGGATGAGCTAATGGAACGTAAAATGAAATTGGGCGACTATCTCGTCGCCTACCTCAAGAAGATCGGCGTTTCCCATCTTTTCGGCATTCCGGGTGATTTGGTCATCAATCTGTTCCTAAGAT
>JBGPIK010000316.1:0-8171 GCA_041484845.1 Binatia bacterium | reverse complement strand
CGCCACGCGGCTGCACAGGCACATGATCATGCCTTTTTCTTTGAAACATTTATCGAAAGCGGCGTCTTCGGCGGGCGTCGGTCGCCCGGCGCCCGTGCCGGCGCTGACGATTCCTTTAGCGCCGGCGTTGGCGGCCGCTTCGATCATCGTGCCATCGGCGCCGACATAAGACACGACGATATCCACGCGCGGCAGCGACTGCGTGTTGCGCACATCGAATTCCGTATTGACCGTATGTTTGCGGACCGGCTGATGATAGTAAACAATTTTGCCGTCGCCGTCGGCAAAACCCAGCGGACCGAGATCGCGCGATTGGAAAGCCTCAACTCGGTACGTCGCATTTTTCGTCACGTCGCGTCCATTGAAGATCGTGTCGTTCATCTCCAGCAAGCAGCCGCGCCCGCGCGAATTGGGATCGGCGGCGACCTTAACCGCATTGACCAGATTGAGATAACCATCAGCGCTGATCGCCGATGAGGGCCGCATAGAGCCGACCACGACGACGGGCTTGTCCGTCTTGAGCACCAAATTTAAGAAGTAAGCCGTCTCTTCGATGGTGTTGGTGCCGTGGGTAATCACAATGCCGTCCGCTTTATCCTGATCGAAGATCAAGTGAATGGTGCGCACCAGATCGAGCCAATCCTTGTCAACCAGCGCGTGACTGGGGAGTCGGCGAAACGGAACCTCCTGGACCTCCGCAATGCTTTTGAGCTCGGGCAGCTGCTGCAACAGCTCTCCGTCGCCAAGCCGTTTCCCGGCCTCGATATACCATGCCAGATCGAGCCTATCTTTGCCCACGGAATCGATCGTTCCTCCGGTAATGATGAGGGCCACGCGGGGTAAATTCGCCATGATGAAAATTCCTTTCTCGGGTTCTGTGTGAATTTAAATGCGCCGACGCAGAACCTCTTACTTATCCCAAGGTGAGGTAAATTTCTACTATGGAAAACCCTTTTTCACCACGAAGGCGCGAAGGTTTGGGTTTGGTTTTCTTATAGTACTTTCTCAAAACTTCGTGACCTTCGTGGTAAAGACTGAATTTCGATCCGGAGTCGTGCCGTCGTTAACGCACGACTTGCGCCCGAAAGTGCGTAGGGTGCGCCCGGCGCACCGTTTCGCCCGATGGTGCGCAAAGCGCACCCTACACGATCAAGAATTTGCGCAAACGGAGTAAACGGTCGCACGTGTGCTCAATTTCTTAACGCCGGCAGGGCTTCCTTGGCAAATCGCTCGATCTGTTCTTGGCGTTCCGGATAGTGCGGAATCATGAATTGCAGGCCGATGTGGGTGACACCGACTTGTTTAAATTTCTTTAATGCCTCTGTGACCTGGGCGATGCTGCCTCTTAAATAGTCCTCCTCCTGCCGAACATCCGCCGCAGTAAGCTCGATCGGAAGGCAGCAAGCGAACGCGATCCGGTCAGGATCGCGACCGGCTTCTCTCGCGCAGCGCCCCACATTTTCGAATCGTTTGGCCAGCTCGGTGGGCGTAATGCGCACGAAATAGGGGAACCAGGCATCGCCGAATGTGCCGGCGCGGCGCTGCGCCAATTTTCCTTCGCCGCCGACCCAGATGGGAATCCGCGGTTCCTGATAGGGCTTCGGGCTGAATGCGATATCGTCGAGCTGGTAGTAATGTCCGTCAAAATTGACGTGTTCTTCTTTCCAAAGACGGTCAAGCAACTTGAGTTGCTCGTCTGCGACTTTCCCTCGCTCGGCAAATGGCGCGTTGATCGCTTTGAATTCCTCTTCCATCCAACCGACGCCGACTCCCATGATCAACCTGCCGTTCGAAAGCTGATCGATGGTCGTCGCGATTTTTGCCCAATAGAGAGGATGCCTGTAAGGGAGCACCATGACGCTCATGCCCAGCTGGATTGTTTCGGTGCATCCCGCGAGAAAAGCGAGACAGGTGAGAGGCTCAAAAAAAGGGCGGTCGGGCGGGACAATGAAGGTCGCGGAGCGGCTGTAAGGGTAAGTCGTTTTGATCTCCCAGGGAATGATGATGCGATCGGCGCACCACACGGAATCATAGCCGAGATTTTCCGCCTGCTGCGCCGCTTCCATCAAGGTCTTGCGACTTGCGGCCCTGCCGGACACGGGAAGAAAAACGCCGATCTTCATGTAATACTTTACAATCGCTAAAGCGCCAGATGAGATTCTCCCGGTCCCTGTTCGCGGTAAAGGCCGAAGGGTTTCAACACCGGCGCATCGTTCATCGAGAACAAAATCGCGTCTTCGCTCGCGGATGTATTCGCGTGTTCGTGCCAGTGCCACAACGGCACGACGAAGCTGTCGCCTTTTTCCCAGTGAAACGGCTGGCCGTTGATCACGGTCGTGCCGCTGCCGCGAAACGCATGGTAGATGACCGTGCTGGTGTGGCGGTGGGATTGCGTGCGTTGACCGGGACGGAGCAATTGAATCCAGCAGGAAAGCGTCGGCAACGTCGGCCCGCCGGTTAACGGATTCACATACTCCATTGCATAGCCTTCGTACGGGTGCGGAGACCCCTCCGTAAGACGCTTCAGTGCCGGGTAAGTATCGCGCCAGCGGTAATGCAGTGGCGCCGGCGGATTGCACTCTTCCGATGTAATCGGACGGGTCATTCCATAGTGGCCCGCATCGTAGCGGCTACTATGGGCGGCCATGCGTTTTTCCGGATAGGGTTCGAAGGAGATGACCTGCAGCGATTGAATAAACGGAACGTCAAGACCATCAATCCAGATCATCGGCTCTGTGCCTTCGTGCGCGTGCTCATGCCAGAACCATTGCGGCGTCAGAATCAGATCACCGTCTTCCATGACCATCTTCTCCCCGCCCACGTTGGTGTAGCCGCCCTGGCCCTGGAGAATAAAGCGAATCGCGGACATCGTATGGCGGTGGGGGGGCGCGACTTCGCCCGGCTGAATCAACTGGAATGCAAAGAGCATCGTGTGGCTGGTCATTTCACTTTCTTTGACTCCGGGATTGACCAGACGCAGCGTGCGGCGCTCCGCCGTGCCGCGCTCGATATGGATCTGGTCACGCGCTCGAACCAGTCCATCGTAAACATCGGCCCATTTCCACAAATGAGGCTGGACCCGAGTATAGGGATCGCCCGGGCGCGCACCCGCGGGTATGCGCCAGATGCCGGATATCCATCTGTCGGCGAGGTGTCGATCCAACTCTTCGAGACTTGGCTCTTCTCGATCCATACTATGCTCCATGCGGCTCAATAGGCCGTCGAATGATGGTGTTGCTTCCAGGTCGCTGGTTCTGTTAGAGATAGAGGGCGCTACGGTTTTAGTTAACCGAAGCGGTCCTCCTTGTCAAATTTATAATAATCAGCAGCGAGAGGTGGTTGAAAGTGACAATTTTCCTAATTTCACTGACGCTCGCCGTATTTTTTCCTTTCGGCTTTGCGGCTTCAGTCAAGGCGCAGGCGCTGGAAAAAGTTGTCATCACCCATTCAAGCGACAGCGTGAGCATTACCCCGCTTCTTTATGGCATCGAAAAAGGTCTTTATCGAAAAGAAGGGATCGACCTCAATTTTCGCGTGTTGCGCGGCGAGTTGGCGGTGAGCTCGATCATCGGCGGCAAGGATGTGGATTACCTTTACGGCGCCGGCACGGCGTTTTTCGCGGCCGTGCGCGGCCTGCCGATGAAAGTTTTCTCCTATGATTTTAAGAGCGTTTTCTTTTACCTCATGGGAAGCCCGGGGCTCCGATCGGGCCAAGACCTGAAGGGGAAAAAGGTCGCCGTGGCTTCTCTCAGCGGGACGGGCACCGCGGCGACCCGCGCTTCGCTGAAGGCCCTCAGCGTCGATCCCGACCGCGACGTGACCATGATCGTGATCGGCGCGGCCTCCGTGCGCATGGCGGCCATGGACGCGGGCTCGGTGGAGGCGGCAATCATGCCGGTGCCGTGGAATATCCGCATGAAGCAGAAAGGATTCAAAGAGCTCATATTCGCCGGCAAGGTGATGTCACAACCCCTCACGGGCCTGGCAACCTCGAGGGAGAAGGCGGAGAAAAATCCGCAGCAATTAAAAAAAATGCTGCGCGGTTTTATACAGACGATGAGGGCGGTGAAACAAGACAAAGCCGGCGTGACCGACTTTATCGCGAAAAAATTCACCTTGGATAACGCCGCCGCTGAGGAGACCTACAAGATCATGCTGCAGACGCTGACGGAAGACGGCACCGTCGCTGAATCCGATCTCAAAGAGCTATTGGAACAAACCAAACAAGAGACCGGCACAAAGCGCGCTATCGTTCTAAAGGATATCGTGGATTATTCGCCGCTGCGCCAGGTCACGAATGAGATGAGCCGTTAGGACGGGGAAAACAAAATGAAAAACATGGCGATCCTCATTTTCGGACTGCTGCTCTGGAGCGGCACGAGCGCGGCGGCGGACAAAATCCGGCTGTCGATATCGGCCCTCGATGTTTCTTTTCTCACTGCCGGCGTAGCCGCGAAGCGCGGCTTCTTTAAGGACGAGGGGCTGGATGTGGAAGTGATCCGGATGGCCGCCAATGTTTCGGTGACGGCGCTCAGCACCGGCGATATCGATTACACGATGATCTTTGCTTCGGTGGTCCGCGGCGCTGTGCGCGGCTTGCCCATGAAGGTGGTGGCGAGCTACATGGACAGCTCGACCCATACGCTGATCGCGCGACCGGAGTTCAAATCGTTGAAGGACTTGAAAGGCAACACGCTCGGCGTCAGCACCTACGGCGCGACCTCCGACGTAGTGGCGCGCATGATGTTCAAGCAGGGAGGGGTGGATCCGGAGCGCGACTTGAAAATTGTTACGCTTGGCGCGGAGCGGGCGCGCTTTGCCGCCCTGAGGGAAGGGCTCGTCGAGGTAGCCGTTCTCTCGCCGCCCGCGGACTCGGAAGCCAACAAGCTCGGCTTCAACGTGTTGGCGCGCGCTTACGAGCTTTTCAAACTGCCGTTTACCGGCCTGGGCGCCAGCACAAAGAAGCTTAAAGAAAAACCCGACGAGGTCAAGCGCATGGTCAAAGCGCTGCTGCGCGCGAATCGTTTTGTGCGCCAAAACCGCGACGGCACGATTCAAACGATGATGGACTGGAGCAAGGTCGATCGCGAAAGCGCGGCAGCGACCTACGACTCCACCTGGAAGATTTTTAGCGAAGACGGAAGCATTCCGGAAGCCGGGCTCAAGCTCGTGATCGATCAAGGATGGCAGGCCATGAACATAGACCGGCCGGTGGCGAACTCCGAGGTTTCGGACCCTGCTATTTTGCGCGAGGCGCAGCGAGAGCTTGGGATCAAGTCGAGGTAATTCTGCCAACACATCCCTTCATGGCCCGCCTCTCTAAAGCTCAAGCCTTTCGGCGCGCGCGAGGAGACAGACGTTGAAGAACGGTTTTAAAGCTTTCGACAGCGACATGCACGTCTACGATCCGGCGGATCTTTATGTGAAATATATGAATCCCGCCTGGGGCGAGCGCATCCCGCGCGGCCAGCGCAACGGCAAACATGGGCGCGTGCAGTTTCAGCTCGGCGGCGGCGCGACGCTGCGAGCGATTACCGATGTTATCGATCATGGTCAGAAACAGGTGGCCGACCGCTACGACTTTGCGGTGGCGCGGGATTATGACGCGGTGTCGCAACTGCAGGCGATGGACCGCGAAGGCCTGGATGTGGCCGTGCTGTTTCGCACCTCGCCGCTGCACTGCGACGAAACGTTGGAGCCGCAATACGCCAATGATCTCTGCAAAGCGTGGAACGACTGGATCGCGGATTTCTGCCGGGAAAATCCGCGCCGCCTCAAAGCCTCCGCGTTGATCACGTTGCACGATGTTGATCTCGCGGTCGAAGAGGTGCGCCGCGTTGTCAATCAGCTCGGCGTCTCAGGCCTGTCGCTATGTCCAGAGATCATCAACGGCAAACGTATTCACGACCGCTGTTTCGATCCGCTGTGGGCTGAAATTGAAAAACTGGGCGTCGCCTTGTGCTTTCATCCACCGGCGCGCCCCAAGCAGGATCAGGTGGCGAATAAATTTTTCGGACACCCGAACGCTAATATCGTCGCATTGGCATTGCGCAATCCGGTGGAGTTGATTCAGGCGGTGGCGAGCTTCTGCGCCGGCGGGGTGCTGGAAAAGTTTCCGAACCTGCGCGTCGCCTTTCTCGAAGGCAATTGCGCGTGGCTGCCGTGGTTGCTTTATCGCCTCGATGAGCGGGCTAATCTTCACGGTCCCTTGGCGGACGTGCCGCTTTCGAAAAAGCCGAGCGACTACTTTCTCCGGCAATGTTTCATCTCCGTCGATCCGGACGAATATCTGGTGAGCGACGTCATCAGGAGAATCGGCGACGATAACCTGATCATTTCCACTGATTATCCGCACATCGATGCCCACTTTCCTCATGCGATTGATGAATTCCTTGAAATCGCGGACGTCGACGCCGCGAGCCGAAGAAAAATTCTCTGGGACAACTGCGCAAGGCTGTACAACGTTGAGGTAAACTATGCCTAAGCCGATTATTCACGGCGGACAGTCACCGAGAAGCGAGCCTCTCCGGTCGCGGTCAATGGGCCTCTCCCTTGAGGAGGCCCGCATATTTAAGTGGTGAAGTGTAGGGCGAGAAAAAAACACGGGCTTATACCCGAGCACCACAGACGTCAGCGGACTTTTACGCTCATGTGCCCGCTCGCTCCGAGGCTCACTCCTCGGTTTACATCGTGTGATGCTTCCCTCTCGGAGGTGAATAATCTCGGCTGGCGCTCTGGAACGTACAACCGGAGGTTTTGATGCTACTCAGCGAAGAAGAACTTGAGCGCATGCAAAAGCGCTTTCCTTACCCGCGCTTTTCGCGCGCGGAATACCAGCGCCGCTATGAAAACATTCGTAAGATGATGCGCGACGAGAATTTAGATTGCCTGCTGATCATCGGGGGGTCGGCGGCTTATGGGCGGTTATGGTTTAATATTCGCTACGTCACCAACATGATAGGCAAGGCGGAAATGGCCAATTACTGCTTCTTTCCAAAAGAAGGCGACCCCTGTTTGGTGGTGCGTCCCGGCCATTCGCTCGCGGGCGGGATGCTGGCGCGCACCGCTGTGCGCAACGTGATCGTCGGCGCGCCCAACGTGCTGACCGCAATTGTGAATGAGATCAAAGCACGCGGGTACGATAAAGGCCGCGTCGGCATCGTCGAGTACGATCCTTATACGTCGATACCTAAAAACCACTGGGATTTTTTCGTCGCTAATTTGCCGCAGGCCGAATTTGTCTTTACCACTAAAGAGTTTATCGCGATGCGTCTGTTAAAAAGCCCGGAAGAAATTCAAGCTCTGGAAAAATCCGCCGAGCTGGGGGACGCTGGCATCCGCGCGATGCAAGAGCGCGTGAGGCCGGGCATGACCGAAGGAGAGGTGTTCGGCATCGTACACGAAGCGGTGCTCAAGGCCGGCGGCGAGATGGGCATGATCCAGCTGGCTTCCTGTTCGATGCTCGCTCAGGACATCAACGATCAACGGCCGCGCCCGGTGGAAAGAATCATCGGTGCCCGCGATATCATCAACAATGAGTTGGGGATTTTTTACAACGGCTACGAAGCGCAGACGGGAAAACCGGTCGTCACAGGCGAGCCCACGGCTGAATATAAAGAAATGCTTGAGATTGCATTGGCAGGCTATAAGCGACTGGCAGCGACGCTCTATGCCGGCAAGAGCAGCGCGGACTCGGTCGCGGCGGTCAAGTTTATTCTCGACACGGACTATGAGTTTTACGGCGGATTTCTCCAGGGGATGCTCGGCGCGAATCCGCGCCACGAACCGCAAATCGGTTTTGATCGGGCGCAAAGCGCAGAGGATCGCTATCTTTACGGCCCCGATGGGAGGCTCGTTTACCGGGTGGGTCACGTCTTCACGCTGCAAATGCATATCGTCGATAAGAAACACACGCGCGGCCTTTTTCTCGGCGACTTTTTCGCCATCGAAGAGAACGGCCCGCGCTGCTTGAACAAATTTCCGCCGCAGCTGGTGCACGCTGGACGGTGATACCGTCAAGGGTCGTTGGCGCTTTTCGCAGTGATGAGTTCGATCAAGATCCCTCACTGCGTTCGGGATGACGGTCAATTGTGTGTCATTCCGAGCCTTAGCGAGGAATCTTTGTTAACGTTTCCAGGCCGCTACTTATCCGCACGGGCGCCGAAGATTTG
>JBGPIK010000315.1:0-8177 GCA_041484845.1 Binatia bacterium | reverse complement strand
GTGAGCGAGGCGTTCTTGACGTCGAACAAAACCGTGACCGGTCCGCCCATGCTGTGATAAGTCTGAACTTCCTTCGAGACCGCGACATGCTCCGCATGAGCCAAAAGCCCGATCCCGCCAAGAGAGGGCACACCGCCGGGATGGACGCTTACGCGCACCCCGTCAGGGGTCATAATCCGCTGCCGCGGCGAGTTCAGCTCCGGATTCCGGCCGAATTCGCGAAATCCCGCCTCCACGGCATCGATGGCCTCCTCCATGGTGAGCATCCCCGCCACCTCTTCAGCCCGGATCAACAGCGCCATTGAAAATCCCTCCCGAAAATTCAAGTGGCCTTTACTATACTCGGAATTCGCGTTGGAAACAGCGTCGAGCGCTCGCTGCAAGCCCTACACAGCCAAGACAATAGGCCTTCGCCCCTTGGCGGCCACTGGGCTTCGGTGCATAGCCCGCTCTATTCATCGTCAGGGGGAAAATCATGACACTCTCTCGATCGAGGGGTGAGCCTGGAGGAGCGAAGACACTGAAACGAACAGCTTCAATGCCGTGTGGGGTGCTCGGCTCGGCACTTACGTCCTTCTCAGGTGTTCGCTCCATCAACTCAGTTTGCAGGCCGCTACAAGCCAGCGACCCGTCGTCTTCGCTCCGGAGGGCTTGCCCCTCGCTCGTCGTCATGCGGGAATAATCCGGGATAGGGTAATTCTCTGGATACGAAGCGCAGCCGCGGGCCACGCGCGAAACAAGACCTTGAAACTATTCGTTCCCTTCGACTCCGCTCAGGGCAGGTCGGTGTCTTCGCCGCTCCGAGCTTGCGCCGAACGTGGATCAGTCTCAATCTCAACTGCGGAATCGGGGCTATACAAACACGAACGTCGTTGACAACCGACGCGGCGACGAATATTTTCGCCTGACCAAAAGAGGGAGGCTGAAATGAAACGTTTCGGTTCTTTGCGGCGCCCGCTTGCTGTTTTAACGCTCCTGATTTCATCGACGCTGCCGCTCCGGCTCGGCGCGCAAGGACTCGACCTCGAGGGCGCGCGCAAGGAAGGCAAGGTAGTCGTCTATGCTGCCATACCGCCTCAACTGATGAAGCCGATCAACGATGCCTTTGAAAAACAATATGGCGTCAGAGTCGATTACTGGCGCGCTTCCACGACCGGTATTTTGGACCGGGCTTTGAACGAGTGGCGCGCCGGCCAGCCGGGCTATGACGTGGTCGAAGGCAACAAAGGCCCGCAGTTGATTCTCAAGAGCGAAGGGGTCTTCATTAAATTTCCGCCGCCTTCGGCGGGAAAATTTTCCAAGCAGTTCCTCGAACCCGACGCGGTGCTCACGCCGTGGCGCTTCAATCCCATCAGCATCCTCTACAACACAGACCTGGTGAAGAAGGAGGATGCGCCGAAGAGTCTCGCCGATCTCTTGCTGCCGAAATGGAAAGACAAGATCACTATGCCGGACCCATCCCGTCACACCACCACGGCGGAGTTCTTGGCCAACCTAGGCAAATATGAAGGACTGCACTGGAAAGAGTTCGCCCATGGTCTAGCCCAGCAACAACCGCTTTTTGTCGAGTCCTTTGCGCCCATCGTCAATACCGTCATTCGAGGAGAGGCCGCGCTGGGACTCGCCTATCTCAAATATGTCATCCAGTTCAAAGGACCCATCGATTACGTGCGGCTCGACAAGTATCTCGCCGACACCAATTACTTGGGAGTCAGCAAGAAGGCGCCACACCCGAACGCGGCCAAACTCTACCTGGAATTTCTCTGCTCGCCGCAAGGGCAGAAAGCGGTGGCGGAAACGGGCGAATTCGTTTTGTCTCCGGGCATCGCGCCGGCCGTTCCCGGCGCCGCGCAGGTTGCCCAGCGCTCCTCCTTTATGGACGAGCCCAACGCCGAGGAATTCAAAACATTACAGGCGGAACTGCGTCAGATGTTTCTTATAAGCAAGTAGCGAGAGGCGACTCCCAAGCCGGATCGTTTACCGCCGCTCAGTTCATGGCAAAAATCTTTCGGTAATCGTCGCTGAAACGGTTGTATTCATCAGCCACGCTGGCGCTCGAGGGGACGAGATGGAGTCCCGGCATGCCCAACCGCGGATAGGGAGGCTTTAGATCGGTCCTGGGCGAGATTCGTCCCTGCTGCACCGCGAGCTCTTGCCCTTGCCGTGAGAGGACGAAATCAATAAATAATTTTCCGGCATTGGGATGGGAGGCGCGGTTTGCCAGACCGATCGGATGCAGGTCAGCTAACAGCGGGTTCACGGTGGTGACCCAGTCAACGGGGGCCCCGGCCTCGCGCATCTTTTCAATGCGGTGCGCCCGGCACAATGCGAGAGGAAACTCACCCGCTGCCAGAAGTTGGGCAACGTTGGTGTAGCCGGAACGCATCTGCGCCTGGCCGGCAGCCAACGCCTCAAAAAAAGCCCGGCCATTCTTTTCGCCCATAATTTTGATCATGTTCCCGTACCAGGGGACAGCGTTACGAACAAGAGCGATCTTTCCCGGCCTCCACTTGGGGTCGCGCAGATCTTGCCAATCCTTGGGAGCCTCGCGTGGGCTTACTTGGCGCGTGTTATAGCAGATCGAGTGGTAGTTGTTATAAGTGTCGGTCCAAAAGCCTTTGGGATCTTTGAATCCGACCGGGTACGCGTTGCTTTCAGCCGACCTATAGGGCGCGAAGACACCCTGTTTAAGCATGATGAAGAACTCGACGTCGTTGGCGGCCAGGACATCGAAGAGGTAGTGGCCCGCGCGCGCTTCGGTAGCGATCTTGGTCAGTAGGTTTTCCGCCTGGGTCCGATAGAGATTGACTTTGATAAACGGATAGCTCTTTTCAAAGCCATGGGCGAGAGGCTGGCTCTCGCTGATGCTGAGCGTGGTGTACCACGACACGACCCCTTCTTTTCGCGCCGCCTCCAGCGAGGCTTCTCGTTCCTGGGACCGGCCTTGCGCCGCCACAAGCAGCAAGAACAGAGTCAAAGATAAAAGCAGTTGAGTGCGCATTGTTAAGCTCCCGGCGGTGAGAAGCAACCTTCATCTATCGCTACCTCGCGCGGCAGAGCCGCAACCAAACGAAAACAGCCGAAAGACCCCCTCTTACATCCCCCGTCGCGGAGGAGAAAAGAGAGGGGGGTTCCGCTAAGAGGTTCAGTTCCATTTCCTTCGCTGTGTAGGGCTTACGCCTAGCGCTCTATGCTACTTCCAACCGCGGAATCCGGGTTTATTCATCGACCACGGCTATTCCGGAAATCTCGACCATGCAATCCGGATTGTAAAGCCGCGTCACTTCTACGAGCGTAATGGCCGGGAAGTGCTTGCCGAAAACGTCGGTGTACGCGGCGCCGATAGGCTTTTTATTGGCAAGATAGGCATGCACGTCGGTAACATACATCGTGAGGACGGCAAACTGGTTCGGTCGCCCGCCCGCCCCCGCAACGGCTAGTTTGAGGTTCTGCATCACTTGCCGAAACTGGGCGACAAAATCGCCTTTGCCGACGACGCCGCCGTTCGCGTCGAACGGGGCCTGCCCGGCGATGTAAAGCAGCTTGCCCGATGTTATTTTCGCCACGTGGGCGTAGCCGACAGGCTTTTCCAGCCCCGCGGGATTCAGCAGTTCAAATGGCATGAAACGTCCTCTTATAAATTCATATCTCCCGGTTTCCACACCGAGATGAAGTTTCTTATTTCTCCTACGAGGTCCTCGGTAGCCGACACGTACGGCAGGATCATCCGCGTAACTCCAGCGTCTTTGTACGCTTTTATTTTTTCCTGGATTTGAACAACCGAGGTTGCGGGGATCAGCGGCAGCCCCTCGAACATCCGGTCGGTCACCAAAGCTCTGGCGGCATGAAATCCACCGCTCTTCCATGCGGAATACATCGCTTCGACTTCGGCGGCGAACCCCATCCGGCCTAGAAGAGTCCGGTAATAATCCGCCAGGGCATAAAACGTAAGCGCATGGCTCAGAGCCTCGCGCGCCTCGGCATAGGCCGGCGCCACCGAACAACGCGCCTTGCAGATGATCTCCATCGACTCCGGATCTTTTCCCGCCTCCTTAGCGCCTTGGCGCACCTGATCCACAATCCGGCGAACCTCCGATGGATTGGCCATGTTGATAAGCACGCCGTCGGTCAACTTGCCGGCCGCTTTGCTCATCATCGGGCCAAACGCCGCAAGATAAAGCGGAATTTTTCTCCCCGAGGGCTTAAACGCGAGCTTAAAAGCATGCGCCGAAAAAAATTCACCGGCGAAATTGAGCTTCTCTCCATTCATCGAGCGCCGAACAATCTCCAGATATTCTTTCATCCGCCCGATAGGGCGATCCAAGGGAAGGCCATGCCACTTGGCAATGGTCGGATTCGAAACGCCTATTCCCAACAGAAAACGCCCGCGGGAAAGCTCATCGAGACCTACGGCCTGGAGCGCGAGCGTCGCCGGCGTCCGACCGAGAATATGATAGACAGCCGATCCGATCTGAATTTTCGTTGTTACTGCGGCGATCGCGGAAAGCATAACCGTTGGGTCTTTGTTGTTGGCCTCGCCGCCCCACGCGCAGCCAAAACCATGGGCCTCGGCCATACGCGCCAGTTCGGGTATGGCGTCCATAGGCAACTGCGCGCCGGAATTAAACTCGATGTCTATTTGCATTTCACTTCCTTATCCTGTGATTATTTCAAAGGCAATGTTTGCGATTATGGGGCTTCGGGTTTCCGTGTGAAACAGAGCGCGGAAATTGCACCGCAAACGCGCTCAGGCGCCCCCACTTCTTTCCTCCCCCGCAAAAATGCCGGGGAGGATGAAGGAGGGGGTCTTCGTTCCCGCGCTCTACGGTGAATATTTGTTCACACTAAACCCTGAATAGCCGCAACTATTTTCCCCCCGAGACCTGCTTGATGAAACCGCTATGCTCGAGCTCGGCAACCAGGCTGGCGTCGACGAACTGTTCCGGGCGCGCCTGTTTGGCTTTGGGATTTCTCAGCGCCAGTTGGTTCAGAATATTTTGGATGCCCGGCAAAGTCGGGTAAGGAACTCTTTCCAGATAGCGCTGGCCGTTGATCCGGTAAGTCTCCGCGAGCAATTCCCGGTCCTTGATCTTGGCGTACTTGCCGATGACATTCATGGCGAACTCTTCGCGGTTCAAATAAAGATGGATTCCCTCAATTATAGCCCTCATGAACTTCAGCAGGGTTTCCCGCTGCGTCTCAATCTGATCCCGGCGCATGTTGATAGCCGTCCCCTGATACGCGATACCCATGCCACCGAGATCGGCCAGCTCGCTTATGCCCATCTGCCTCGCCCTGGCCGCCTGCGGATACGAAAGTGGCCCGGCATCGACTACGCCGGATTGAAGAGCGGCGAGAATTTCCAGTTGCCCGCCCAATTGGAGAATATTCACATCCCGCTCCGGATCCAGCCCCCATTTTCTCAACGCGAACTCCGTAGCGGCGTGTGAATCGGAGCCGATCCTGGTGACGCCGATTTTCTTGCCCTTGAGATCGGCGGGGCTTTTGATCGTCGATCGCGCCCGGAACGAATAGACAAAGGTATTGTTGATCCCGGCCGTGACGGCAATATTCGCGCCTGCAAGATCCGCCGCCACAACCGGAGGCGCGGCGGTCTGCGCGACGTCGATCTCCTTCGCCAGCATCGACTGGATGATCATCGGACCGCTGGGAATGTATACCAGCTCAACCTGAATCCCGTTTTTCTTGAACAGCCCACCCTCATGCGCCACCCACAACACCGCTTGCGAGCTCGAAATCGAGCTCCACGCCACGCGTAACGGGCGCTCGGACTGTCCACGAACGCTTGCAGCGCCGGCCGCGAGCAGCACCAGGGCAAGCGCCGATATGCTTATGATAGAATGTGTTGTTGATTCCATAGTGGCATCACTCCGGCATCCAAAAATTATCGACAGCGGTTAACATCAAACGCCCTGCAGATCAAGATTGCGGCGGTACCCGACTTGTACCGTGCGCGGCTGAATCGAAATCGGTCCGACTAGCAGGTTGCTGATGAAAAAAGTCTCGAAATGCTTCGGGAGTTTCAGCATGAACGGACAATCCTCAATGATATCAAACCCCCTCTATTCGTTCCTTCGATAGACTCAGGACAGGCTCTGAGCACCGTCGAAGAACTCCGACGGAATTCTGCAGCAACCTTCTAGCCTCAAGAGCCTCGCGAAGGGGGAGAGACGAGGATTTTCACGTTTTCTGTTTTTTCGATGTAGCGCACGAACATGTACTTGTTTTCCTGCGAGTCGAAAGTCGCCGGCGGCACCTTGGCGATGCCGGGCTCTACTTTAGCCAGAATGAAGGAAAGCTCATTGCGCTTGAGAGCCTCCAGAAAGGTTGTTTCAAATTGCTGCGCATCGGCAACCGAAGCGACATGAGCGAATCCCGCGCCCCTGGCGACTGCGGCGAGATCGGTCACTCCCGAGGTTGCGGTGGGAGCGCCGCGTGACGACTCGTAACATTCGTTGTCGAAAACGATATGGATGAGATTTTTCGGGTGCTGATTGGCCATGGTCGCGAGACTGCCCAGATTGAGCAAGATAGAACCGTCACCGTCGAAAATAACGACTTTGCGGTGCGGCAGAGCCAGCGCCAGGCCCAACCCGACGGATGAAGCGAGACCGAGGTTTTGCAGGTGATAATTTCCGGGATGCGGACGGAGAGAATACCACTCGTGTCGCACCCCGCCGATGTTTGTCACCACCAGCTCTTCCGAGAAATGAGGCGCGATCGCTTTCAGACAATCAAAGCGTTTCATAAGTTTAACGCAAAGCCTCCTTGTTGAGCACAATCGCCACCGGTCTGCGCGCTGAGCGGGCGAGAGTTTGACTGTCTAATATCGCAGGGCGGATCTCCTCCAAGCGGCCGACCTTCTCGTACATAATATTCATCCCGTGCAGTACGGGTTCCGTCAGCATCCCCACGGTTGCGTGGCCCGGATTTTCTTCCCCGACGCCGCCGCTATGACCGATGATCAGCAGAACCGGAATGCCGGGGTGGATGCACACCGTAGCCAACCCATTGGCTGCGACAAGAAATCCCGCATTCATCATCACCATCGCCGGTCGTTTGCCGCCGAGATAAGCGCCGGCACAAATGCCGATGCCTTCCTCTTCCCTCGTGACCGGCACATGTTGAATGACCGGATCTTCCGCCAGGAGCATAATCAGTTCGTGGAGGTTCGCCTCGGTCAATGTGGCGACAAAGTCGACTCCCGCTTCTTTCAGGGCGTTGACGATTTCAGCGGCGATCTTTGGCTTCACAGATTCTCCTAACGTGATATCCGGGCTTGAGCACGGCGCAAGAAAGAACTGTCGATGAATTTTTCCGCCTTGGGGCGCGTCTTCCCTTTGAAATCTCCCAGCGTCTCCAGAATCTCTAACACGACTTCGGTGCCCGGTAGCGTGAGGGCACCGTCTCTCGGCGTGACCTGATTGCGCACCCAGTATTCATAGACTCGCTCCGCATGATCGGGCTGAACCTTGAAAAAATTCTGAATGATCGCCACCGTGCCCGCTTTATTGTCGTAGAGATAACGATTGGCCTTCAAGATCGCGACCAAGTAATCATCGACGAGACTTGCATTCCCATTAGCCCACGGCTGCCTGGCGGAAAGTGCCGTGAATTGAACCTCCGGAATGTACTGTTTGAGCTCGCCGAGTATCCTGAAGCCCTGGTCCGCTGCTACATAACTGATGGGCGGGTTGAGAACACCCGCCGCAATGGCGCCGGTCTGGATCGCCGCGAGACGATCGCTGGTCCCGCCCACTTCGACGAGAGCATAATCGCGCGGATGCGCCAAACCGTGAGCTGCGAGCATTTTCTGCAGCAAGAGCGTGCTCGACGAATTAATGCCGGACACGCCCAGCGTCGTGCCGCGCAGCTCTTCGATCTTTTGATATTTTCTGCCGGCGACGAGATCGTATGCCGCCGAATTACCGAGTCCTGAAAGCATAGCCAGCTCGGCGCCTCTCTCGTCAGCTCGGATCAGCGGGTCAGGCGCCTGAGCGCTGAATTCGACCGAGCCGGCGATCAGCGCTTGGATTTGCCGCGCCGCCGAGCGCATCACGATAATCTCGCTAAAAATTTTCTGTTCCTTGAAAAATCCCTGGCGCTGAGCAATGTACAAGCTCAGATTGGTCATTCCCGGCGAAGTAATTGCTGTG
>JBGPIK010000314.1:0-8178 GCA_041484845.1 Binatia bacterium | reverse complement strand
GATCAGCGTCGCCGTGGCGCGTAAAACCATATCCCCCAGAATCGCGAGACGCCCTTTGATTTTGACGTCCGCCCGGTAATTCATTGCGGTCTTGTAATCCGAGACTCGATGCAGATCCATCGTCATGTCGGCATTGACCGTACTTTTTGTGACCGAATCAGTCCCTTCCGTCCGCACCACCATCTGTTCCGGCGGGCGGCTCTCGACGATCGTCGAGCGAAATGAGAATTTCCCTGAAATCGGCCCCACCGTCGCCGAGATTACGCCGTCAAAAGTCTTGTCATCGACTTGTTTAATCTCATCGATTCCAGGGAGGCAGGCAGAAAATTTATTGATGTCGATTAGAAAATCCCAAGCCTTATCGGCCGCGACGTCCAAATCGATCCTGCCGTAAAAAATCATTTTTTGTCGTCTCCAAACCAGGCGCGATCTTATGTGAGAAATACCTTCCTGACAAGTACTTAAGAATGCGAAACAGATTTTGAAGCTACGGTTAATTGGAGGTGACGCTCGAGTGGTGCTGCTGACCGGGAGTTGAGAATTGTCGACGGAAGCAAAGACGGTGGACAGCAAAGACACTTTCAGCCGCGCAAGCACTTCGTCGCCATGTGCTCCGGGGAAAAAACCCGCCTCGCGGACGACATGCAGGCCGTGATCTACCGCCGGCGCGAATTTAAAAACTGGCGCCTCCAGATCCCCGATTTTGCCTATGACAAGCACACGCAAAAGGCGCGGCAGATGGGCAGGGGAGTCGAGCACACTGGAGGCAAGAGGGCTGCAAACTGTCGAACGAGGCCACCGGTATGAATCCCTATGAAGCCGAAGCGGCGGAGCTAAGGGAAACCACCGGCCGGGTCACCAAAAACAAGTCATCGATGTCTGATCTTTTTGAGGAGTAACGTCATGCCGCTGAGGGGCGTGAACGAAGTGAGCGTCCCCTGGCAGCGGCCAGTTAGGAGGTACTTCTACCTTCAACGCCAGAGTGACCTTCACCCCCACAGGCGCGCAGAAAATCAAGTGGTCACATCGACCCGCGTAACGCAGAACAGTGGTCATGGACTCTGGTTTGCAGCGTGTTTTCCGAAGAATGTCCGATCTTCACGAAAGTGGCTTACTAATTGCTGATACGTATAGTCATCGGCTTTTTAGAAAGCCTCATGCTGCTTGCTCCGTTGAAAGGCGGCCCAATAACTAAAGTTCGCGGCGAAATGACTCACAACCTCGTAGTGCTTCACTATCTGGTCGCTTCGATACACGTCAACAATGGCATTGATTGTCCAGTCTGCACTGTGAAGTGGTAAAGGGGTGAAGGCTAGGGGTCCTTCCAAAGCACCTATGACGTTATTCCGAATCGGGTGCCCGTCAACCTCACAGTTGAACTGCACGTCAAAAACGAAGTCTGGAGCGTCTGTCGGGCGCAACTCATACAAGAGTTCTGTAAAAACGTGCTTCTGTCGCAGATATTCGACGAATTTCTGGAAGGTATCTCCACAAGTAGATTGCCCCTTTTCTGGCACGTGACGAAGGCCTACCGTTGCCGGAATCGGCTCGCCAGAGGTGATCAGCTTATTGGGTTGATCTGGTGATTGATTATGAATGTTGAATTGTATAACCAGCCATTATCAGTGAGCTCATCGTCAAGATGGTCTGAATAGCGGCCATAAATGAGTTGCTCATTCACCTTTCTCCTAACGTGACGCTCAGCCGGCGCGTTTTCAGCGATCGGTCTGAAGCGATTGGTTAGCTGCCATCCTCGTTTACTACCTCATCTGATCCAGATACGGCCCAAAAATGCGTATTGGTGTAGCATCTCAGGAGCCACACAGACCCTTGAGGCGCGTCCGGCACGCGACCGCAACGGTACTCGAAAATACCTGGCCACTGTCGCTTCCCCCAACCGAGCTGGTGAGCATATTCCACGGCCGTTTCAAATCTGGCTTTCGTGCTTAAAAATACCGTCATCAATTCGGTCTCGGCTGGTAGGGCTTCGCCATACTCAAAGTAATAAAGACCTCGGACAATCTTTCGAACCACGTGGTCAAACCGCCGTTCGTCAAATTGAAGTGCCATCCGGCGGCCCAAGTATATTCCGGTCGGCGTAACCACCGGTCCGTAGGACAATTCCTTTGCAATTTTTCGTCTGAGACCTAAATTCTTACGAAACATTCGATGTAGTCGTTGTCTCCAAAGATCCTTGCCAGCGCCAGTAATTCCTGCCTCGCTGAACATGAAGGTTGCCAAAAAGTAATCCTCGTCCTTCGCTGCACCCGAGTTACACTTGTTGCAGGCAGGAACGGTAATCAGATTTGAGGGCCTCGGTTGTGGAAAAAAGCTTTTCGGCGGCACGTGATCGTCGGTCACTCCTGGTTGCTTGGCGCAGTACACGCAAATCTTTGAATGCCGTTTCGAACTCGATTCGCAGCTCATCAGATATTAGGTCACGGCCAACTTAGCTCAGCAGCGGACATCAAGATTTGCCAGCGACAGCATCCCTTAGTTCCCGAACTCGACGTAGAAAGAAGTACCACATCCACGGCACTGCGGAAAGCAGGATAATCGCAACAGCGATGGGGAGAGGCCATGCTTTTGATGCGACGACTGCGTTTCTTTTGGCCACCAGCTCTGCCTGAATACCCCCGAGGGGATGCTCCTTGACCAACTCGATGAGGGTATCGATTTCACACACCATCTTCGGATCCCGGGCACAATTCACTTCGAGATCGAGGAAACGTGTTTCGAGACGACGTGTGTTCGCAAATCCCGCAAGGACCACAAGCACAGCAAGTGCAGCGCCCGATAGGAAGATCTTGGCTGAACCGGTCATGGCGTTACGTGTTGGTTGCGTTCTATCGCTATCCGTCTAACCTGGGACCGCCCGGCTTACGTGACCGTGAACTAGCACGTCAGCTTTTCTCGAAATACGGCTTGAGCCTTTCCACTCTAACTTTCAACTCGCTGCCACCGGAGCGAAGATCGAGTAGTTTTTCGATCTGAGCAACGCGGCCCTCCGCGGTCTCAAAATTTGCACGACGATAGGATGTCGGGTCCGGGAGAGTGGCCTTGACAGTCAATTGATCTGCCCTCCATCCGTCGTGTTCAACAATGAAGCGTGCTTGGGTGTAACCTTCCGTCATCTTAGCGACGATGAGCGGTAGCCAGATGCTTTTGGCGATTCGGTTTCCGACTGCCGTGAGAACAACCACTACCGCAACGGCAGCGACGAGGCTTGCCAAGGAGAACGACGCGTAGAAACGGATGGTGTACTGTCGTCCCGGCAATCGGTCGCTCCAAATCTCGCCAAGAATCTGAAGAACAAGCCCGATCAGTGCTAGGCTAGTAAAAATCCAGGTCATTACGTTGTCGATGGCATCCCGCTTGATCGCAAAGGGGTTCTCTCGGATAAAGCTCATGTTGAGTTCGGGGACATTGAATTTGGTCAGAACGACAAAAATCCCGGAGCCACCGATAATCAAAGAGAGTAGATTGAGTATTGTCCTATCCATGGTTTTTGCAGCCAAGGGAGCTACTGACCAATGATATCGCGTTGACCGAAATCACCACGATGGGAGATGTACTCTTTCAACCAATGTGTTGTCAAACAACTTCACGTAATACCTGCGCCACATAGCCGCAACTCGAAGCATTGAAGTGTTTCGGCGCAACACGCAGATCCTTACCGCAGGGGACCTCCAATTCCCCACGAGCTGTTTTTCTTCCGACGCCACCTGCCACAAGCCATGCGCCATTCGCGCTTGTCAGTCCCGCGACGCCCCTGATATAGTCCCGATATATTCAGCCGTCTCGCGGGGGATGATCGATGGGTGCAACGAAAACCGACAAGCCGGTGCCGATGATCGCGGAAAAACAAAAAGAGGGCGTCCTGATCCAGATTCAGGAAAAGCGGCGGGGCCGGGACGGCCGGATGACGTTCAGAAAATCCAAGAGCCTCACGGTCTACAACGTGACCATCGACGAAGCGTATCAGCGCATCGCGGAATCATTTACCAAACCGACGATCTTTTGAACGCCTTGAACGGAGCGCAGCGATTGAACTGAGCGAGCAATGCGAGCGGTTGAACAGCGCGCAACGCGCTTGAACTGGAGGCACTTGTGCCGAACCGTAAATTGATCGACTCCGCCGCCGCCGGCCGGCGGATTCGCCAGCGCCGCGAACAGCTCGGCATGACGCAAACCGAGTTGGCGAAGGCGATCGGCCTCAAGGACCCCACCACATCAAAAATTACGAAATCAACGGCCGGCTCCCGCGCGTAGAATATCTCGCCCGCCTCGCGGTTGCCCTGGAGACGTCCATCGACTGGATACTCCTCGGCCGAAAGTCCCTAGCCACCAAACGCACCGTCACCGTCGTCCCGCTGGGTCAGAAGAAACGGGCGTAACGCCGGGCTTCGCAGCCTGGTTTTCAAAGTCGCCCAGGCCCGCGATAGACATCCCCAGATATTTTGCGGAAAACTGCGCGGCGCAAAACCGTGCCGCTTTCTCAATCTCAGCCTTCAAACGGCTAGCGCCATTCTCAATGAGTTGGTCATAAGTTGGAGCATCATCTGTTTTCTCCGGAACTCTAGAGCAACCACCCTCCGCCATGACAACGGCAGTGTTAGTATCAATAAGCCTCAGCCGTGAGTGGTAAACTACACGGTAAGTGTTCCAGCTCATAGGAAAATAAGTAAAGCCCCAGTTGTATGTCTTGACATCAAGCGCCAAGGGAACGGCTTTGTAAGCAGTTGAAACGCTCGACGGCTCATCATCTGTAATTACACTGCTGCCAATTCCCGCATACTTGGCACCGTACTTGGCCTCCATAGAATGCGCGATTTCCTCAGCGATCTCATAGGCGGGATCAGGGATGTGGTTTTCCCGAACTAAGGAATTCCCGGCACTGATCGTCGCCGCGCCTGCTATGGCGCCACCGATTGCGCCGAACATACCAGCGGCCGCCATTTTGTCCGCTGTCATCGCGCCGAAGTCGGGCATTGGCCGCTTGACGATAGCGATCTCTTTACCTTCAATCTTTGAGACATCACTGCGTTCAAGGGGAACGTCCCTGATCGAAGTGCATGCTGACACAGTTATTGCTGCGAGTACAAAGATGCCAAAACGCCGTAGCATAAGTTTCCCCCCTGGGATCTTTATAGAGCTGGAACGAAAAGGGGATGTTCTACATTTTCGATCAAGCGCTGGGAGCCGTACGTGGCCCACAGTCACTTACGTCGGTCCGTGCTACCGAGGCAAGGGAAAAGAAGAATGTCCGATTTTATTCTCCTGTTCACGGCAGTGCAGACCTTAGCTTAATCTTCAACTGCACTCTTTTTTAATGTCGTGTAAACATCCTTATCGAAATGCAGAATGTAGCCCAAAACGGCCCCCCCAAATGCCAGTGCTTCTAGCTTGAGAGTCTTAGCACCCAGGCTCGCAGCCGTAGCCTCGACGGCATCACCGGCCTGCTCAGCTTGATACTGAGTTGCACCCGTACGTTCCGTCATTGCTAGAATAATGCGCCCGTCTGCAGTGCCCGCTACCTTGAACGTCGAGTCATTTAATTTGACTCGTAAGGTTGCTCCTGTCCACTCTGAACAGTCTTGCGCAAGTACGTAGGGATCGCTGCAGGAAATGGAAACCAGACTGATTGCGTTAACCGGCACGCCCTTGTACGAAACAACTGCTGGTGTTGTAATACAACCGATAAGAGTCAGTGCAATAGCACCTAGCAAAGCAAAGCGGCGCTGCATAGTAATCTCCGACTTTCAACGATCGACGGTATTTGCGTCTACAGCATCTGGTGCACTATCCATCAGCGATGCCTCTCGCGTCTAAAAACACGCTCTCAGTGAACGGCGCTCTTTTTTAATGTCGTGTAAACATCCTTATCGAAGTGCAGAATGTACCCTCGAACAAATGGGCCTCTTGCAAGTCCCTCTAACTTGAGAGTGGTGGCGTTGAGGGTCGCAGCCATAACCTGAACGGCATCACCTGCGAGCTCCGCCTGATACTGCGTTGGAACCGACAGGCCACTTAGCTCAGACATCACTAAAATAATGCGCCCGTCTGATGTGCTTGCTACCCTGAACGTAAGGTTGTTCAATCTTACTCGTAAGGTCGCAATACCTAACGAACAGTCTTGCACCAGCATATAGGGATCTCGGCAGCTCATGGAACCTGCGCTTATCGCGTTAACTGGTACGCCTTTGTATGAAACAATGGCAGGCGTAGCAACACAGCCGGCCAACGTAACACAAGCAGTTACTAACAAAGCAAAGCCGAAGCGCATGACCATCTTCCAGTCGTGGCAATCAGCACTGTGCCGACGGTCCACAACCAACAAACAATCTGGTTTATTTTCAAGGCATTGCGATGTCATCTAGCGCTAAAAAAACGAAAAAAAGGGACATTCTACATTTCAATCACGCGCTGGGGGCCGTACATGGCTCACAGTCACTTACGTCGGTCGATGGTACCGAGGCAACGGAAAAGAAGAATGTCCGCTTTTATTTTCCCTTCCAGAACTCCATAAGCGAAGAAGAATGCAGCAACGGCAGGCAAGGCAAGAATCCAACAGACCACCACATCCCCGGTACTCATCGCTCACTCCTCATGGTGCATTCTCCCGGCGTAATGGCGCACCTATATCGCCGCTTGCATCGCGCTGTCAACCAGCGCAACGCCTGGCCAGCGAACGGGCGAACGGAGTAAGGACTCGCATCCGATAAAGGCTCGCGATCGAGCGAACAGTAAAGCTAAGACGCGGGCGTTTTTTGCCCGTCTTCTTAAGCCGATTGTTAGATTCTTACTGCGATGAAATCAATATCGAAACCCACAGCCATGAGCAAGAAAATCATTGGCTGAAGTGTCTATACAACCCGACACAATCCACGGCGGATTTTCGTTCTTGTATTTTCCAACGAGCTGATATGGTTCAGACCGATCATGGCGAGATAACCGGTAACTCTTTTTATCAATAAACTTCCCGGGATGCATCAATTCATCGTAGGTGCTGACAATAAGATTGAGTGAGTTTGCGCTTGCCCATTGTATCGAACGCTGAATTCGTATGTGCGGAGTCAATGTTTCGACTTCGAGAGCCAAGCTTTCTCTTAGATTCAACGCGTCGCCGACTGCGAAATAGTGTATGACTTGGCCAGTGTAGACGTTTCCGTTGTGAGTGTATTCAAGGGCTCCGATTTCTTTTCTCCCGTCGCGGTCAATGTCTTCAAACCGCAAGAATCTGCCTCGAAGCGAATTGTCTTTAGCCATCATTCTCCATCTTGAAAAAATCTCAGGTGGACTTGCGGTCACACGTCGAGTAGCGTTGTCAAATAACACGAGTCTCACTTCTTCGTAGCCGAAACTTCCGAAGAGATCAGCCAGAAAGAGGTCAATGGTACCTTTATATTGAACGCGGTACATTTTTCCGAAAACATCTGCAACTTTGGGATAGCATTCAGAATCCGAGATCCCCGACTCTTTATTATGTTCCAATCCTACGCGGTAGAAGTGCTCCCATAATCGAAGACCCAGCTCACGGACCTTATCGGCAACGGGTGGGGGAAGGTCCTCGCCGGTAGTAAGCTTGGGTTGACCCAATGCTAACTGATCCAGTGAAGTTTTTATGGCAAAGAGGGGCGGGACAGTGCCGCAGTCCCCAGGTATATCGATCCGTCTCAAACCGCTATCGCCTGCCGATCCTTCTGTCAGGAGCAATAAGCGCTCCGGAAGAACCAGGAACGTCAATGAGACGAAACACACTTCCAGCAGTGAGGGAATCTTCACGCGTCACCGAAGGAATCTAACGGGGTTCGCGGCTGAGCTGCGGGCCGTAGGCCCGTCGGATCTAGCCGCGGGTTAGGCAATCGCCTGCCCCCGCTTTCTCTAGTTGGGACCATTGTAAACAAACTTGGTCGTCGACCCTATTACACTCCACGAAACGTGGACCGCATATTCAGAATTGGTCTTTAGGCCAGTCGCACGGCCCTGTTTAGGCATTACTTGTTTGAATCCATCCGGCAAAACACCATAGTGGACCTGTTGCCCAGCAGCATCTGAATCAGAAGGAAAAGAACGGATCATCCAAATGACTTCTCCTTGGGGATCTTTGACTTCGAGGCTAGAAACCCTCAAGCGAACCGGGTGCGGAATCAACAACAGTATTCTGTCTTGTAGAAT
>JBGPIK010000313.1:0-8190 GCA_041484845.1 Binatia bacterium | reverse complement strand
TTCCGGCCAAGGCTTACGTCCCCAGCGAACGGCTCAAAGCGCTGGATGCCGACGGCATCGATGGCGAAGTGTTGTTCCCCAATGATCCGAGCTCTTTCTACCAATATAGCGATCCCGAGTTCGAACTCGCTTGTGTCCAAGCCTACAACGACTCGTTGGGGGAACTGACCCGCGTGAGCGCTCGCTTCATCTCTCTCGCCATGGTGCCGCTGCTGTGCGGCATGGAAACCATCGTCACCGAAGTAACACGCTCGGCGAACAGCGGCCATCGGGGCATCGTCATGTTCGCGCTGCCGAGCTTGGTGGTCGAGTCATTGCCGCACATCAGCGAACCGTACTGGTATCCACTTTGGGAGGTTTGTGAGAATCTCGAAATGCCCATTCACTTTCACGCGTCAGGCGGACTTGCGCGCAAGCTTACTTTCCCGGAGTGGGATGGCTATACACCGAACCAACAGCACGCCGCTTTCACCGTGCCAACATCGGCGTGGCCGGCGCAGATCGTTCCCAACCTGATCTTTTCAGGGATTGCCTACAGATTTCCCAACCTGAAATGGGTCTTTGCTGAAACCGGCATCGGCGCGGTGAGCTGCGCGCAGGCCGCCTGCGATCACGAGTGGGAACGGCGCCACTTGTGGCACCATGGATTAAACGCACGTCCCAGCGACCTCATTCGCCGGCAGGTCTATGTAAATTTCTGGTATGAACAGGCGGGCATAGCGCTGAGAAACAACGTCGGCGTGGACAATATTATGTGGGAGTCCGACTACCCGCACATTGCATCGACCTATCCCGACTCATGGAAGTTTGTCGAGCGGTCGTTACACGGCGTCCCCAAAGAAGAGCGCAAGAAGATGTTGTATCTCAATGCGCAAGCGTTGTACCGACTTGCGAGTTGACTATTCAATGTGGGACAGACAAAGACAGATTTCTCGCTTCGCTCGAAATGACAACCGGGGCGAAATGGCGCAAAGCCGATCTGTCGTCTCTAACGAAGAGAGCGTTCGCGTTAATATGACCCGACTCATCAGCGCGGTCGATCATGTCATCGAGCACCCGGAGGTGTGGACGCAGCGCCTTTCACGGAAATGGGGCGATCGCGTGCCGCATATTGAACATTTACCGGACGGCGCTGACTGCTGGAATGTCGATGCGAGAAGAATTCCCCTTGTCGACGCGACTCGGGTCGGCGTGTTCATGGCCGATCGTGCAAATATTCCTCGGCGCTGCGAGGATATCCCTAAATTCGCCTACGATCCGCCGGCGCGACTCGAAGCCATGGATGAAGACGGCGTGGACTGTGTTGTTCTTTACCCGAGCGTCGCTGGATTTTCCGGTGAGACTTATGCGCGGATCACTGACCCCGAGCTCGAACTCGCCTGCGTGCAAGCCTACAACGACTGGCTGATCGAGGACTGGGCGAGCGCCAGCAACCGTTTCGTCCCCCAGTGCATCGTCCCGCTGTGGCCGCCTGAAGCGATCGTGCAAGAAATCAGGCGCGCAGTCGCTAACGGTCACCGCGGCGTCATTTTTCCCGCGGCTCCGATGAATTTGCGCAAGCTGCCGCACATCAACGGCCCCGAGTACAATGCGGTCTGGGCCGTCTGCCAAGATCTCGAAGTGCCATTGTGTTTTCACGCCGGTTCGGCACCCGAGCTTCGGTTTCCCGTGTACCCTGCTCTGGCGCCCGAGGTCGCGGACGCATTGCGCGCCGTCATTCGACCCGCCAGCGCAGCGTTCGATCTGACAAACATTCTCTTCTCGCGAATCCTGCTGCGCTTTCCGAAACTAAACGTAGTGTTCGCGGAAAGTACCATCGGCTGGGGAACATTCCTGCTCGAATACGCCGATCATCAATACGAGCAGGATCAGTGCAATTACGAGATCACACCGTCCGAAATGTTCCGGCGCCAGTGTTTTTTGACGACTTGGTACGATTCGGTCGAGATCAATGCTCGGCATATCGGCGCAAGCAACATTCTCTGGTCAAACAACTTTCCGGCGGCGAACTCCACCTGGCCCGATTCCCAAACTTTCGCAATTAAATGCCTAACGGGCATGAGCCATGATGAGCGCGATCAAATTCTATGGGCCAATGCGGCGCGCCTTTACAAGATCGGCCGGGCCTAGCCCCAATACTGTTCATTTAATTAATGATTCTGATATGATTTTCGACGTTAATTTTGTTTGTGCGCGACCGGTTGCGCGGTCGGAGTGGATAGTTGCCCATCTTTCGTTTGACTCCTCTGGGATTACAGCGCGATCGACTCGATACCACCCGTTCTTCAAGAATCTCCGACAGAACACGTTCATGAAAGGCTTTCCTGTGCTGAGGGGGGAAGGGAGGCGAACCTCGCGATTTTCCTGCGCACGACGCGTACGGCGTGGAGAAAAGAGAGTCGATCCGGATCTTCATCCGCTGCTCTCAGGGCCGCCTCATGCATCAGCCCGCGAATGGCGAAGTGGGCCATCATTAAGCCATAGAACTCCTGCTTCACCAAATCCGGAGTCTTGCTGCGTAAGACAATTCTGGAGCCGCGCAAATGGGTCTTGAGTTCGTCCAAAGCCGTCTCGATTTCCCAGCGTTCATGATAGAGCGCCGCCAACTCAGTGGCCGGCGCAGCTTCATGCTCCACAATCGTGGTCAGCAATCAGTAGATGGGCTCGGCACCCTGGACTCCCTCCAGTCTGTATTCGACGACTCGAAGGGTAACCCCGTTGCTCCCGTGACGCTGGTCCTTCGGCGATCGGTAGACTCGGCTCAGGTAAGAGCCATCGGGCAGTCTTTTCTCGCATGGAAGGCGCAGGTTCTTTTTCACTCTCCAGAGCAGATCCGCTCGGCTCCCACGCGCCTGGTTCCACAATTCGAACCCAAAGAAGTTCCGATCAGCAAGGCACAACATCCCTTTCTCAAGAGCCGTCAGCACCTCCTTGGCAAGCGTTATCTCCCCGGTTTTAATGCTTCCCATGCGGGTGGCAAACAACACATGGGTGCCGTTCTCGACCAAGGATACAAACCGCAGCTGGGGAAAGGCACTGTTGCCCCGGCTGGCAGAAGGTCGGGCGAAAGCCTTTTCATTTTCCTTCTCATCGACGATGTCCAACGTGCTGCCATCGAGACTGACCAGTCGCCAGCCTCGATACCAAGCGCCTTTCGTCGACTTAACAGCAATGGGTTTCACAATATCATCGTGCAGTTGTTGCATCGGCTTCCACCCCAAGCGCGTACGCGCCTGAGAGATACCCGATTTGCCGGCTACCTTAACCACCGCTGCAGGTTCCAAAAGCCACTGTATCCCCTCCAGAAGGCAACGCAGAACCTCGCGGTACGACGACTGCATGTACAACGCCAGTGCAATCACGTAGTAAACCACCACGTGAGCGGGAAGATCCCTTTGTCTAAGGCTCGCCTTACCCGTACTCCCGAGCACAGCTCGGATTGCGGTGAGCGGAAACGTCTTGGTCAAAACACCCAAACTGATGAAATCGGTAATGCGCGCACCACTGGGAAGCTCGGCAACGGTTCGTGCCATACGCGGTCCTCCTGTCGGATTTCCCCACAGGATACCACAAATAGGACTCTAAGTGAACAGTATTGCAGCTAGCCTGGATTATTCACGGGTGACAGCTACCGAGGAGCAAGCCTCTCCGGTCGCGGGCAATGGGCCGGTACCTTGAGGACGCCTGCATATTAAAGTGGTGAAGCGTACTACGAAAAAAAACGCGAGCTTGTAGCCAAGCAGCCTACACGTCAGCGGGCCTATACGCTCCTGTGCCCGCTCGCTCCAAGGCTCGCCCCTCGGTTTACCGTGTGTGATGCTTTTCCCTCGTACGGTGAATCATCCGGGCTAGGATCAACCATGATGATAGCTAGCCCCACGTTTGGTGCGCTTTGGCCTTCGTCTGAGTTTCGAGACTGGAGAGAGGAGATTCGACGACCTAAGTCTTTTCACCGGCCGCTCATGTCTCATCCGCTTCACCCGGCATCGAGTTGCGCCCACGGCATCGGACCTTGATGTCGGGACAACTGCTCGCCTTCATTACGGCCGTCAGCTACGCTTCGGCGCTCATCTCGGCGCGTCGCGGACTTAAATATTCGACGCCGACGACCGTCACGTTAGTTTCCATCTTGATGCAAAACCTTCTGCTGTGGAGTGGCGTCTTTGCAACCGGCGGCATTCATGCCGTGCCTTGGGAAGGGGTGGCTCTGTTCAGCCTTGTCGGCATCACTCAGTTGGGCGTTCGGTTACTGGCGTACACGGGCGTCGAGAAAATCGGCGCTTCGCGCAGCAGCGCGCTCCAGTCCGTCAGCCCGCTTATCAGCGCCAGCCT
This sequence comes from Binatia bacterium, assembly GCA_041484845.1. Taxonomy (GTDB): domain Bacteria; phylum Desulfobacterota; class Binatia; order UBA9968; family UBA9968; genus JBGPIK01. The sequence goes on along the minus strand of JBGPIK010000313.1, from coordinate 3,858 downwards.
GGCCATTGCGCTGCTGAAGGAAACCACCACGGCCTTGATCATTGCCGGTACCTTCCTGGTTGTCATCGGCATCGTTCTCGTTTCGTGGAAGCCTGAGGAGCAGCTGCGCAACTTCAGGCGTCGGCACTTGCTCTTGCCGCTTGGCGCGGCGTGTCTCACGGGAATGAATCATCCGATCCGGAGTTACGTGTTAAGCATGGCCAATGAGCCGCTTTTTTTCTCCGCGCTCATGGGAACGGTCTCCCTGGCAGGGTTCTTAATTTATCTGGCCGTATCGCCGCGGTCGCAGCGGCTCGACTGGAACCGCCGAGCCATCGTGCCGTTCATCTGCACCGGGCTGTTCGAAACGGTTTCGATCCTGTGCATTATTACGGCGTTGAGCATCGGCCGCGTGGTGGTGATTGCGCCGATCGCGGCCAGTTATCCGGTGTGGGCACTGATTGAAGCGAGAATCTTTTTGCGCGACGTGGAGCCGATCAACTGGCGCATCGTCCTCGGCATCCTGAGTGTCGTGGCCGGCAACGCGGCCATCCATTTAGGTCGATGAAAGGGTACTTGCTAGCCTCGGCCCGGTTGATTAAGATTCAAACATGGAACAGGTATCGAATGAGTCAGTCATCGTGGAGTTGTCGTTACGGACATGGGCCGGATCCCTCCAACGCGGAGGTAACGTGAAAGTCATCATTGTTCGAGATGAGTGCTGTGGCGACAGTCATTGCGCCTCGATTGCGCCCAATGTCTTTGAGCTGGACGCTCATTTCAAATTGGCTCCCAAGGGAGACGACGGTAAGTTGATATTGAAGGCGGCTAAGGCCGGTCCTAAGCTTTCGATTCTAGTTGATGACGACGCCGGCGGCGCGCGTATTTTCCCGGGGCCGAATGACAAGCCGCGCGATCAGCTCGATATCTCGTCGTAGCCGGGTCTGAGTCATTCTCATCAACCAACGAGCGAGAACGTCAGTTTATCTCATCTCATGCCAGTGCAATTCGAACCTGCTATTATCGTTCACGGGGGCGCCGGGCGCATCCGCGATGATGAGTTGCCGCCGCGGCTCGACGGTTGTCGCGCAGCTGCATTGACGGGATGGAAAATTCTTCAGCAAGGCGGCTCGGCGTTGGACGCCGTCGAAGAAGCCGTCGCCGCGCTCGAAGATGATCCGCTTTTTAACGCGGGCACCGGCTCGGCGCTCAATGCCCTGGGAAGAGTGGAGATGGACGCGGCGATCATGGACGGAAATACGCTCCGCGCGGGCTCGGTGGCAGCCGTGCAAGGGGTGAAAAACCCGATTCAGCTGGCGCGCCGCGTGATGGAAGACGGGCGTCACGTCCTGCTCGTTGGTGACGGCGCACTGGCATTCGCGCGCCAGATTGGATTTCCCGAATGCGATCCCGAGGCGCTCATCGTCGCAGCGGAACGTAATCATTGGAAAGAAAAACACGGGACCGTCGGATGTGTGGCGTTCGACGCAAGTGGTAAAATTGCCGCGGCGACATCGACCGGCGGAACGTTCAATAAACTTCCCGGGAGAGTCGGGGATTCCCCGTTGCCGGGTTGCGGCACGTACGCGGATGCTTTTGGCGGGGTTTCGTGTACCGGGAACGGTGAGGCCATCATGCGGCTCGTGATGGGGAAGAGCGCTGTGGAATTATTGAAGACCGGCGCTGATTCTCAAGCCGCTGCTCATCAAGCAGTTAGGTTGCTCGCGCAAAAGACCGGCGGTACGGGAGGTCTTATCGTCATCGACGGAAACGGCAGGATCGGCTACGCGCGCAACACGGAGCGGATGCCGGTATGTTTTATTACAGGAGCGGGGAGTATTGCGCTCGATAGCTGACGCATCGACTCATAGGCTGAGGCCGGTTCCGATCGGGCGATTACGAGCCAATTGCAAAGCAAACCCTTCGTCTCGGGCGGCGTTCCTGCTTTAGAAGCGGTGATTTGCTTGGCGGGTTGAAAAATCGCTCGTGCCACGCAAAAGTCGACTCGAGACGGTTGTCGGAAGCCGGACAGGTAAGGAGGCTGATTTATGTTCGCAGCGGTGGGCAATAAACTGAGACAGTTCTTCAAAAGCATAGGAGTTGTCGTTAAGCAACGACGGGAAAAAAAATTAGCTAAACTCGCAGAGCTGGAAAAAAAAGAGCGCAAAGCTATTGTCGAAGCCTTGGCCAGAAAACTCGAAGAAGCGCACTCTGAATGCGAACAAGAAGGCAAAACCAGCGCCGTATTAGTGATTTCCCTGAAAGAAATCATCTTCATGGAGCGCGATCTACGCGCATGGATACGCCATTTTAGAGAAAGTGGAATTTATGCCGCTTCGCCGGAGAGGTGAGGCGCGAGGGATATCTTTGCGCACGAGTGGGTTGACCCCAACCGCGCGCTCTGCTTCCTTGCAAGAGAAACAAAAATAATCCGTTGGATCGTGTTCGGCCGGCCGTCAGTAAAACCCTCCTGTAGCCCTCGGTTCAGAAATATCTAAACGATCGGCTCGTTTGATTGACAGCGATGGCCACAGCGGTAGAAAAGCGGCAATCGAATCATTTTCATGGAAACGGAATGCGATCTGGCCCCAGAGCCGTCACTCGAGTTGTGCGACTCGTGCGTTTGCTCTACCATTTCTATCATGTTGGTTATTTAGGGCCGCTCAGGATGATTCTGTGGTGGTGAGAAACACGACGATCAATGACCTCACGCTGCGCGTGAAAATTGGAAAGGAGGGTCGTAATGCCAATCATCACAATCTATCAGGGTGCTTCGGGTAATGGTCAGGAGTTGGCTGAAGCGGTGGCGGCGGCGTTGGAATATCGCTGTTGGGGGCGCGCCGAGCTTGTCGAAGCGGCGCGGCATTACGGGATCATCGAACTCAAGCTCAGCGGGATTTTGACAAATGCGTCGCAGGAGTGGGAGCGCCTATCGCCGGATTTTGAACGGTACCGGGTCACTCTTCAAGCCGCGCTTTGCGAAGCCGTCCTGGGCGACACGCTCGTCTATCATGGGCATTCGGGACATGAGCTCTTGCAGAGTGTTCGCCATGTGATCAAAATCCTTTTGACTGCGCCGATGGAGTTCCGTATCGAGCAAGTCAAAGCCCGGCAAAACGTCACCGAGGAAGAGGCGCGCCGCTATATTGAAATCACCGATGAGGCGCGCAGCCGCCGGCTCATGGCAATGTTTGGAGCGGACTGGCGTGATCCGACCCGCTACGACCTCGTGCTCAATCTCGGCCATATGAGCTTGGAGTCGGCAAAGCGGATCATTGTCGAAGCTGCGCAACTCGAAGAGTACCAACCCACAGCTTTGTCGGAACAGCAATTCGAGAATTTGTCCCTGGCTGCGAAGGTGCACGCCTCGTTAGCGGCGTCGCAGGAATGCAGCGGTTGGGTTTTTGACGTGCGCGCGGAAAAGGGGCACGTCTACATTTCAGCTATTAACCAGACCGGTGTTTCCCAAACGCAAGTGGTCAAAGTGGCGGAAAGAGTTCCCGGTGTGAATCAGGTAACCACGGATTTTGGGGGATACCTGTCTTGAAAAACCATCCAGGAAGATTTTCGATCCGGCGATGTTTGATTGCGATGATTATGTCTCTTGGCTTTATCGGTTGCTCGCCATCCATTAAACACGATGAAGATCTCGCCAAAAAGCGGGCCCTCGAATTTGCCGAGGTTGTGTTCGTGAAGCGAAATGTCGAGCAAGGCTACGCTCAATTATCGGATGCGGCAAAACGCTACGTCCCTGTGGAAAAGTTCAGGGAGACCCTTTCCCGTTTGCATCCGGACGGCTATCCGACGAGGGTTTCAGTCACTGGCTATAAACCCATGTTTAATGAAAAAGCGATTTATATCTTTTTAAGCGGAGAAAAC
>JBGPIK010000312.1:0-8215 GCA_041484845.1 Binatia bacterium | reverse complement strand
GCTTCTTCGATTATCTCGAATTGGCGAGCGGCGATCACTTCCCGTTTCTGGCTCTCAACCAGCTGCGCGCGAAAGGAGAGTCGCACCCGGCTGGGATTGGAAAAAAACTCCTGTTGCCACTGTAGGATTTCACTGTCCAACCGAAAATCATCGCGCAAGGCGGCAGCGGCGTGCGTCACGGTACCCCAGCAATTGGTCTTTTCCATGGCTTGAACCATCAGCGGCATTAACAGCCGAGCAGGACTCTCGGCCCACTGGTTGTACGCGTAGTATCGGATCTCATGCGGCCGCAGCAGGTAGGCGATGCCGCTGGTGTTAGTGCCACCCTGCTCCTGGGGCAGACTGACCACGAGCACGCCGCGAGGCGATGTGCATGACGGCCATTTGTCTGCGGAGAAGTCGAGTGTCAAAAGGTAACTACGCACCGGCTGGTTCGGTGCCTCCGGAAAAACCGTGCACCCGGCCGCAAGGTGAAATAACAGCGCTAGAAGAACGCCGTTGCTTGTGCGCTTACGTTGCATACGTTCACTCACCGGGTCCCGCCGCGGGGCGGCGTCCGAACAACAGCGACCTGGGATTCCGCTCTACCTGTTGGGTCAGACGTTGCAGCCTCTCGGTCAGTTGCCGGAGTTCCGCGATCAACAAACCGGCTTCAGAGAGAGTTTGATTGGTGAAACGCTGGACGTCCGGTTGACTCCCGGCGAGCAACGAATCAACGCTTTTGCCGGTACGGGTAATTTGCTGCGCCATATTCTCCAAAGCGACGGCGGTTTCCGTGACGCTGGAAACCAACGCAGGCAGTTTTTCAGTCGCTTCTCGGGTATTCTCCAGCGTACGGTCTGTGCTCGAGAAGAGTTTGTCCAGCTCCTTCTCGCGTTGTTTCAGAGCCGCCGTCAGCTCAGCCAAATTGACGATGGTTTTCCTTATCGAATCGCGGCTCTCTTTATCGGTCAGGTCCTTGAGGGACGAGGCGATCTCATTCAGGCTGGTCATTAGCGTGGAAGCGGCCTGATCCAGAGGCAATGACGGTTTAACCTTGATCACCGGATAGGGCTGTCCTGGAGGAGGCGTGAGCGGCGGCGAGTCACGGGTTCCACCTCCCAACTCGACGGAAGCGAGTCCCGTAAGCCCCTGCGTAGCCAGGCTGGCGACGGTATCTTCCTTGATCGGCGTGCCTTCGGCGATGTCGAGGACCAGGCGAACTCTTTCGGGATTCTCGGGATCGAAGCGCATGTTTTTGACCCTGCCGACATTGATCCCTTTATACTTCACTACCGAGTTTTCGGATACACCTGACACGGATTCACCAAAATAGGCGTAGTAGCTCCGATAGGTTTTTTGCGGCCCGCCGCGCACCAACCACAGGACGATGACGATGAGAACGGCGCCGAATAAGAGGACGAAGGTGCCGACCACTACATAACTTACCTTTGGTTCCATGCCTGCTCCTTGGCTCCCCGTCCGCGTGAGCCCTGAAAATATTCCGCGACCAAGGGGTGGTCCGAGCGCGACAGCTCATCCATGGTGCCGACCTGCAGAAGTTTGCCGTCACCCAATACCCCGACGCGGCCGGCGACGTGCCAGAGTGAATCCAGATCATGCGTCACCATGACGATCGTGAGTCCGAGAACGTCTTTCAGCTGGCGAATCAAGCCGTCCAACGCGGCGGTGCTTGCCGGATCCAAGCCGGCGGTCGGCTCATCGAGGAACACCAACTCGGGGTCCAGCGCGATCGCCCGCGCCAGGGCAGCGCGCTTGAGCATCCCGCCGCTCAGCTGGTTCGGATATTTTGCCGCGCTATTGGCCGGTAGCCTCACCCAGCGGAGCTTGATCCCTATGATCTCCCGGATAAACTCGGCGCTTAGGTGCGAGTGCTCGCGAAGCGGAACTGCGATGTTTTCCGCCACCGTAAGCGCGCTGAACAAAGCCCCATGCTGAAACAGCACGCCGAGGCGGCGGCGGAGCTCCATCGACTCGCGCTCGCCGATGGCCGAAAGATCTTTGCCCAACACGTGAATCGATCCCGACTCCGGCCGGCGCAGCATTATCATCTCCTGGAGCAGCGTCGATTTGCCGCTGCCGCTGGCGCCGACAAGCGCGAAGATTTCGCCGCGCAGCACCGTGAAGGTGATGTCGTCATGGATCACCGCGCTGCCGAACCTTGTGGTCAGGTGACGGATCTCGATGACCGGCTCCGGAATTTTATCGTCGAGACTCATCGCGCGAACAAGCCGATGCCCATCCAGTCGAGCAGTACGGAAAAAAGCGCGTCGAAGACGATCACGACAAAAATGCTCTGCACGACGCTGACCGTCGTATGGCGGCCGACGCTTTCGGCGCTGCCGCTGACGCAAAGTCCCTGATAGCAGCCGATCATCGCGATAATAACCGCGAACACCGGGGCCTTGCCCACGCCGATCAAATAATCGGTCGGGGAGATCACGCTTTCAAAACGCTCGAGAAAAACGTTGAAGTTGACATCCAGCTGGGTTGACGCTATCACCATGCCGCCGAAGACCCCTGTCACGTCGGCAAACGCCGTCAAAAGAGGTAGGGCGACGACCAGGGCGAGGACCTTGGGTGCAATGAGCAGCTCGACAGGACCGATCCCCATCGTGCGCAGCGCGCTCACCTCCTCCGTTACCGTCATCGTGCCGATTTGCGCCGTGTAGGCCGATCCGGAGCGTCCCGCGACGATGATGGCGGTGATGAGCGGAACGATTTCGCGCAGCATGGCGATGCCGACGAACTCGACGATAAAAACCGACGCGCCATACGGTCGCAGTGCCACCGCCGCCTGGTAGGCGATCACCACACCCATCAGAAACGAGAGCAGGCCGACAATCGGGATGGCTTGGAGTCCGCCCGCTTTTAAGTTGTATAAGAAGGGTTGCCAGCGGATTCGACGAGGGCTCACCAGGAGGCGGAGCAGAACTAATGTGCTTTCACCGACAAACGAGAGAAATCCGAGCCCCTGCAGCGAGACGTTCCAGGTGGCGTGACCCAATTGCTTGATCATGCCGGGTTTCTGGGGTTGGCGCGCAACCGATTCTCCTTCATCCGTCGAGATCCAACGGATTAATTGCTCGAATTCGGCGCGCAAGCCGCGCAATTCGACGCGGCGCCCTCTCTGTTCCAGGCGGCTCAGAGAACGTCGCACGAGCCAAGCGCCGGCCGTATCCATCGAGGTAATGCCGGTCATCTCCCAAATCTGCTGGCCGGACTCTGTCCCCATAACTTCAGCCAACTGGCGCTCCAAAAAGGGGACATTGGCCATTGTCCAAGCGCCGGCACAGCGCAACCTGCCGTCGGAATCTAGCGATGCGCTGGCGCTTGGACGCCGGGCCGTTGTTATTGTCGTTTGCATGAGGCTCGTTGACCGGTAGCGCGGCGACCGGGAATCTATTATTGCATACAAAACTTAGGGAGGCTTGAAAAGGGTTGCAGTCTAATATTGGACTGATTTTGAAAAGAAATATCGGGCCGCTCACAGAGGTTAGAAGGCCTTTAGGCGATCTAAGCTTCACACTCCCTCACTGTGGCAAACATGCTCTCAATCGGATTTTTTCCACTTTCGGTAGTGGGTCGTTTTGAATTTAGGCCGCCTTTTCTTTCGGCGCATCCAGTAGCGCGATGATTTTTTCGATCTCCCAAATGTGAGTTGCCAAGCCGACATCCATTGCAGGCGTAACTCTCAAGGTCTTGTGGATTCGGCAAAAATTGTAGTGCATGAAGTGAAGGGCAACAGAGTGCTTCATGGTCTCAATCTTTTTGCTGAAGCCGTTGGTTAGCCGCGTGAATCGCCTGTTGCTCATGCGGACGGGAAGGTTTTGGCGTTCAACGTAGCTCGTTGAAACGTTCTTCATATCCGGGTCACCTATCATCGCTTCTTTTCTAATGTGGCAACATTCGCCAGGGCTATATTTCCGCTCGTTCCCTTCGCCAGCGTGAGTGTCAGTGAAGGGCTTAACGAGCATCGCATAATCAACGTCGGCTCCAAAAGTGTTTTCAACCGCTATAAGGTAAGCGCGATGACCGTCGGTCGTTACCTGGATTCTATGAGAGAGTCGACTCGCTAGATCGTTGATGAATTCGAAAGCATAACCGCCGTCGCGCTTGCCAACTAACCATGAAGCGATCAGCTTTGTATCAGCATCAATCGCTACCCAGGTCCATACGTCGCCGACTCCAAAACGTCCCTCCATTTCGTCGGGAACATTCTTTTCCTTGGCATAGCAAAAATTCCAGAGCTCATCACATTGAATCCGTTTGCATGTGAGATTGCGAAGGACGTTATCCTGATACTTATTCTAATTCGCTTTCAAGATGAGCCGAAGTATGGCAGAGTGGAGGCATGGGAAGACCACGGCGGATCGACAGGAGAGCAGTGACACGGGCGCGGAAGGCGGTAGGGCAAGCCACGAGCCTGGAGGAATTGAGGGCGGCTCAAGCGGTGTTGTTACCGGCGGTGATGAATACGACGCTGGAGGAAACGGCGGCATTGATCGGAGTGGGGCGGGCGACGGTGCCGCGATTGCAGGCGAGCTTTCGACAGTGGGGAAAGAGATCCGCCGGGGGAGTGAAACCTCGGAACTGGGGTGGCCGGCGCAATGCGTTGATGACCGTGGCGGAGGAAGCAGAGTTTCTGGCCCCATGGCTAGAGCAAGCCAAGGGTGGGGGGATACTTGTGGTGTCTCCTTTGCGGGCGGCGTTGGCGGAAAAACTGGGCAAGACGGTGAAGGCTTCGGTGCTGTATCGATTGCTGGCCCGGCATGGATGGCGCAAGGTGGCCCCCGACACGCGTCATCCCAAAAGTGACCCGCAAGCGCAGGCCGAGTGGAAAAAAAACTCCCCGAGGCACTGGCGGCTATCTTGAAGCCCGAGCAAGTCCAAGGCCGGCATGTGCGGCTGATGTTTCAAGACGAAGCGCGGTTTGGACGCATGGTCCGAATCCGGCGTTGTTGGGCTCCAGCGCCGTATCGGCCGGTGGTGAACAACGGTTACGAGCGTCAGTTTGTCTATGTCTACGGCGCGGTGAGCCCGGTTGAGGGGGAGATGGACTGGATGATCTGTCCGATGATGAATACCGAACGTATGGGAGAGTACTTGGCGCAAGTCGCGCTCGCCCATCCCGGGGAGTTCATCGTAATGGTCGTGGACGGGGCCAGTTCTCATGTGGCCAAGAGATCTTTAGGGTCAGGCTTGTATAGATGAATCTGCTTGCGGCAAGGACGGAGTCGTGGTAGCTTCGCGCCATGGCGCGACCGGTTCGGATCGAATACCCTGGAGCCGTTTATCATGTGGTTTGTCGAGGGAATAACCGCCAAGCGGTATTCCGCGACGATCACGATCGAAAACGGTATCTGGAGAAGCTTTCTCTTTACTGTGAGGAGAAGGACGTTGAACTTTTGTGTTACTGCTTGTTGACCAACCACGTCCATCTGGTCCTGGAGACCCCGCAAGGCAATCTCTCCAAAATGATGCAAGCGTTTCAGACGAGCTATACAATCTATTTTAACAAGCGCCACGGGCGAACCGGCCATGTGTTTGAGCAACGCTACAAGGCTTTTCTGGTGGATCAGGATAATTATCTCCTGGAGGTAAGCCGTTATGTTCATGTCAATGCCGTAGCGGCCAGGCTGGTGGAGCGGCCGGATAAGTATCGCTGGAGCAGCTACGCTTCGTATCTCAAGGGGAAAGGGATAGCGGGGCTCAAGCACCAGAAAATATTGGACTATTTTGCCGGAGGGAAAAGGAGACAAATAGAGCAGTATCGGGAATTTGTGGAGGGCGGGTTGGCGGGAAAAGAGAAGTTGGGAGAGCTGCCGGTGCGAAGCCAAGCATTCATTGGGGACGAGGAATTTGAGGAAGCGGCGAGAAAGAAAGCGTCGAGGCTAGCGGTAATAGAAAGATCGTATCCGTTCAAGCGCATTTCCGCAGCCGTCTGTAAGGTAACTGGGGTTTCAGAAAACGACGTAAAGCATTCCGGCCGAAGCGAAGAAGTGCAAAGGGCGCGGGAGCTGCTTTGTTATGTTGCGCGGAGGCACGGCGCAGTGAGTTTAGCAGAGCTCAGTGGATTTCTTGGGGTGAAGGAGTTATCGACGCCGAGTCATGCGCTCAGGCGCGCGCAGAGGCGGCTAACAGACGACCGCGGCTTTCGTCGTCAACTGGAGCGGGTGTTGGGAGTTCTCGCCCATTCATCTATGCAAGCCTGACGCGGAACTCCACGCGGAACTCCACGAATACCCCGGGGCGTTCTACCACGTCATGAACCGAGGCCAATCCCCCGTCCATCTCTGACTACTTTACGGAATTCGAGTCGGTCTACGAATGGCGATATCAGAAGACTTATCTTGAAGCCGGCTCGAAGTTGACATAAGACGCTGTTATCGGATACTCTCACTCTTCAATATACTCGGAAAAGTGCGTCGCTGATGACACCCGGCGAGTTTGTAGCGGAAAAAGAACTCCTCTTTGTTAGGGTGAGCGCCCCAGGGACGCTTGCTGGGGCAAGGGGGCAGCAAATTTGAGTTAGCCCCTCAAATGTTTAACTCAGTCCATCCGGCCTGGCTGTCCAGTCGCATAAAGTCCTGCAGAAAATCCAATGTCTTGGCGATCTGCTTCATTTTCACCGGCTGTGCCACTTTTGATCCGGCGACACGGTACCAAGACATAATGAATGATCGACAGCCAACGGTAAGCGAAACGCAGGAAGGACTGAAGCTATCAGCGGAGGAGTTTGCTTCTTCCGAAAAGTCGCGCGGTATGTTTGATGCTGATCTCGTTGCACACGGAGTTTTGCCGATTCTCTTAAGGGCGGAAAATCAAAGCGATGAAACGTATAAGATCGACAGCAAAGAAGCGAGGGCACGGCTGGAAGATCAGGTCCTACCACTTCTCGCCGACGTGGATGCAGCGAACCAAGCTGCCACGAGAGAGTATGCTAGCAAAGCTGCCGGGTGGACGCTCGCCACGGGTCCTCTTGCCGTCATATTTTGGCCGGTTACGGTGTCTTTATCTGGAGTTCACACTGGGGAAGTTAACCGAAGGATTGAGCAGCACTTTGAAACCTTGGGTTTCGCTAGAGCGATTGTGAAGCCCGGACAGACTGCCGCGGGTTTTCTCTACTTCAAGCTCCCCGAGGCGGTCGCGGGCAAGGAGAAAATCATTGTTGAAGTAGTTGCGTACGAAGTACAAAGCGGCAAGCAAATTATCTTTAAACTGCTCATCCCAAATTTAGGTGTATTTTCCAAAAACTAACGACTCAGACGGGAGGAATACATGCGTTCCTTAGGGCAAGCCTTAAGATCCGGAGCTTTACTTCTGATTGCTGGATTCATGCTAGCGGGTTGCGGCGTAGGAAGGGCGATGGTGATTAATCCACCCGACGCAAAGTTAAGGGTTAGTTCCGTCCAAGCATCGGAGGGAAACTCTCCGGTACCAGTACCCGCTGATGTCAAGAACGCCTTTACGGATAAACTCAATCAGCATCTCTATGGCGAAGGTGGCTTCCAAAGGGGGCAGAGCTAAAGATCAGCTATCGTTTCATTCAGTATGATCCCGGAAATCAATTCACCCGGTGGTTTTGGGGGGGTATTGGAAACGCCGGTGAAGGTTCGCTTACCATTGAAGCAAAATACCTTGATCCCACTGACAAGCAACTTGCAACAATTAACGTCGAAGGTCGGATTGGGAGCGGTTTTTTTGGTGGTGCGCTGTCTGAAGCGATAGACAAAGCAGCAGAGAAAGTAGCGGACTACACTAAGACGAACTTTCGATAAGAATCTTAACGCGTTAACGCGGGAAACATCTAAGGGACGTTGTTGACTAGCTTGACCAGGTTTACCTATGACGACAACGGCAACATCACGTCGATTGAAGATCGCCGTGGCGGCGGCACGGCATGGCGGAATTTTCAATATGACGATCTAAACCGCCTCACCTATGAAGCAATAGAGCAATAGTGATCAGACATTTAATTACGGTAACCAACGCCAAACTTTCGCTCCTCTTCCGACCGTGCCCGATAGCCCGAACTTTTGACCCAGTACCGCAAACGCTACGGCGTTAGAGCCGCCTAAAAGCATTCGCGCGACAGCTCTGCAGACTTATGCTGCGCCGTTGCAAGCGCCGCGTTGATCTCTTCCCTAACGCCATTGTCTGTCTCCAAGAGCCGCCGTTTTTGTAGGCCCGCGACGGCTTCAGCCGTACGGAT
>JBGPIK010000311.1:0-8270 GCA_041484845.1 Binatia bacterium | reverse complement strand
GGGCGGCTTATCAGCCACACGGTAGATCCGAATCGGCACAACAGCCGAGCGCGGGTGATTTTACACGAGTAAGAAAACCGCTGGCCTGCAGGAATGACTCAGACCTCCAAACTTCGATTTTTTCTCACGTCCCGCGCCTCCGCGGTGCAATTGTATTACGCACTGGAGACTCTACAAGGTATGCCGCGCAAGGTCACGCCGCCGGTGGACGGATCGTAATCCGGCCCGTTGGGGATCAGCATGTTAATGTTGCTCTCGCTCCAACCATAACCCGGTTCATCCCGTTCCGGAAACCACCAGCCGAAAGCGGCCACGACCACACGCGGGTGAAGGCTGCGATTGAGCGAAAGCCTCTGCCTGATCTTGCCGACCTGAGTCTCGATGAAGACCCAGTGGCCTTCCTGAAGCCCATACTTCTCCGCGGTGTCCGGATGCAGCTCCACGACGGGGTCCGGCCTCACGATGCGCATGGAAGCAACGTGCTTGAACCCGGTCATCATGTAGGCTTCCTCTTTCCCATTGGTGAGCAAAAGCGGATATTCTTCGGGTATATCTATTGTTTTGCTCAGTTCCTCCCAAAGCGGCATCGGCGCGTAACCGATTTTTCCAAGCTGCTCGGAGTAAATTTCGATCTTGCCCGACGGGGTCCGGTAATCATGCGGGCGATATTCCCGCTTGGGTTTCATGACCCTCTGTTCTTTAAATGCCTCGTAGTTCATTCCACTGGGTTTCAACATTAAATCCAAGGCTTCGTCGTCGTGCTCCCAGAAATCCCCGGCGAGATCAAGTCTCTTGGCAAGTTCGTTGATAATTTTGGTGTCCGGCCAGCATTCCGCGGGCGGCTCCACCAGCTTGGGATAAGAGCGGATTTCCTCGTGCCACCCCGGCCAATATCCGAGTTCCTCATGTTCCATGCCCCAAGCGGCCGGGAGCACGATATCCGCAAGCGCCGCCGTCGGAGTCATGAAGATCTCCGAAACGACGATGAAATCCAGTTTCATCAGCGCCCGGTGAGTTTCGCTTGAATTGGGATAACTCACCACGGGATTCGTCAAGATGAACATGGCCGCCTTGATGGGGTACGGATCCTCATCCAGAATCGCCTTGATCATCACGTGAGGCGGGATGAAGGCCGAGCGTTGCGCAAACTTGAATTTGTCCCCGAGGATCTTTTCCGCGTTCCTCGGGTATTTGTTCAGGAGAAAGAAGCTTCCTGGCCTGGTAAACGGCGGCGGGGTCAGCATGACATCCCCACCGCGGATGTTCAGGTTACCGCAGATCGCCCGCATGATAGCCACCACGCGCCCGGTCTGAAAACTGGTTTGTTGTTGTTCAACGGCGTTTCCGACATGTGTGGCGGCGGGTTTAGTCTGGCTATACATTCTTGCAAACTGCTCGATCTGAGCGCGCGGCACCCAGGTGAGCTTTTCGACTTCTTCCAGAGAGAAAGTCGAGACATTCTCCCGCATCTTGTCGAAACCGACAGTCCAGTTGTTAACGATGTCTCGGTCATAGAGCTTTTCCTCGATGATGACTTTCATCACTCCCGCGGCCAGCGCGCCGTCGCTGCCCGGTCTGGGTCTTATCCACAGGTCTGCCAGCTTGGCCACGTAGGTTCTTTGCGGATCGATGGTGATAACCTTCCCGCCGGCCTCGAGGATCCTCTCTAGCGTCTCTCTTCTGAGACCGCCGGTGGTATGAGCCATGTTGACACCCCACAAAACGATCAGAGCGGGCAGGCCTTCGTCGTCACACACGGCACTCGCACCGTAGGTGAAAGCGGCGCCCATACCCTTCGGAATGCCACAACACCATCCCGGAGTCACTACCCCGGGGGTTCCAAACGCGCTGGCCAGCCTCTGGCCAAAGGCGAACTCCAGCCCTTTCGGCTCCCCTAATCCGAACGCGACGGATTCTGGGCCGAGAGTCTTTTTTAGTTCATTGAACTTTCCTGCAATCGTATCGAGGGCCTCGTCCCAGGAAATACGCTCCCATTTTCCATCTCCCCGCGCTCCTACTTTCTTTTGTGGATATAGCAGCCGATCTTTGTGACCCAGAACTTCCGGGATGGTGAAGCGCCCTTTGTTCACCGCGCACTGCTCAGCATACAGCCCGCTTTCCATGTCCGGCTCGAGGTCCACAACCCTGCCATCTTCGACGATCGCATTCATGCTGCAGTGCGCGGGGCAGAGGTGGCAGAAGGTTGGAACTTCGGTCCTCGTTTGCGCGCCCGCAGAGCCGAAATTCGCCCGCCTCGCCAGCTGGTCGGGATGGATAAACGCTTCCATGGTTGGGCTGAAGCCCGGGTCGCCAGCGGTAAACTTTTCCATGGTGACAATCTCTTTGCCGTCCGCATCCATGGCCAGCACCAAGCACGAGCTGACAAGTTTGCCCTCCATGTAAACAGTGCAGGCCCCGCATTCCCCGATCCCGCATCCTTCTTTGGTGCGCGACAGCTTGAGATCTTCGGTTAGGACATCCAGGAGGGTCTGGTTTGGCTCCACCGCGAGGTCGCGGGCGGCGCCGTTGACGTTCAGTTGAGTCACTTGTTTCATTCTGGCTGCCTTTCTCGATCAGCCCCTTGCCCTGGCAATCACCAGTTCCAGCCCCTGCTTGACCAGCATCCCGACGATTTTCCGCCGGTAGGAGGCAAGTCCTCGAAGATCGTCGATGGGGCGCGATTCACCAGAGGCGATTCGGCTGACCTCTTCCAGCAGTTCCTTATCCCCCGAATTCCCGCAGAGCCTCTTGCCCCTGAGGGTTGCCTCAGCCATGCCCGCCCTGATCGGAGTCGGCGCCACTGCGCCCAAGGCGATCCTGACCTCCCGGCAAACATCTCCGTCGAGCAGCACGAACGCCGCCGCCCCGGCCATGGACACGTCCATCGTCCTGAGGCTGTGCTTGAGGTAGATGGCCTGCGCATCAAGAGGCGATGCGGGTACATGTACTTCAGTGATCAGTTCGCCCTGGCCAAGGACGCTCTTTCCCGGGCCAACGAAAAATTCATTCATCGGAACCAGACGTTCCCCGCCAGGCCCCACACATCGGACCGATGCCTCGAGGGTAAGCAGCGGCGGAGCGAACTCCGCGGAAGGCGACGCGTTGGCCAGATTGCCCCCGAGCGTTCCGAGATTGCGTATCTGGGGTGTGCCGAGCACACCGGCAGCCTGACTCAAGACGCGAAATTTCTTGCTGACGACGTCCGAGTCCCGGATCGATTGGATGGTGGTCAACGCACCGATCCGCAGCCCCTCGTCTGGGTCGTAGTGAATCTGATTTAGAGCCGGGATCCTCTTCATGTTGATGAGAATCCGCGGCACCAGTCTCCTCTGTTTCATCTTGACGAAGAGATCCGTTCCGCCCGCAACCACCTGGGCATTTTGGCCATGCGCGGAAAGCAGCGAACAGGTTTCGTCAACGCTGCGGGGAAAAAACATTTCGAATTCAGGCAGTCCCAGAAGCACAGCCTACCTCCACAATAGCGCGCGGTCGCTTAACAGGCGCCCCGATACAACTGGGATGGTTGGAGTGGTGGAGTACTGGAGTAATGGATTCAAACCCATCACTCCAATACTCCCATACTCCAATACTCCATTGCCAGAGCGGAACGAAGCATGTGACTCTTTTCTAGTCTGCTAGAGCAAACCCTCCCGCAGCAGGCGCCGATCGATCTTGCCCTGCCCAGTTTTCGGCAGCTCGTCGAGGAACTCAAAGATTTTCGGAACCTTGTGCGGTGGCAGCCGGTCGCTGCAGAATCGCTTTAGCTCATCGGTTATGTCCGTCGAAGGCCGAGCGCCGTCGTTCAGCACCACGAACGTCTGTATTTTCATCAGGCCGTCCCTGTTCTTGATCCCCAGCACCGCGCACTCCTTCACGCGCGCGCACTCGTGGAGAGTACGTTCGATTTCCAGCGGCGACACCCATACTCCGCTCACCTTTACTGTTTCATCCGCGCGCCCAACGTACCAGAAATAGTCATCGTCATCCTGGAGAAAGATGTCTCCGGTATTAATCCATTCATCGCCCAAGAAGGTTACTTTCGATTTTTCGTGTTCGCGCACGTAGTATTGAGCGCTGGCATCGCTCCGCGTCAGCAAAAGACCCGGTTCGCCCTTTCGGACTTCTGCTCCCTCCGGATCCACAAGCTTGATCTCCGCCAGCGGCGTGACTGTCCCCGAGCTCCCCGGCCGGACCGCGCCGACTCGATTGCAGAGATAACCCATGCCGGACTCTGCGGAGCCCAAGCGGTCGATCACTTCGGTTCCGAACGTGCTGATCCATTCTTTGTAGAGTTGCGGCGAAAGCACTTCCCCTGAAGAAAGACAGAGACGAAGACAGCTGAGATCCGCGCGGTCATCTTTGGGCGTCTGGATCATCGCTCTCATCATGGTGGGCACATTCAGCATAACTGTTGGTCTATATTTCGCGATGAGCTGAAATATCAGCGCTGCAGTCGCCTTTTCGCCAAACAAGATAACCACGGCGCCGCTCCGCAACGCAAACAACAATCCGTTGTCGCGCGCATAATGAAAAAACAACTTTGGCACGAGGAGGACGATATCGTCCGTTTTGTAGCCGAGAATGGTGCTGAAAGAATGATAGGAAAGGACCGAATCGCGATGCATATGTGGAACGCCCTTGGGCTTGCCCGTGGTGCCGCCGGAAAAGTTCCAGAAAGCAAGGTCATCCCTATGTGTCGGTTCGACCTCGAGCCGATCGCCGGCGCCTTCGATCATCTCGGCCAGGCTGAATTCTTCTCCTGGCTTAAGATCCGGAACCTTTTCGCCCGCAATCAGAAACGCTTTGGGGTATCTACTTTTCGTAGCGCCCTGCCTGACCTTTTCCCGTGTCGTCTTGTCAACGACCACGACTTTGGGCTTTACCAGATTCAGCAAATGCTCGTAGTCATCCGCAGTCAAATAAGTGTAGGCGTGAGTCCCCACCGCGCCGATCTTCATCGTGGCGAGCCACGCCGCAACCCATTCGGGGGAATCTTCGAGAATCAATAAGACCCGGTTCTCGGTCTCGACGCCGAGTGTCTTGAGCACGTTTCCAACCCGATTCGTCAAACGCCATAGGTCGAAAAAACTATAGGTCTTGTCCTGGTAGTAAATTGCGGTCTTGTCGCCCCTACCCGCCTCAAGATTGATGTCGAGATAGTAGCTGCCGAGGTTTAGTCTCTCCGCTAGCGGAACTTCGAATTGCTCGCCCTTGATCATTGTAAGCACATGGTCTTATTGCCTATTTCGTTCACCGCCTCTTACCGTAATCTGCAGTCGATGTCTAGCTTTACTTCCAACTGACCGCCCAGGTTCGGATGTGTGAGCTTGATGGCATGAAAGAGCGAAATAATTGTGTCGGTGAATACGAACAGGCGAAAATCATCTTTGGCTAAATTCGACATCTCGTTGAAGCGGCCGGCGCCGCGCGGTCGGACGTCGTGAAGGTAACAATCTACGTCGTCAACATCAAACAAAACACCGAAGTGTGGCGCGTGCTAGGATTTTTTCAGCGGTGATTTTCCCTGCTCTACGCTCGTCGAGGTCCGCAGCCTCGCGACGCCGGAAATCCTCGTCGAGATCGAGGCCATCGCATGCCTCGGCGCGGGAAAACGGTAGAAGCAGTTCCAAGGATCAAATGCGCAACAACTCTCCCTGATCCAGGCAGTTATTCGCCAGCGGCGCGATTAGCTTCAGATTGTCTAGAGTAGAAACCCGGACCCCATGCACGGGTGTTCACTTTTTGTTGTTGCCTTCGAGCACCTTGATCTCCTCACCCATACGAGCAAACGCGGCAGCTCGAGCGTGTAGAGAAATGGCTAAATGTTTAATGCTCAGCTCCTCGTTGGGTTCCTGGTATTCGCCTCGTTTGCCCGTTTCCGCGTTCGAAGTGAAAAAGCAGGCGGCATCGTAAAGTCGATCGCGAACTAACCGCTCGCAGACTAGCTCGTAGCGCTTCGCGTAGCTTCGCATCTGGAATGCTTCATCTACCTTGTAAGGCTTAAGTACCATCGGTTTCGTGGGACGGATCGATGCCTCACGCTCTTCCAACATAAACAGGTATCCGAGCCAAGGCTTCTGCGAGGGCTTGAATATCCCCTCTCGGTATGCGGCCCAAAAATCGGTCGCATTCCCGAGCGCTTCTTCAACTCGATTGTTGAAGTTGTTTCCAAAACTACCTACTTGGGATTTCACTTCGACAACCGCCACCAACGTGTCGCTGGAGAGGACAACGAGATCCCACTCTTTGCACGGCCTGTAGAAGCCCGGCAGCGTTCTCGGTTTCTTTTCGGTCACATGGATCTCAACGTTCGGCAAAGCCGCATCCTTAACAATCGCAGCGATAAGCCTAATAAAGCCATCGGCATGCTTGCCGCCAGTGACTGAGCGTCGCTCGCCGGCATCCTTCTTTCCGGTCTTGCCACCTTGGCGCTTCTTCTGCTTGCCTCGGACCTGCCAGAAGTATTTGACAGCCTTGCCAAGCTCCTCTTCAAAGTCAAGCATTTGATTTATTCGTGGAGCCGAATTACTCGATCAGCTATTAACTTCGGAGTTTCCGTGTCCAGGCGCTTTTCGGCCATATCAAAATAATTCGGGTCGACCTCTACGCCGATACTGTTTCGCCCCCATTTTGCCGCAGCGACATTTGTTGTTCCTGTGCCCATGAACGGATCAAGAACAGTATCACCAACGAAGCTAAACATCCTGACGAGGCGCTCGGCTAGTTGCAGCGGGTAGGGCGCGGGGTGCAGTTTAGTTGAAGCACCCGTCACTCCGGTCCAAATCTGTTGAAACCAAGATTTGTGTTGATCGGCTGGAATGACGCTAAGAATTCGAGTTGCCAACGAGGGGCTGCGGTAGCCGCCCGGCTTTCGTTGCATTAATATGAACTCTATGTCGTTCTTAATAACGCCGTTGGGTTCGTATGGTTTGCCAAGGAATCCCGCACCATTACCACTCGCTTCATAGACCGCATTTGCTATCTTGTGCCAAATGATAGGAGCTAGGTTGTTGAAGCCCAGACGCCTGCAATGCTCTTGAATCGACGCATGCAGCGGCATGACAAGGTGTTCGCCCTTGTTCTTACGTCTTGAAAGGCAAACGTCCCCAACCACGCAGACAAGACGACCCCCTGGAACAAGAGCATGGAAGCAGGCGGCCCAAATTTTATCTAGCTCATTCAGAAAGGTGTCGTAGTCAGCGATAGACCCCATCTGCCCTTCGCTGATATTGTAGTTTTTCAAAGTCCAATAGGGTGGAGAAGTTACAACGAGGTGGACACTTTCGGGGCGAAGAAAGTCAACACTCCGCGCGTCACCTCGATAAAGGTCATGCTGTGTCGGAAGCTGCTCAAGTTTTGCTTCTATTGCCGCGACTATCCTCGCGTCCTTAGCGATTCGAGGGAGATCGGTCTGATGATTAGTTATCTCACCGACCTCCTTTAGAAGGAATTCGGTAATATCGAACGAGGCATTTAATTGATCAGCCGACTTTTTCATGTCGTCATTATCTCAGACAGCCCCACCTTAACTTGGGAATGAGGGGCTAATCAATCTTTGACCAAAAGATGCGTGCTGTGGAAACGATATTCAATGGTATAAACGACACGCTTACCGGCGACTTCACCGCCGAATCGTTGAGAAGCACAATCAGATGAGTGTGCCTCGTCAACTAACACCGCGCGAGAACGTGGTCGCCAATGTAGTTTAACTCCTCGGCCATAGAATCCAGAGATACTCTTAGATCGCTCTTGGCTTGAAAGATAGAGATAGAATATACGCCTCATTGCGGGGTAAAAATGGGGTTGGGTCTAGCAAAGTAGCAACAGCGCTACATCCCGCTACGTTTATTCATGGGCTTTTCCTTAGCTTCTCTCACTACTCGTCCCGCCGTCGCAAAGTGAACCCCAAAGTGCGCGCAGGCGTCGTCAAGTTTTCAAATTCTTTTGCAACCACGCCAGAAGAGCCCGCAATTCTTTTGAAGCCGCTTCTTCCGCGATCGAGACTGTGTGGGCGCGGTCATCGGCCTCAATCGTCAAATCGAACTGGAATCTGTCCGGTTGTGGGCGTTCGGGTCGAATCGACGCGGGCAAATCGAAAAACTTGGCGGCGTCGATCAGACCTTGCGCTTCCGCGACCTTTGTTTTCGGCAAGTTTGAAAAATCGAGTGAAGCGGTGGTGCGGATGCCACCGAAACCACCGCTTCGCTTCAACGTGATACGCACAGACTACACGACTCCCACTTGAGTCCACGCGGCGATGACCGCTTTCT
>JBGPIK010000310.1:0-8395 GCA_041484845.1 Binatia bacterium | reverse complement strand
GTCAAGAACGGTCCGGAAGCGGTTCACGCAGAACAATACCCGTGATCTTTTGAGTTTGCATGGGTCAATTGTTCGATAATGTTTATGATCGCGTGGGGTGCAGCAGGCTTTGTCAGGTACATTGTCATGCCTGCCTGTAATGCCTTAGTTTTCCACGTCTGCTCCAGTCGTGCAGAAAGGGCAACGATGGGAATTCCGGCAGTTTCCGGATTCTGTTTGATTGCTGCAGCCGCGGCGATACCGTCGATACCGGGAAGACCGAGATCCATAAAGATAAGATCCGGTTGGTCGCTAAGCGCGTGGGCTATGGCATCCTCACCGCTCTGAACTCCTACCGCTTCGTACCCCGTCCGGCGCAGGAGAAAAACGAGCAGCTCACAACAGTCACGGTTGTCTTCGGCGATAAGAATCTTTTTAATCATAAAGCTCCCGGTTGATTAGACGCGCGGACCTCGCATCATAAAGAGCTGAATCGTTGCCGGCTCGCAGACTCTCTGGCCAAGATTAGGCTAATTGTCTCCTTTATGGTTTGGGGAGGAGCAGGTTTGGTGAGGTACGTTCTTATCCCCGCATCAAATGCTTTTTGTTGCCACTCTTCGGAAGTGTAAGCAGAGAGCGCAACGATGGGAATTTCGGCAGTGTCTGGATTCTGTTTGATTGCCGCAGCCGCCTCGACGCCGTCCATGCCGGGAAGTCGTATATCCATTAAGATAACGGCCGGATGGTCACTACTCGCGCGTGCTATCGCTTCTTCACCACTGCCAATTTCTATGGGCTCATAGCCCATACTACGCAACAGGTATGCGAGAAAATGACCAAACTCCGGATTGTCCTCAACGATAAGAATCTTTTCCTTCATAACGGGTTTTTTTATGAAAATGGTAATAGCCTTCCGCCCTGTATAACCATGTGAATATTTGCTGAAAGCAACAAGAAGGCCACCTGTGGCTAAGCGCAAAGCCAAAGGTCAGCGCTTCGACTTTTCAAGAACTATGGGAAGAAGAATTAGATCGTGCCCAAACTATGGAAGCCAGCGGCTAAACAACGCCTCCGGCTCTGGGTGACGATTTGTGTCATCGAGACAAGCCTATACATTTTCTGTCATGTGCATCCGCTAGCGAGGCAAGCGGTTGGGAATTTTGGACCGGGTTACCGCAGGCACAAAGTTGTCTTTGGAATCGATGATTTCTGCCTGGGTTTGTCGCCAACTCGTTACGTAGCCGATTCGCTGCGCTCTAATTGACAGGATTCTTCATGAATCTTTCACAGTTCCGAGCGTTTGCTACAATACGAGGCGGCAGTGAAATTTTTGGCAGCTTTTTGCTGTTTTTTATCACAAATATGGGGCAAACTACATTTGGGTTACATCTTCGTCCTAGATTTCTAATGTTGAGCGCGCTCACGAAATTCAGTCTAGTGCTTACATTGTTCCAAGTCCTGGCTTGCGCCCAGGTGGAGCCGTTGTCGATTACTTTGGTTAATCCCAAAACAAATACCGTAATGAAATGTTCCGCGCGCGAAAACACTATTGCACACAATGGTTCATTATCCGGTGTGGTCGCGCTGTGCGCGAAACAATTGGAGGCGCGGGGCTTTGTTAGAGTTGACGAAAACACGGCCGCGCAGCTGATGCGCAAATAAGGATGGCGGTGAAAGCGTTTGACGCCCATCGGGGTCCGTTTGTATAATACTTGTTTTCTCGGTCATTGATTGACTTGCCGCGCTATTCCCGTTATTAAGAAAAGGTTTATTCCGTCAGAGGGCCGTTAGCTCAGGAGGTAGAGCATCTGCCTTTTAAGCAGAGGGTCGCTGGTTCGAATCCAGCACGGCTCACCACGTCCCCGTCGTCTAGCCTGGCCCAGGACACCGGCCTTTCACGCCGGCGACACGAGTTCAAATCTCGTCGGGGACGCCAAACCTTTTACCGCTGATTCCTTCAGCCCGACACTTGCGGAAGTTCGGAAGAAGAAAACTTACGCACTCAGCGCGCTGTGCATAATGGCGAGTGCCGTCCGAAGCGCGGGCATGAGGCCGTCTTCATTCATTACGAACTGCGGCGAGTGGTGCGGCGTTGGAACGCCGCTGGCCGGCCCGATGCCCGCTAAAAAATAACATCCTGGCCGGCGCTCCAAAAAAGCGCCCATATCGTCACTGGTCATCGCAAAGTCCGCTTCGTTGACCGCCTCCTCGCCCAGCACCTCTACCGCCGCGCGCCGGGCGCGCGCGGTTTCCGCGACATCGTTAATCACCGCCGGGACGGTTTCATTTTCATACCTCAATTCCGCCTGCGCCAGAAACGCCTGCGCAAGAGAACTGACCAGGCCTGGAAGTCGTTCTTTTAGCTGGTTTCGCAATTCCGGGTTCAAGGTGCGCAACGTCCCCCGGATATTTGCGCTTCCTGGAATAATGTTGTGCGTGCTACCTGCGGAGATTTGGCCCACCGTCAGTACTACCGCCTCTCTCGATGGAACTTCCCGCGCGATTAGGTTTTCCATCCCGAGCACAATGCGCGCAGCGACAGGAATCGGATCGATGGTTTGATGCGGCAAAGCTCCGTGGCCTCCCCTTCCCTGCACCTCAATCGTGAAATAATCGGCCGCCGCCAGAATCGGCCCGGCCCGCAGCGCAATTTTACCGGCCGAGAGTTTGGTAACGAGATGCAGACCAAAGATGGCATCGATCCGGGGGTTCTCCAGAGCGCCCGCTTCGATCATTGCCTTGGCGCCGCTGCCGATTTCTTCCGCGGGTTGAAAAACAAATACCGCCGTCCCTGGTAACTCGTCTCGGTGCACAGCCAAGATTTCTGCCATCGTAACCGCAATGGCCATGTGGCCGTCGTGACCGCACGCGTGCATGACGCCTGGAATCAAAGAAGCGTACGGCAGATTGGATCTTTCCGCGAGCGGAAGAGCGTCCATGTCCGCTCTCCAGGCAATCGTTCGACCCGGTTTTTCTCCGCGCAGGAAAGCGACCACCCCTGTGCCCGCGATTCCGCTGCAAACCTCCAGCCCCGCAGCACGCAAGCGATGCACAACAATTCCCGCGGTTCGATGCTCTTGGAAACTCAACTCGGGATGCCAATGCAGATCGCGGCGTAGAGCAATCAGATTATCCTTATGTTTGTCTATTTCCGGGAACGACGCGAAACTCGATGCCATGCTCGTGTCTTTAGCAAGATTCCATTTTTCGGTCTAGCGAAACCACAAAGCGGTGGTGATTCCCTTAGCATCGTGAGATCATTTCCGCCTTAAGAACGATTCCTCGCTCCGCTCGGAATGACACTTAACGATTTGTCATCCCGAACGAAGAGAGAGATCTTGATCAAACTAAATCACTACCCTCGAAAGACGGCAACATGGACTTTTGTTTTGATAGACGTAAAATGAGTGACATGTCCGGGGATGATTTTATTGAGGAGCTTTGGGGCTACGCCCGTGAAGTGCCGATGGAGCACCATCCTTGGTTTCAAGGTATCCTGCAGCATCGCTGGAGCCGAAGCCAGATAATTTTAGGTGAAGTCCAACACTATCTGCGTATTCGCACCAATCCTATTTTCTTTGGCTATATGTCCATCAACGCCGTCGCCGACAAAAACTACGCCTTGATGAAAACACTTTTGGAAAATCTCATGGAAGAGCTGGGTGGACGACGAACCCATGTCGACATTATGCTCCAGTTTCTCCAAGAAGGCGGCATCTCGCGTGAGCAAGCGGACGGCGCCGAACCGGCGCCCGGAACTCTCGCGGCAATCGAGATGATCATCGGATGTTGCCAGCGCCGCTCGGCCCTGGAAGGCGTCGCCATGCTCGCGTTTGTCGAGAGCCAGCTCGGTGGCACCGGTAAAGTCTCAGATAACGTTTACCGTGAGCTCACCGGTCATTACGGATTTTCTCCTCGTGCGGCGGAAACCTATCGGCTTCATGCTCAGCAGGACGAGGGCCACGGGCAACGACAGATTGACGCAATTCGGCAGTTGGCAACTGACGCCGTCACTCAGGACAAAATCAGGGCCGCGGTCAAACTTGGACTCACCGCGTTTACCTTGGAATGGGACGGTCACGTGCAGGCGATGACCGGGAAACGAGAGTTCTGGAGTGGCGTTGCCGATCTCAAGATGCGCCAACCGACCGTTCGGCTCCACGGTTCATCAATGGGCGAGTAGTTTCAAATCCGGATTGCTGTATTACTGTCTCGATAAAATATGGGGGCGGATTCTGATTCCGAAACATTCTATGTCATGTGGCAAGTAGCAAATAACACGAGGCAGAAAATGAAAGGATAGCCAACAGGGTCTCGTCAAAGTCGCGTTGACAGGATTGAAAATCCCTCTAAATCTCCCTTTACAAAGGGAGATTTTTAATTCCACCCTTTGGAAAGGGGGGCAGGGGGATTTTTGAAGAAACGAGATTTGCGAGATCAATTCACTAAGGTGAAACTGACTTTGACGCTGCCGTAGGATGGCCAATGGATAAGCTAAAATTTCGCATTTTGCTTCTGGCCGAATTGGTTTTCCAGGGCTGCGTTACGGTTCATGCGCCGTTGGCGCCAGATGAGGAGTACCCACGCGATTAGGGGGAGCTGTCACCACTCGGCCCCGAGTGCAAGTCTCTGGAAGGCATCCATTTGAATGACGGTGTCATCACAGGTGCTAATGGAAATACTCAATCGCTGTTGCTAACGTCGGTACTAAACATTCGTAGCGACGCAAGGACTGTGTCGCCGAACATTCGCACGCGCAAGCTGGACCGCAACGGCGCCGCTTTCATCACCCTTCGGGTTGTTTCCGACGGCAATACCGCTGCTCCTCACGAACTTCAGGGGTGTTATTGCATCAAGCAAACCTTGGCGTGTACTGAGGTTAGTGAGTCGTATTGGTCCATACCAAACTTCGGGTTAGGCGGGTCACAAAAGAACGTCTATTTATCTATGTCGCAGGATCAATCTTTGATCGCCAAGTTTCAGAATTACCATGCTGATGTGATCCTCGCGGTGCCCGTTTTCCGCATGAAGGAGCCATGGGCTCGGTTCAAAAATGCTGATCAATAGGAGTCTTGCTGGGACTAGCCCACGCGTGCACACGCCCCCTCGCCAGCGGGCTTCGGCCGGTGATGCGCGTCATTACTCCTCAAAAAGATCACACATTGAGTGCTTGCCTTTGGTGACCCTGCCGGTGGGATTCCTTAGCTCGGTCGCTTCGGCTTCATAGGGTAATTACAAACTCGAAATTAGGCTCTCCAGAGGCGACCTTGACTCACTTGAAGGTATGAAGTATTGTCATACCGTGCCGGGAGGTTGGTAATGGGAAAATCCAAAGTTGCAATCTCTTTAAATGTATCAACCCTTAGTCGCCTCGACAAACTCGTTCAGAAACGACTCTATCCCAATCGCAGTCAGGCCATTGAAGAAGCCGTCGCGGAAAAGCTCGCTCGCATCGAGAAAAGTCGTCTAGCCCAAGAATGTGCCAAACTTGATCCGGCGTTTGAGAAAGCGCTTGCAGAAGAAGGTCTTTCTGAGGACCTAGCAGAATGGCCCGAATACTGAGAAGTGAAATCCGCTGGGCTGACTTAAATCCAGTACGAGGGCGAGAACAAGCCGGACAGCGTCCCGTTTTGATTCTGAGCCAAGACATTTTCAATGAACGTTCCGGAACTGTAATTGCTGTTGCCCTCACAAGTCAGCCTCAACGCGCGGGCTTTCCTTTGACGCTCGAACTTCATGCCAAAGGGTTTCCGAAGAAATCGTGGGTAAAAATCAGCCAGATTCGAACGCTTGCGGTTGAAAGGATTGGAAAGGTGATTGGAAGAGCGTCTCCAGAAGAACTCTCTCAAGTTGTCGAGGGGTTAAACGAGATTATCGGAACCTAACCTCTACACCGGCCAGTCGTCCGGTAAATCTTTGCGCAGATTTTTGTATTCCGTATCGTTACGATGATGTGCGCGCAAGCGCCTCAATGCCGCAACCACATCCTTCTGACTCATCTTCACCGCGTTGGAGACCATACCCGTGGTCTCTTCGAAGCCGAGGCCTCAATTGCGATATCAACCACGCATGCGTTGGAGGATGTAAAAATCCTTTTCCTTGTCAGCCATTGTGCACATTCTCTAATGATTCATGATTTGACCCCGGAAAATCCGACTTTTTGTGTCGTGATCAACTCAGTCCTTGTTTGTGGTGTGCCGTCAGGATTTACGGCTACTCGAATACGGGTAAAAATGCGCCACGGTCCGCCGCGCCAGACCACGTAAAAAATCACAAAAGCATTTGCCGTAACATCGCCCGGCGCTTCGTCGCACCAAACCGAAGTTTGAATTCGCGTCTCCTCCCCCGGCGTTAAATCGATCGCCGGTTCGAAGCGGTTTTCTTCGGACTCGAATTGCGCGTGCGGCAAGCGCACTGCCAGAATTCGCAAAGGATGCGGCCCGGTGTTTTTCACGCACCAAGCCATATTCCAAGTGTCGCGGTTCCGTTCGGCGGATATCTGTTCTAATTCAATTTGCGGTTTGGAGTCGTGATCGAGCCGCGTGCCGCTCATGGGCTATTTCAGCCGCCCTTCGGCGCGAAGCTCTTGCTGCGCAAGCTTGAGAAGCCTAGCGCTGATTACGCGATCCAGCGTCATCTTGGAATCGATCAGCCCATTGCGCTTATCTTCGTCGAGCATGAACTGAAATCCTTCAATGTTGGGGGATAAATCAGTATTGAGTGCCGGAGCGTAGAGATCGTACGCCTGACTCACAATCTCCGGCTCGCCCTGGAGGCCGCCCTCGAAGCCTGCCTTTAGCGCATCGGCTTTCTTCGTTTTCGCGAATTGAATGCCGAGTATCAATGCCTTGAGAAAGCGCTTGGCGGTATCGGGTGATCTTTGAAGAACCTCATTGCGCGTGGCCACGATGCTTTGCGGGATGTTCAAGGTATCGCTTAAATTCGCGATCATCGGAAAACCAAGCCGCATCAGCCTCACTGTGTCCTCAGGCGCGAAGGGCGCGGCGGAGACGAGACCTCTTTCCAACGCGCCAGCCCTGAGACCGCTGCCGCCGATGGCGCGCAACGTTATATCCTTGTCGGGATCGATGCCGCGCCGGCGCAAGAAAATTCTCATGGCGAAATCCGAGAATGCGCCGGCCCCGGTCACGGCGATGATCTTTCCCTTCAATTCTTCAAGCGTCCGTGCCGACTTGCCGCCGAGCAATTGATAATTGGTCGCGTTGGAGATCGAGGCGATGATTGAGACATCGAGGCCCCGCGCCCGGCTGCGCATGACGGCCTGCGCCCCCCCAATCTCGGCGAAATCCACTTCTCCGGATACGAGCGCCGCCATTGCCGCCGGCCCGCCGCGAACAAAAATGGGTTGAATCTCGAGTCCTTGCGATTTAAAGAATCCACGCGTCAGAGCCGTTCTGAAAGGAAGCTCGCTATTCCAGGCCAAGCTCGTGAAGATGACGCGCAGGTTTTTCTTTTCCTGCGCGCGCAGCCCGGTTGGCAGCGCGAACGCCAAAATTACAAGGCAGGTCAAGCAAAATCGCAACCATGATTTTCGACGATAAGCGCGCCGCATAAAACGCCTTTTACTGCCTCAATTTTCCTTCTACCCTGAGTTCCTGCTGAGCGATTTTGAGAATGCGGTCATTAATTACCCGATCAACCGTGAATTTGCTGTCGACGACGCCGGAGCGAATATCTTCATCGAGCATTTGTTGAATGCCAGGCACCGCAATCGACAAATCCGCTGTGAGGCCCGGCGCATAGAGATCCCACGCTGCGCCAACGATATCGGGATCTCCCTGCAAACCCGAGTCATATCCGGCTTTAAGCGCCTCTCTTTTATTGAACTTGGCGAGCTGGATTCCCATGATATAGGCCTTCAGCACCCGCTTGCTGGTTTCCGGGTATTTTTCCAGAACTTCATTCCGAGTAACGATAATATTCTGCGGAATTCCTAACGACTCATTCATATTGCTGATCAAAGAATAGCCGCTGCGCATCAATCGAACGGCATCCTCCGTCGAAAAAGGAGCGGCCGCAATGATTCCCTTCTCCAAAGCCGCCGCACGCAAGACCGTCCCGCCGATCGCGCGCAACATCACGTCCTTGGCAGGGTCGATATTGTATTTTTTCAAAAAGGCGCGAACCGCGAATTCAGAGTACGTGCCGGCCCCGGTGACTCCGATGTTTTTCCCTTTCAGATCTTCGATTGAATGCGTCTGTTTGTTTCCCAGGAGGATATAATTAGTCGTGTTGGAAATGCAGCCTATGATAGATAGTGTCTGACAGAAAACCCCGTTTTTTTAGAAAACCACCCGCCTAACTTTTTAGCGCAACACGCGGGTTTCGTGTTTCCATGTGCGAACGGCAAAGTTTTTTAGTTATTGCGAATCGCAACAAGCGTTTCGTCAATTTC
>JBGPIK010000309.1:0-8430 GCA_041484845.1 Binatia bacterium | reverse complement strand
CTCAAAGAACAGCTGCGAAAAGTGGACAAGACGGGGAATGAGATCCGCTGCCCGAAGTGTGCCGGTTTACTGGAAACGTACAGCTTTCACGAGATTATCCTCGACCGTTGTCTAAAGTGTGGCGGAATCTGGATGGATAAGGGAGAACTTGAGGCCGTAATCCGCAAAGTCACCCGGGGACCGTTGGGCGCGTGGATCGACAAGTTAACGGCCAAAGACTAGCAGTCTGCTGAAAAAGACTCATATGCTTCGTTGCGCGAAATCGCCTCGCCACAACGTACTGGCTAAGTACGCCTCCGCTCGTTGATTTTTCGCGCGCCTCGCCTCTGAGATTTTTTTGAGCAGCCTGCAAACAGAGTTTTTCAACAATCTGTTAGGAGAGAGGAGTTTTGAGATGAGACCATACGGTATAAAGAAAATCGATGCGGAGAGGGACACCTATCTTCCGCGACGATCGCCCAAAGGCGTTATCCAGTGCACTGGCTGTGGAGCTTTCTATCATCGGCGCCACTGGCAGCTCGCAGCGCCCGCGGGGTTTAACTCACCCGTGCATCCTTATCCGATTTACTGTCCAGCCTGCACGAAGATCCGCGACCGGGTCCCAGGCGGCGAACTTAACCTGTTCGGAGTCAGCGGAGGGGAACGGGGGGAGATCGTCAGGATTTTACGCAACGAGGAAGAGCAGGCGCGGACGAAAAATCCGCTTGAGATGATCATGGGCTTACAGGAAACGGACGGGCATTGGAAAGTAGAGACGACTACGGAAAAGTTGGCGCAAAGACTTGGCCGTTCCGTCAAGAAAGCAAGAGGCGGCAAGCTGGTCTACAAGTGGGGCCACAATAATAAATTCGTCAGGGTGGTGTGGGAGCAAAAGGCAAAGTAATGCTCCTACCGTGGATTAATTGTCTTCGTTTTTCCGCGGTTCCTGCCGGCATCGGCTAGATCGTTCCTCCCTCGCAAAAAATATTTCTTCTGTTCGTGATAGGGTGCATCGCTTGGTAGGAGCCGATGCCATCACTTCCGAAAGTGTTTGAATTTCAGCAACTCGATCATGAAGCTGCTCAATAAACCAACACCTGTGCAAATCAGCAAATCATCGGGATGCAACATAGAGAAGCGAAACAGATTGCGCAGCGAGGGAACATAAAGCACGGCGGCGAGGAACCCCAGGGCTCCCGCAGTGACCCACCAAAAAGCGCGATTCGGCGAACGCAACGCGTGAATAACATTGCGCGACCAGGAACGATTGACAACGATCAATCCCAACATGCCGACAACCAGCGTGGTAAAACTGAGCGTTCGGGCGTCGGCGTCCCCTAGCCCGCGGTAAAGAGCAAAGGCGAAAACCGTAAGCACCGCTGCGAGAACAATACCGCCTTGCAGCAAGCTGAATAGAATATTGCGCGTGTCAAAAAGCGGCGTGTCGGGATCGCGCGGTGGTTTTTGCATGATGTCGGTTTCCGCCGGCTCGGCCTCAAAAGCGACGGAACAGGCCGGATCGATGATGAGTTCTAAAAACACGATGTGCACTGGACTCAGAACCAGCGGCCAGTCGAAAATCAACGGAACAAGCGCGAGTCCCGCGATCGGCACGTGAATGGCGAAGATGAAAGCCATCGCTTTCTGTACGTTGTCGAAGATCCGTCGACCCGAACGAATCGCCTCTACGATGGTGGCGAAGTCGTCGTCGAGAAGAACCAGCGAAGCGGCTTCGCGCGCCACGTCGGTACCCCGTCCGCCCATGGCTATGCCGATATGCGCCGCTTTCAGAGCCGGCGCGTCATTCACGCCATCGCCCGTCATGGCCACGATCTCGCCATTGGCTTTAAAGGCTTCCACTAAATTTAATTTTTGCTCCGGCAAAACTCGAGCGAAGATGTTGCACTTTTGAATACGGCGACGCAGTTCCCCTTCGTGCATGCTTTCGATTTCCGGCCCGGTCAGCATATTCCCGTTCATCGCGAGGCCGATCTGCCGGCCAATGGCCGCGGCCGTTGAGGGATAGTCGCCGGTGATCATAACGACCTTAACGCCGGCTTGGGTGCATTCTTTGATGGCGCTCGGTACGGTTACTCGCACAGGGTCGGCCAGCCCGATCAGTCCAAGAAACGTGAAGTCAAAATCGTGCTGACTTGGCGGCCAAGATGTACCGGCAAAAGAGGCTTTGGCCACGCCGAGAACGCGCAGACCATCGCTACCCATGGAATCGACCTGAGCGGAGAGCTTTTCTTTCTGATCTAAATCAAAATGACATAGATCGGCAACTGCTTCAGGCGCCCCTTTCGTGGCGATAAAGTGCTCGTCGCCGTTCCCTGAATGCCAGACATGGGACAGCGCGAGCAGCTCGGGAGAAATCGAGTACTCGTGGGCGAGCGTCCAGCGTTCAAACCTCGATCCGTGATCGAGATAGCGATCCCCCAGCTCTTTAAATGCCTTCTCCATCGGATCGAAGGGGTCGGTCTCGCTGGCGAGAACCGAATAGCGCACGAGCCGGTGGAACTTTTGCGGGAGCGTCTGGTCGGTGTTGGTGTCTACGTCGTGGACCTCTTCGCCGACGCACAGCCGGCGCACCGCCATCCGGTTAAGCGTCAGCGTGCCGGTTTTGTCCGAACATAAAACCGTCGCTGACCCGAGGGCTTCGATGGCCGGCATGCGCCGCGTAAGCACCCGCTTCTGCGACATGCGCCATGCCCCTAAGGCTAGAAATATCGTAAGAACAACGGGAATCTCTTCCGGTAAAAGCGCCATAGCTAGAGCGATGCCTATGAGAAACCCGTTGAGCCAGCTTCCTCTCGTCAGACCATAGAGAACCACTGCCAGGGCGCAGACGGATAATCCCACCGTGGCGAAGTTACGGATGAGATTGCCGGATTTTTTTTGCAGGAAGGTCTGGTCGGTCTCGACGGATTGCAGCGCCTTACCGATTCGTCCCATCTCGGTATGGACTCCTGTTGCAACAACCTTCCCGACGCCGCGGCCTTGGACCAACATGGTACCGGCGTAAATGTACGGCAAGTCGTCGCCGCCCGGCCGGCACACCGGTTGAATACGGTCCCAGGCGACCTTGCGCACGGGCACAGACTCCCCCGTGAGTAACGATTCGTCCACCATGAGATCATTGCAGGACATCAATGCCGCGTCAGCGGGAACCCGGTCGCCTTCCGTAAGAATGAGCAAGTCGCCGCGCACGACGTCCCGGCCGGCGATGCGTTTTTGTTCCCCATCACGGACCACCAGGGCCCGGGGACTCGAGAGGTCACGCAGAGCTTCCAAAGCGTGTTCGGTCTTTCTTTCCTGAAAGATGGTAATGCCCATGATGACGAGAATCCAAAACGTTAAGATCAGTGATTCGCGTATGTCGCCAAGAATTAAATAGATCACCGCCGCGATAATCAAAAGCAAAAACATTGGCTCGCGAGCGACGCCCAATGCGATCTCGACGGTCCTGCGGCGTGTAGATGAATGGATCTCGTTAAAGCCGTCGCTTGCCAGTCGTGCTTCGGCTTCGGTTGTCGAGAGTCCTTGCATGGCCTCGGTGGCCTGAGAGCTTTCGTGAGTCATAGGCATTTTTTAGGTTCGCGTCGAGCGCTCGACATGCTTTTGCACAAAGGAAGAGACGATTTCGGCCAGATCGGGGTGGCTGATTTCTTCCAGATCATAGCGCACGCGGCAAAAAGGCTTAGGCAATGGAATGAGCCGCGCGAGGTCCACCGGAGTCGCGATGATAATGGTATCGCACGATATTGCTTTGATCGTGCCAGCGAGATCTTCAAGTTGCGCATCCGAGTAGCCCATGGCTGGGAGCGCTCTGCCGATCCAAGGATAACGAGCGAAGGTTTGAATCAAGCTGCCGCGCGCGCATGGTCTGGGATCAACGATTTCCGCAGCGCCGTATCTTTGCGCAGCGATGATGCCCGAGCCGTAGGCCATTTCTCCGTGAGTGAGCGTCGGCCCGTCTTCAATCACCAGAACGCGTTGGCGGCGAACCAGTTCGGGTTTATCTACGGAGATTCTCGAGCGCGCCTGGATAACCGTAGCCGTGGGATTGATTTCCGAGATATTGCGCAGCACCTGTTGGACGCCGCTGACCGGCGCTGAATCGATCTTGGTCACCACCAACACACCGGCGCGCCGCAGATTGGTCTCACCGGGATGATAGAGCAACTCATGGCCGGCGCGGTGGGGATCTAGCAGCACCACTTCCAGATCCGCGCGAAAAAAAGGCCAGTCGTTATTGCCGCCGTCCCAAAGTATTATATCGGCCTCTTTTTCCGCCGCGGCAAGGATTTTAGCGTAATCGACGCCCGCGTAAACGGTAATGCCCTCCTTGATGTGCTGTTCATACTCTTCGCGTTCCTCGATGGTGCAATGCTGGCGATCGCAATCTTCGATGGCGGCAAAACGTTGCGCGACCTGGCGGCGCAAGTCTCCATAGGGCATGGGGTGGCGAACCACAACGGGTCGGAGTCCGCGCGCTTGCAATAACGCGGCGATGCGTCGCACGACGGAATCTTTGCCACAACCCGTGCGCACGGCGCAAACGGAAATTACCGGCCGCGTCGAATTGAGAAAACTCCGCTCGGGACCGACGAGCCGAAAGTCCGCGCCCGCCGCCAGCGCCTGCGAGGCGAGATGCATGAGCGCCACGTGCGAGATGTCACTGTAGGCAAAGATCACCTGCTGCACGGATTGGGCGCGAATCAACTGCCGCAATTGTTCCTCTGGATAAATCGGGACGCCGTCAGGATATAAGGGGCCGCTCAGTTCAGCCGGATAGCGGCGATTTTCGATTCCCGGAATCTGAGCAGCGGTGAACGCGACCACCTCGTAGTCTGGATTATCGCGAAAGCACACGTTGAAATTGTGAAAATCCCTGCCTGCGGCACCGAGAATCAGGACGCGCTCCCGCTTTGATGAGGCGATTTTATTACTTGTGTCCACCAGCTTTTAGTATCCTAAAAAACAGCTTCAATCGACAACGCACAGTTTGTGCCAACGGTGATAGCGCGATGGCCGCGTCTTGCGCCCTTGGAATCGCGCATCCTAGTTTGACGTTTCTCATAACCAGGAAGTCCGCACAGGGTGCCATATCAAATTTGCGAACGGGGCATTGCCGCCATTGTATCGCAGTCAATTATCGATCAAGCCAGGGTTCTGGGTGAGGCACATATATTGCTCGACTCCATTTAGGATTTGTTGGTGCAACGGATATGAATCATCGGTCTATTGCTTATTTTTCTATGGAAATTGGCCTCGAAACAGGCATGCCTACTTACAGTGGCGGGCTGGGAGTACTGGCCGGAGACACGATTCGGGCTGCCGCGGATCTTAAAGTTCCAATGGTCGCGATAACGCTGCTGCACCGTAAGGGGTACTTCTACCAGCGCCTGGACGCCTCCGGCTGGCAGAGCGAAGAGCCGGTGGACTGGGTAGTCGGAGATTTCCTCAGCGAAATGCCGGAGCGGGTTTCCGTAAGGATCGAAGGGCGCGCTGTGCAAGTACGCGCATGGAAATATGAAGTTGGCGACCCCGGTGATTTTACCGTGCTGGTTTATTTGCTGGACACCGATCTCCAGGAAAACTCGGAATGGGATCGGACCTTAACGCATTATCTTTACGGTGGAGATCAGCATTACCGACTTTGCCAAGAAATTGTTTTAGGGATCGGTGGCGTGAAGATGCTCCGAGCCCTCGGTTACAACGAAATTGAGCGCTTCCACTTAAATGAAGGCCACTCCAGTCTTCTAGCGATGGAACTCTTGGATGAGGAAGTGCAGCGGGGCGGAAGGCAATCTATCACCCACAATGATGTGGAGGCAGTGAGAAAAAAGTGTGTTTTTACGACGCACACGCCGGTTCCGGCAGGTCAGGATCAATTTCCTATAGATCTGGTGAATCGTGTTCTCGGTCGCCATGAGGTTGACGAGATGCGCGATGTTTTCTGCTGCGGCGATGTCCTGAATATGACCTATCTGGCGTTGAACCTCAGCCACTACGTCAACGGCGTCGCCAAAAAACATGGTGAGATTTCGCGCCTGATGTTCGCCGGCTATAACATAGACGCGATCACTAACGGTGTTCATGCCGCTACCTGGGCAGCGGAGCCTTTTCTCCAGCTCTACGATCGCTACATACCGGGGTGGCATCAGGATAACTTCAGCCTTCGTTACGCGCTGAGCATTCCTAAAGACGAGGTATGGCAGGCGCACGTTCGAGCCAAAAAATCGCTTATTCAATTTGTCAATGCCGAGACCAACGCAGGCATGGACGTCGATCTGTTGACGTTAGGATTCGCGCGCCGAGCGGCGGCCTACAAGCGAGCTGATCTATTGTTTACGGATGTGGACCGGCTGAAAACCATCGCGGCAAAAGCCGGCGCGCTGCAGATCGTTTATGCCGGCAAAGCGCATCCGCAGGACGCGCCCGGGAAAGAATTGATCAAGAAAATCTTCAGCGTTAAGAACATGCTGCGGCGCGACATCAAGATTGCCTACCTGCAAAACTATAGCATAGAGATCGCCAAGCGGATGACGGCAGGCGTGGACATCTGGCTCAACACGCCTCAGCCGCCCTTCGAGGCGTCGGGCACAAGCGGCATGAAGGCGGCTGTGAACGGCGTGCCGAGCTTGAGCGTGCTCGACGGTTGGTGGATCGAGGGATGCATCGAGGGCCTGACCGGCTGGAGTATCGGGCCGAAGCCGCAAACGAACGGGCCGAGCGAGAATCACAGTGCGGATGCGGCATCGCTTTACGATAAGCTGGAGCACATTATTGTGCCTTTATATAATCACGATCAAAGCGGATTTATCGACGTAATGCGTCACGCCATCGCTTTGAACGGTTCCTTCTTCAATACGCATCGCATGCTGCAACAGTATGTGCTGAGAGCTTACTTTTAGTTCATCCGAGCTTTATTGGGCGATTAACGCAAAACAATGGCATCAGATGGATGGCGCCGAGGTGCTGCGGCGCTTGGGCAGCCATACCGAGTAAGTCTTCAGCGGGATCGAGGCCGCGCGGCGCTTAGAGGAGCAGTGTGCCAACGAACTGCGCCACGAACGTCAGGTATCCGCCTGGGCAGTCCTTGGTTGAGCAGTTTAAGAACGTTCTCATCCTTATCTTGCTCGTTGCCGTGGCGTTGTCCGCTTTGCTGGGTCAGGTCGTCGAAGCGGCTGCCATCGCGGTTATCGTCGTGTTCGCGGTGGTATTGGGGTTTTATCAAGAGTATCGCGCCGAGCGCGCTCTTGAAGCGTTGCGGGAACTCGCCGCTCTCACGGCCGCGGTTTTGAGAGACGGTTGAGAGCGATCCGTGCCGGCGCGGGAAGTCGTGCCGGGAGACATTATCCATCTGCGCACGGGAGATAAGATCCCTGCAGATGGTCGCTTGTTCGAGAGTTTCAATCTTAAGATCGATGAAGGTGCGCTCACCGGAGAATCTATCCCGGTCGAAAAACAGACAGCAGCTCTTGCGCGCGGCAATGTTTCCGTAGCAGATCGCAACAATATGGCATTCGCCGGCACGGCGGTGACTTACGGCCGAGGGCGCACCGTGGTGGTGGCGACCGGAATGAAAACGGAGTTCGGCCAAATCGCTCAGTACTTGCAGACGGTGCCATCGAGCAGGACACCGCTGCAAGGAAATTTAGACAAGGTTGGTAAAGTTCTCGCCCGAGCCGCTTTGGCAATCGTCGTCGTTATCGCTGTCGTCGGCCTGCTGCGCGGCGAAGCCACCGCTACAACTAGATCAGGAGATCCTACAGGGTCTTCCGATCCAAGCACCGTAACGGCAATGCGACATTAACTTAACAACCTTAGATTATTCGGGGGAACTCGATAAAAGCTTCACAACAACACGAGCGGTGATCAGCTTCTAAACGAATCCGTCAGAAAAATCTCCTTTGCAAAACTTCTCCGGCTCTTCTTTTAAGTGGGCCTGTATCATAGACAACATCGTCATGAGAGATCGGCTCCGCGCGTGTCAATTGCCATCACCTTCCGAAATGTTTGCTTCCACCGCGACCTGGCTTTTGACCGACCGTGAAACCAGACAATACTTCTCGGCTTTGGCCATGAGTTCGTGGGCCTTGCTGACATCCGTGCCTGGCTTCACGAGCACCTGAGGCCTTACGGTGATCGTAGTGAATTGAAAGCCGCCATCGACGAATTCCAACTGTCCTTCGGCCTCGCTTTCATATCGTGTGAGCGATAAGCCCGCTCGTTCGGCAAAGGCGAGAAAAGTCATCATCACGCAGACGTTCACCGAAGTGACAAACAAATCCTCAGGTGACCAGATCCCTTGATGTCCTTTGAACTCCGGTGGAGTGGCCACATCGATTGGTGGCTTGCCACTTGCTGTGCTTATCCCGCGCTTCTCGCCCGTCCACCGAACGACGGTCCGATACGTGTGCCCCTTAACTTTCGCTTCCATCG
>JBGPIK010000308.1:0-8437 GCA_041484845.1 Binatia bacterium | reverse complement strand
GGAATTCTGGCCGTTCGGCAATGGTGGAAAATCCAAACCGGGAGGGCCGACAGCATAATTGTGTAGTTCGTAGAGATATAACGGATGACGGCCGTCGTCGTCGTTGAAATCGTATTCCTGACCGCCGCGCACATCATCGACAAATGCCGACGGCACCGCGTCCCCCATCGAGCTTGAGAGTCCGCCCTTGGTTACCTTGCTCTGCATCGCATCCGCAATCGTTACTTGGGGATGCAATACGAAGTAGCGGCCATAATTGCTGTCCGGCGGCCATGGCGCCGCCGTGCAATCGTTGCCGATGCAAACCGAATTGCCGGTCGCCCCCGAGGGAGCCTCTGGCCCGGTAGATGGGTTTTGAAACGGTAGCGGATCCACCGGCAACCCATTCGGATCGAGCAGATAACGGTAGCTGGGCCAGCTATGACCGAAGTCATTGGAGGTAGCGACGGCAATCGTCGAGTAGAAACTATTCTGCGCTATAACGTTATCGCCGTCTTTGAGACCGATGCAGCGATTCGTGCCTTCGTAGATCATGATCAGACTGCCTGGGCCTTTGTTAGCCCGGTTTGTCGGATCGAGCACCACTGATCCAGGATCGGCATAGTTCAGGTCGAAAGTTTGGTCTTGCAGCTTCGCATCGGACACTGTCGGACAATTACGATGCTCCACCGGAGACAGAAACAGCTGGCCATTCTGTTGGCCCGCTGGATTATTGGGAAAGTAGTGGCCGTAGTCCTGGGCGAAATCTAAAGTCCACTGTCCATTCTTGTTCGGTCCGTTACCGCCCGTTAATGCCACCACGCCGCTCGAGATTGGATTCAGGGTTGTCCTCGTCGCAACGAAGAACAAATAATCGCCGTGACCAGGCAAGGTTCCCGGCGAAAATATCGTCGAGTGCTCGTCGGCGAGCGTGCCGAGGCCGCCGTAGTTATTCAGGGGAAACCTGCCATCGGGAGCAAGGACCGGTTGCCTGGTATCGCCGGTGCCGCTCGGACAACTGACGCTGGCGCCTGTGGCATTGGGACTGCAAACGGAGATCGACGCGATCGAGTGCGGATGGTCAGAACCATCGTCGGCGCCTGCCGTCATCGGCGCAGACATGAGCAACAACGTCAATGCTAGCAATGGTGTCAATGATCTTTTCATAGTAGTCCCTCCGTTGTTTGAAAAGCGCTTTACCGGTTGGACCTGGAGCGCGTCATTTCCGTGCCACGCTGTGACTCGGTCGCTCCGCGGTCGCGCAGCTCTTCGCGTCATGGCAATTCTTGACCGCATCGAGCGTTGCGTGCAGCGCCGCTTTCTCCTCGCTGGAAAGCGCCGAGAACGTATTGCGCAACTCATTTGCATCGGCGACGAGGTCGTGAAATTCCTTTTCCCCATCGGCGTACTCGACGTAAACATAAGTGGCCGAACGAATCGCTTCGTAAGTCGTCGGGTTGCCGCTGCGTAGCGCGGGCATGTCCGGGTCGGTCGGATCTTTCACCGGCCCATGGTGCTCGACCAGCGCCACCGTGCGCCAATCGGCCACCTTTCGCCCGTGCAGCAACGGCACCAAACTGCGGCCATCAACGTTTGCGGCGACCGTCGCGCCGGCAATCTCGCTAAAAGTCGGATACAAGTCGACGTTTTCGACAATCTCATCAAGCGTCACTCCGGCAGGAACTGCTGGTCCCGTGATGATGAGCGGAACGCGAATATCAGTATCGTACGCTGTCATTTTCCCCGGCATGAGCCGATGCTCGCCCATGTGATACCCGTTGTCGGAGTTGAAGATAAAATACGTATTGTTTTGCGCGCCGATGGCAGCCACGGCCGCCTGCAAGTTGCCGATCATGGCATCGATTGCCAGCACCGATTGGGCGCGCTTGCGGAAATCCCTGTCGACATTGGCCATATCGGCATCAGACAGCGCCCGGTGCTTAACCAGCCACTTGGGTGCGTTCGCTTCCGGCGCGGCGTCAAAGGCCGGCGTGCGCGGCGCGCGTAGGCCGGGAAATGCGTCGGCGTCACGCGGCGCCGGCGTGTAGGGCGCGTGCGGCGCAAAGGTCGCAATTTCAATCACGAAGGGCACGCTGGCCGACTGCTTGATGAAGCCTACCGCTAAACCCGATACGACATCGGTCAAATAGTCCGCCGCTTTGCTGCCGTAGTGGACGACTCTGCCGTCTTGATTCACGTTGTAATCAAACTCACGATAACCGTCCCCTGCAACCGACCATGACGTCCATCCGGGCGGCACACCATGCTTCGGGGGCAAATAACCGTTCAAATACTTGCCGAGCATCGCTGTGCGATAGCCAGTCGCGGAGAGCGCGTTCGCGAAGGTCGCGTTCTCGTGACCGCGCTTGCGAAACACCAGGTAGCCTCCGTCGTTGCCCGTGTTGCGGAAAACGCCCGTATCGTGCGGGTAGCGTCCCGTGAAAATTGACGAGCGTGAAGGGCAGCACAACGAATCGGTGACAAAATAATTCGAGAAGGTAACGCCGTCCTTCTGCATCTTGAGGACGTGCGGCATGTATTGCACCAGGTTCCACGCCAGATCGTCGGTAAGGATGAAGACGATGTTCGGGCGCCGGTTAGGCGTCGAGGGCATTTGCGATGGCGTACTCTCTTCGGTCACGACAGGTTGCCGCGAGCTTGCGGGTGACGACTGCACGTCCGGTTCCGATGGCGGATTCGCCCGTTGGCCGAACTCCGGATTCCTCGCTTTGCAGGCCGCCACAAGTTGTGGATCGACTTGTGGCAAAGGTTTGCTGCCCTTATGTACGTAGGCGGTCCCTTGCATGATCGGTGCGATACAATCTAACTGGAGGCCATTGCCCGTCTTAGCATCGCCTTGTATAAAGCCTGCTCCCTGGCAAGCAGCCGTGATTTGTGCGCAAGCTCCTGGAGCCATCGCTGCGTTCACCGCAGAAACCGCGCATACCCCAAACGCGATTGAAGACACCATACCGACGAGTATCCGATTTTGGCGCATGATCCATTGCTCCTGCTCGCGGCAAAAATCCAGAGACGCGACCTCACTCTCTTCTCACCAACATGATCTAAAACGGGTGATCGCTCCCGATCCCTATGGTGACGAGACCACCCGGAAATGTCCGGGTCATTCGAACCCTAAAAGATCAGTAGGCAATTTCGTAGCGACGAGCTACGAACTCGGGTACGCCTAAGCGTAAAAAGGGAGACCGTCTGGAATGGAAGAACGCGGCAGAGCTGCTCGATAGCCGCGGCGCTCAAGAAGATTGAATGGTGAAGCTACGGAGGTTTGTATTAAACGAGGATAAACTCGATCGACTGGATTGAAAACAGAAATCGAAATTTCCGTCCAGGGTTCCGCCACCCGTGTAAGATAGGGACGAATGACGTTTGTTTCTACCTCTGGCACGATGGCGCTACTCGCAACTGGGTCGTGCTGCGATGGGAAGTTGGACCCATCGAGGTCCAGCACCTCGAAAAAGATATAGGAACAAACAATCATCACGCAAGCGATGGAGATCGCTCGCCAGAGGACTGAAGAATTAAATGATCGAAAAGAAGCCAGCATGGATTTGTTCCCGTTAAAATTGGGTATCGGAAATCTCATATCGTGTCAAGCCGTGAAAGGGGTCTCGCCATTGGCTTTTTAAGCGCCCGCTTCTATGGACGAGGCCGACGCGGTTTTGGTTGACAGAAAAGTATTAATTTGGCTCCTAGACTCACTAAAACGACAAGTGAAAATTTTCATCGCCAACCATTTTCAAAGCACAAATTGCCTTGCTCTTGCGCCGGCGCGGGGGCAATGCAAAAACAGTCTATGCGCCGCTTGACTTATTTCCTGCTGGCTTTGCCATTGCTCCTGCTCCATGCTTCCTCGGCGCGCGCCGACGTTCAACGATTTCACTTAAACCCCGACGCCAGCCAAGTCAGCGCCACGATCGACGATCCGTTCGGTAACCGCGTCACTGGCACGTTGCGCCTTGCTCGCGGGGAAGCCCGAGGCGATCCGGATCGCTTGGCCGAGACCGCATCGGTCAGTTTGGTGCTCGACGCCGCCAGTTACAAAAGCAACCTCGGCCTCAGGGATCAGGACGTTCAGGACAATTATTTGGAAGTTAAGCAATACCCGGTCATTCGCTTTGACAGCACCGGCGTTGTGAAAATCGAGCAGCCTCGATCGGCCGCGGATCCGTGGCTCATCACCCTCAACGGCGAGCTCGAATTCCACGGCGTCAAAAGGGCAATCCTCGTGTCGATTCGACTTTTCTACCAGACAAACAAGATCGTCGCGCAAGGACAATTCCCGTTGTTGTTGGAGGACTACAACATCGCCGTACCCAGGCTGTTGTTCTTGAAGACCGGAAATAAGGTACAGGTGGACTTCCGCATTGCCGGCGAACGTCAACCCTGAAAGTTGTGGCTTCTCGTAGATTGACTGTCATCGTCGGCTGAAATATCATCAAGATTACCCAAGCATTGCCATCAGCCTTTTTAAGGAGCATAGCGTGGCGAAATTAAAACTCACCATTGCCTGCGACAAGTACGACTACCTGCAACCGTTGCGCGAAGGACAGGTCCAACCGGAAGGCATCGATCTCAACCTGATCACGGTCGAGAGCGGTATCCGTCATCAGCGCATGTACCACTACGGCGAGTATGATGCGTGCGAATTTTCCATGTCATCTTACCTGGTCGCCAAAAGCCAGGATGTCGGGTGGTTCCACGCCATTCCCTTTTTTCCGCGGCGCATGTTCAGCCACAAGTTCTGCTTTATTCGGGCGGGCTCGGCGATTAGAAAACCGTCCGATCTACGCGGTGCCCGCATCGGACTGCGGTCCTACGAGAATACCCTTGCTTTGGTGACTAAGGGGATGTTCCACAACAGCTACGGTCTCCCGGTCGATGACGTGACCTGGGTGATTATCAATCAGGAAGCGGTGGGTTGCCCGCTTCCTTCGAAGATCAAACTGGAGCGCATGGAAGGCAAATGGCGACTCGAAGACCTGCTGATTCAGGGAAAAGTCGATGCTGAGGTCGAGCCTGATTTGCCCCAGGCATGGATTCGGGGCGACCGAACCGTCGAGCGATTATTCCCCGAATTCGAAAAAGCGGAACGGGACTACTATACGGAAAGTAAGATTTTCCCGATCATGCATCCGATTATCATCAAGACCGATATTTTAAAAAATGATCCGTGGGTTGCCACGAGTCTGTTCGAAGCCTTTATGGCCTCGCGCCGCGCATGGGATCATTTTATGCAACAGCCCCACCGTTTAAGTTTTGCGTGGGGCCGTTCGTATTTGGAAGAAGAGCGAAAATTCTTCGGCAAGCATCCATTCTACCAGGGGCTGAAGGAGAACTATCACGACATTAAAAATATGATCCTGTTCGCCCAGCAGCAGGAAATGTTGGCGCGACCTCTAACCGTCGAAGAGCTTTTTACCGAAAACACTCAAAACACTTAAGAGCGGGCAAATGTCGCCGTGAATGCTCGTTGAGATAAACCACCCCGCAGCAAGACGCGGCGTATTAGAGGTAGGGTGTTTCAAACAGCCGAATTCGTAGGGTGGGTAGAGGCGCATAGCGCCGAAACCCACCGCTTAGAACGATGGGTTTCGCCAACGCTCAACCCATCCTACCCCCGATTGGCATCGCAGCGAGGTGCGGGGAATTAGACCGGCACACATCAAAATTTGGGAGGATCTATGGCCGATTACCGAATCATTGACGCTGACGGGCACGTGATGGAATTGGACAGCGAGCTGCGTGAGTTTATCGGGCCGCCTTATAACGATCTCGAGTGGCACCAGAGTTATTCGTTCTGGCCCGGACTCACAATGGATGGCTATCTTCGCTCGCTGCGCAAACCCGGGGGCTGGGCCGGTGGTGGCACGGGTCCGAATGCGCAGCATTGGCTCAATTTCCTCGACAAGAACGGCATTGAGCTTACCGTGCTCTACCCCACGCAGGGTTTGACCCATGCGGCGATTCAAGACAAAGACTGGGCGATTTGCATGGCGCGGGCTTACAACGATTGGCTCTACAATAAATTTATGAAGGCGAGCCCTCGCCTGGTCGGGGTCGCGCTACTGCCGGTGCAAGATATTCCCGAGGCGGTCAAAGAGTTAAGACGCGCTGTGAATGAATTGGGCATGGTGGGCGCGGTTCTTCCCGCCGTCGCCCCGGGAGGTCGTCTTTTCAGTGGGCCGGAATTCTTTCCGCTCTGGGAAGAGGCGCAAAAATTGGATGTTCCCATCTCAACCCACGGCGGTTTGAGCATGCCGTCACTGGGGCTCGACGGCGCATCGAACTTCACCGTGGCCCATACGCTCGAGCACCCTTTCGCGCAGATTCGTCAATTCACGACCTTAATGTTCGAGGGGATCTTCGAATTATTTCCCAACTTCCGTTTTGGTTGCATCGAATGCGGCGTGGGCTGGGTGCCTTACATGATGGATCGCATGGACGAAGAGCAGGAACGCAAAGGCCACTATTCACCGCGGTGCAAGCTTAAGCCCAGCGAGTACGTTAAAAAAGGTAATATCTTTTTTGCCGTGGAGGTCGAGGAATCGGCGTTGCCGCTCGCCGCCCAGGTCGCCAACGAGAACGCCCTGATCTGGGCTTCCGATTTTCCGCATGAACGAGAT
Organism: Binatia bacterium; assembly: GCA_041484845.1. Taxonomy (GTDB): domain Bacteria; phylum Desulfobacterota; class Binatia; order UBA9968; family UBA9968; genus JBGPIK01. The sequence continues at coordinate 1,814 of JBGPIK010000308.1, read as the reverse complement.
CAGCGCGACTTCACTAACGACATCCCGAACCTGATGAAGCGCAAAGACGTGAGCGACGAGCTCAAGCGCAAGATTTTCTGGGATAATCCGCTGCGCTTCTATCCCAGGCTCAGATCGCGAGTCGAAAACAAAAAACCGTTAGCGCGCGCTGCCGCGGGCTAAGACGGGCCGCCGGGTCCGACTCCTCCGAGCTGGCGCAAAGCATGCTGAGGAGAAGACAGCAACGGGAGAACCGACGACTTCCGCTTTCGCTTCATTCCGCGCGACATCCCCTTCCCTGTCATTCCGAACGAATGTGAGGAATCTTTCTGGTGTCATGGAACCAAAGTTTGTTTAATAAATCTGGCACCGTTCCATGAATTATTCTCAAGTTTCAAAAAAGGGGTCATCCTGAACAGAGTGAAGGATCTAACAGCATTTAGAGATTCTTCGCCTTCGCCTCAGAATGACATGACTTATTCAAGGATTTCAAAGACACCACACTGGTGCACCGCTGCATTCACTCTGCTTAAACGCAAGGATTTCTCGCGGAGTCTATCCTGAGCACAGCCGAAGGGCTCGAAATGACACCGGATGGAGTTTTCTGCGTCTATTGCCGTTCTCAATGCACCCGCTTGGTCTCTCCGGCCCAATACGGAGCGCGGATCTCTTTCTTGGCTATCTTTCCTGAGCCCGTTCGTGGCAAAGCTGCGATAAAATCGATCGAGCGCGGGCATTTGAAACGTGCGAGTCGCTCCTGACAATGAGCAATCAAATCCTTAGCGCTCACGCTCTTGTCCGGCTTAAGCACGACCACGGCTTTAATGACTTCCCCCCAACGCTCGTCCGGAACGCTGACAACAGCGGCTTCCAACACGGCCGGATGCTCGTAAAGGGCATTTTCCACCTCGGTCGAATAGACGACTTCACCGCCCGTGACGATAGCATCTTTCTTGCGGTCAACGATGTTCAAGTATCCTTCGCTGTCGATGGTCGCGAGATCGCCGGTGCGAAACCAGCCGTCTTCGAACGCATCTGCAGTGGCCTCCGGCAATTTCCAGTAGCCAGGCGTGACGCGATCGCCGCGAGCGATGATTTCGCCCACCGATTGACCGTCGGACGGCACCTCTTTGTTTGATTCATCGACCACCCGCAGTTCCACGCCCAGCGCACCCCGGCCGGTCATGGAGCGGTAGCGCATCTGTTCGTCTTTCGACAAACGCTTCAAGTGTTCCTTTAATAGTGAAAACGTCAGATAAGGGCTCGTCTCGGTGAGACCATAGGTTTGGATGTATTCGCAACGAAAGGTGTCCACCAAGCGTTGCACCAGACTGGGTGAGATCGGCGCGCCGCCGCTCATGAGCAGCCGCAGCGACGGATAGTCATACGCTTGTGCGTCGGGGCAGTGGACCAGATCGTTCAACATCGTCGGGATCAGGTTTGTGACCGTTATAGCGTGCTCGACGAACGCCCGCAGTACTCCCGGCGCGGCGAACTTTCCGATCATAACGTGCCGTCCTCCTACCCAGGTGATCGCCCAGATCGCCCACGCATCCGCAAGGTGAAACATAGGCGCGATATGCGCCCAAACATCGGCGTCGTGCAATTTCAAATCGGCGATGGTGCCCAGAGCGTGACTATAAATGTTTTTTTGTGTGAGAATCACGCCCTTCTGACGGCCGGTGGTACCGCTGGTATAGTAGAGATTTGCCGGATCCTTCTCGCTCGCCGTCGGGACGGGAAGTCTTTGCGCGGCGAAATTCGTTATTAGTTCTTCGTAGTCGTCGCCGGATAAGTTTGCCACCCTGTCGCTTTCATCACGACTCCAAACAATT
>JBGPIK010000307.1:0-8439 GCA_041484845.1 Binatia bacterium | reverse complement strand
GGCGATGGCAAATGGGATATCATCACCCATAACAACGGACAGCTGGTGATCTATCTTTCTCAAGGCGGTGGACAATATAACCCGGTCTCGGTTGCCGATCCCGTCAACGGTTTTACCAACACCACGGTCTGGGTTGGGGACGTCGACGGCGACGGCATCATGGACCTGGTGACCACCAATAATGGACAGATCATCACGCTTTTTTTCAGAGCCGACGGCACCTACCAGGAAGTAGCGGTGCCGAAACCGAGCCAATGGAATTTCTCAAACATGTGGGCCGGTGATTTCGACGGCGATGGCCGGATGGACTTTGCGAGTCGTAATAATGGGAAAATCATGTATGCATTTTCCCGGTTTATAAACGGCACCGGCACGTATCAGTTCACCACTGCGGTCAATGACCCGGTCGCGGGCTTTGACAATACCAAAGTGTGGGTGGGCGACTTTAACGGCGACGGCCGGGCTGATCTTGTCACCAACACAAACGGCAAACTCATTTTGCTTCTTTCCGATGGGAACGGCAGCTATCAGGAACGAGCCGTCAACCAGCCGACCGGCTGGGGTCCCAGCAACGTTTGGGCGGGTGATTTTAACGGCGACGGCAAAACTGATCTTATCAGTCACAACAACGGCCACCTGATCACGGCGTTTTCCAAAGGCGATGGAAATTGGGACGCTTTCACGGTCCCCGACCCGCCTCAAGGCATGGACAATACAAGAGTTTTCGTGGGTGACTTTAACGGCGACGGTAAGGCGGATCTACTCACTAACGGAAATTCGGCACTAGTGACTATCTATTCCAATGGAGATGGTAGCTATCGCATCACAGCCAATGCTAAGCCGAGCGCCTGGTATTGGCCGAACACCTGGGCCGGCGACTTTGACGGCGACGGTCTGAGTAATGCCATAAGTCAGAACGGGGGAAACTTTATCACGGCTATCCCTTCAGCCTCCTCTTCGCCTGATCTTCTCACTTCGATTACGAATCCCTTCGGCGGCCAGACCACGATTACGTATGGGCCGCTGACAGACGGCACGATTTACGCGAAAGACACCGGCAGCTTCAAAGCGACTTATCCCGATGTGGATATCCAAGATCCGCTGTACGTGGTTTCGGATATTACCGTGAACGACGGCGTTGGTGCACCGTACAATTACGAATACACATACGCCGGGGCCAAGGCGAACTTCTGGGGGCGCGGCTCCCTCGGCTTTCATCAAACCCTGGTGATAGACCACTCCGCCGATTCAAAGACGACTACTTCCAACACACAAACCTTTCCGAAGATCGGACTCCCGTATACCATCGAGGTGGATCGGCTAAGCGATGGCGCGCCCTTTCGGGACATGAACTATGACTATCAAACCGACAATCCTTATCCCTCGGCTCCTACAGTATCTTTCGTCCAAGTGAGCAGAGAAGACACAGTAGAACGGGACGGTGGACCAACTTCCCGAACCATCCGCAAGGATATGTCCTACGACTCAACTACGACGGGCAATCTGACCCAAATTCATCAGTTCGGCGACTTTAATCTTGCCGGTGACGAGCGCTACGAGGTCACCGAGTGGATCGTCGATACCAACCATTGGCTCCATCGGCCCAAGAGACAGGCCCTTTTAGACAGCACGGGCAATGTCGTGCTGCGTGAGAAGTGGCTGTACTACGACGGCCAAAATTATGGCCAAATCGGCGCCTTTGGCCTTCTCACGAAGGAAGAGGCCAACGGCGGAGACGCCCAGGGGAGCGGCAACAACAGCCCGGTCAGCGGAAGAAATCCGGTCACAACTTATGTCAATGATCCTACCTTCGGTGTGATGACAGCGGTTACCGATCCGAGGGGGTGTCCGACCAGCACCGTTTACGAGAACACCAAGACCTATCCCCAGACCATCACCAACTGCCTCGGTCACTCTGCGACTTACGTTTACGATGGCGGCTTGGGCGTAAAGAAAAGCGAGTTGGACCCCAACGGCCAGCCGACGAATTATACCCACGACGGCTTTGGAAGACTCACCCAAGTGACCGGGCCGCTTGACGGTTCATCCACGTACGGCACGGTCAGTTATTTTTATAACGACTGGGGTAATCCGTCGCAGCAACGCGTCAGCACCTGGCGGACCGAACAGAGCGGCACGGGGAACGTCCTGACCAGCGATGAGTACTTTGACGGTCTCGGTCGGGTTTATCAGAAAGTACAGGAAGGCCCGAACGGTACGCCGATTCAGTCTGAGGCGGCGTTCGATTCGCGTAACTTGATTTTGGCCGCTACCGCGCCGCATTTTTCCACCGAGGCGGCCGTGACGACCTCCTTCACGTACGATATCTTGGGCAGACAAACCCGGGTCAATCATCCGGATGGCACCTTTGCCACCTCGGTCTATTCTGTTCCGGGCATTGTCACGCTCACCGACGAACGTGGCAAGACTAAGCGGAAGTATTTCGACGCCTATGGGCGGCTCATTCAGGTTGACGAAGTCAATGGAACGGAGACCTATTACACCCAATATGCTTATGACGCCGCTGGCTCTCTCCTAACCGTCACCAACCATCTGGGTCATCTGACCAAAATGGCCTACGATTCCTTGGGCCGAAAGATTGCGATGTGCGATCCCAATATGGGGACGGCGGTAAATATCGCAAGCTGCACCACCGCAAGCGTCGGCGCCTGGGTCTACAGCTATGATCCCGCTGGCGATCTTCTGTCGCAGACCGACGCCAAGAACCAGACGCTTTGCTTCGATTACGATCCGATCGGTAGAGTCACGGACAAGAAGCAGGGGCAAAATTGCGCAACCGCCATCACGCTTGTCACCTGGACCTACGATGATCCTCTCGTGGCCTACTCCAAAGGCCGGGTCACTCAAGTCGTGGACCAGGCCACCACGACGAAGTTTACGTACGATCAGGTAGGGCACACGATACAGACCCAGCGCCAACTCTTGGGTGTCTGGTACACGATGTCACAAACCTATGATGCGTTGAGTCGGATCACCAGCGAAACTTTCCCGGATAGTGAAGTTGTCACCTATACCTATAATGACGCAGGGTGGTTAAAGCGAGTACCGGGCTATATCGACAACGCTGACATCCAGTACAATGCGAGAGGGCAAAAAACCGATCTGACCTACGCCAACAATCTGACCACGCACTGGGACTATGATTCCAACAATTTCCGCGTCACACACCGCACCACTTCCCATAACGAGCAGGACCTGCGTTATGGTTACGACAACGTCGGCAATATCACATCAATCAACGATAGTCTTTTCACGGCCAGCCGGACTTTTACTTACGACGATCTGAATCGGCTTATCACCGCCTCCGGCACCTTCGGCACAAACCAGTCTCAGCAAGACTGTACGTATGGTTACGATCCCATCGGTAATTTAACCAACAAGTGTGGCGCGACATTCGCGTATGGCGATCCGATGCACCCCTCTGCCGTCACTTTTAATCCGGCAACGGGCAAGAACTACACCTACGATGCCAATGGCAACATGATCACGCGGGGCACCCAGACGCTCACTTGGGACATCGACAACCGCGTGACCAGCGTCTCGATCCAAGGCGGCGGCACGACCTCTATGGAATACGACTACACCGGGCAGCGGGTGAAAAAGGACGCCCCGACCGGAATCACGCTGTTCCCGTTCCAGGGTGTTGAGATTGATCCCAACGGAGTCATGACCAAGTACATCCGCATCGGGGTGGAGAACGTCGCTTCAAAGAAGGGCACGCAACAACTTTTCTACCACAATGATCATCTGGGTGGTGTAAATGTCATTACCGACATTAATGGTTATGAAGTCCAACGCAACGAGTACGATCCCTGGGGTAGCGTTTCCAAGTCCGTGGGTAACATCGACCCGACGCATCGCTTCACCGGCAAAGAACTCGATCCTGAGACCGGGCTCTATTATTACGGCGGCAGATATTATGATCCGGAGATCAGTCGGTTTGTATCGCCTGATCCGTTTATACAGGCACCCGATGATCCTCAAAATCTCAATCGGTACAGCTACGTCAACAACAACCCACAGAGGTATATCGACCCCAGTGGGTATTCTTTCTGGAGTTCTATTTTTGGTTTCTTTAAAAAGGTAGTTCATGTTTTTACTAATTATGTGTTACCTGTAGTGAAAATTGTCGTTGGCGCGGCCTTACTGGCTACGGGCAATCCAGCAGGGCTTCTCCTTATGGCGTCCGGAGGTCTGAGTTTTTGCAAATCAGCAGGGTGTCAGCTTGGTAGTCGAATTACAGAATTCCTTGGAGGAGCATGGGGCGACTTACAGGCGGGTGCTGGCGGTTCCTCGACACCATTCTCTTTATCTTTTGTAGATGAAGGTGGCGGAGGGGGAGGAACAGGGGGTCAGTGGGACCCATCCGGGCTATTGGGTCGAGTAGGAAGGTTTGTCCTGGGTGAAATCTCACGGTTGCGCCAAAAAGCAGAAACGAGCAAGGCATCGGCTTCCACATGTTGGGTCAACTGTTTCAGGTTTTTTCTGCAGGGGGCCGTAAATCCGTTCCGGCCGAATACCTTGCAGATCCCGTTTAAAACCCTTGATACGGGAGTCGGGCCAGGCCAGATGCCTCGGTTCCAAGAACAGGCCACGGCGATGGCGCCTGGTACGAGCCTGATGATAGATCCCTCGAAAGTATTTATTACGGTTCAAGCCGGATCAACTTCCAGTGGCCAATCGTCACTCGGTCTCACGGGTATAATCAGCAAAGATCCCAGTGGAAATGTGTCTTTCAGCGGATTTGCATCAGGCGTGAATGAACCATACAATTTCGACCGAGAAGGTTGGAAGAACGATGTGGGAAGATTCTTCTACGGGCTTGGCGCTCGCGATTTTCAAATTGAATGGGTTGGGCGTCGAGCGGTAACGTACCCGTAAGATGGAAAAGCTTAGCAACATAGTTATATTGCTTTTGACGTTGGCATTAGGCTGTTCGAAACAAGATACAAGTGGATGGTTTCTGGATTCTACGTTTACGGATCTTTTAGTAAGTCATTGGGAAGAACACCCCATCATTACGAAGCAAGATCCTTCTATGACAGTGGACGCGTTACAAATTTTCAGAACCCCTAAAGGTAAAGAGTATATCTACACGGTAAATGAGATTAGGTCGCAGGAGTTGGTTTACGAAACGACGAGGCCTAAGGATATCTTGGCGTTGTTCCGTGCTACCCGATTAATCAGCAAGGACAATTGCGACATCACCGAGAGCGATTTTGTGTTTTTCATCCTTGCGTTTGATCGAGACCTGATGCGTGTCGGTTTCGTGAAATATTTTCCGTGTAAACGAAACGGTCTCGGCTACTATCAAAAGTGGAAGACGAATTCCATCTACTTCTCTTCAGAATTAGCAAATTTAATGGCGACAATTATTCCTTCTAGTTTACAAAGGGTAGAGGGCCGATAAGGGTTTACAAAGTCCAAAGTCCAAGGGGGTCAAGTCCGCTGTTAGCTATTGACAAGAGAATGGGGATGAAATAAGTGACGATCAAGGGGAGGCTTAGAGGGGAGGCTTAGGTAAAGGGGAGTTGGGGGACGTTGTTGACTAGCTGGAATAACTCTGTTATACGAAGACTCACCCGAGGGTGAGGAGTCAAAGCATGCCGAGGCAAGCAAGGTTGGATAGTCCGGGTACCCTGCACCACGTGATGATCCGGGGGATTGAAAAAAGAAGGATTGTCGACGACGAGGAAGATCGGCGGGATTTTGTAGCATAGGAGGGGACGTTGTTGACTAGCTGGAATTAGTGCGGTATAGCGGTGGCAAATTGGGGAGGTGGCCTGTATGCCGAGGCAAGCGCGGTTGGATGCAGTAGGAACGCTGCACCACGTCATGATCCGGGGGATCGAACGGAGAAGGATAGTTGACGACGAGCAGGACCGGAGAGACTTTGTTTTGCGGTTAGGAAAGCTCGCCGGCGAAACTTTGACGTTGATATACGCCTGGGCGCTGATGAGCAACCACGCCCACATCCTTCTGAGCAGTGGGCCGCAGGGTTTGGCAAAATTCATGCGGCGTTTTCTGACCGGGTATGCGGTCAGCTACAATTTGCGGCATGGTCGGCACGGGCATCTGTTCCAAAATCGCTACAAATCGATTGTCTGCGACGGGGACAGCTATTTTACCGAACTGGTGCGCTACATTCACTTAAATCCCTTACGGGTGAAGTTGGTGGCAGACCTCAAGGAGTTAGAAGGATACCCGTACTGCGGGCATGGGGTGATATTGGGAGCGGTAAAAAACGATTGGCAGGACCGGGACAGCGTTCTGGCGCAGTTTGGTGACCGGGCGGGAGAAGCCAAGGAGGCGTATCGGAGGTTTGTTGCGGAAGGGGTAGCGTTAGGGCGGCGGCCGGAGTTGGTTGGAGGAGGGCTGGTGCGTTCAGTAGGGGGATGGTCCGAGGTGAAATCGCAGCGGCGGTGGGGAGAGCTGTCCGACGAGCGGATACTGGGGAGCGGAGCGTTTGTGGAGCGGATTATGAGGGAGGCGGAGGCGCGAACGCAACGGCAGCATGCAGCCACGGGACGTGGCCAGAAGACAGAGCGTCTGGTTGCGGAGGCATGTAAAAAGCACACGGTATCGATAACCGAGCTGAGGAGCGGGAGCCGCCGGGGCAAGTTGCCTGAGGTGAGAGCCGAGGTCGCGCGTAGATTGGTGGAAGATTACGGCATACCGCTAGCCGAGGTGGCACGACAGGTTGGCGTATCAACATCTGCTATTTCGAAAAGCCTTGGACGGAGTTATTCCAGCTAGTCAACAACGTCCCCAAATCCCGAATCCCATGAATCCCCCCATGCGCCGACTTCGAGATTGAGATCCACGCCTTCCAAACGGCGCAGTTCGCCCATTTCCTCAAGCATTGCGATGTAGCCTCGCATATCGGTAAGATCTGCCATGAAAAGTCCTCCTCAAGACTAAAAAAACATACTATTGTGAGCGCATGGGGGTGTCAAACGACTGGCGACGGAACGACAGCCGTTTTTGTTGGGTCTGTTGGCTCCTTATGTGGAGTGTACGTGCCGGTTGGCGGCTTGAACTTTGAAAATGCTTCCTTTAGGTTGAAGGCTTATGTTGCGCTCCGTATTTGGATGGTTCGTTGCTTTCCTCTTTCTCACGGTTTTCCCGACTGAGGATCACGCGAGCAACGTGCGAGAATTTGTGTTGGATAACGGGCTCAAGGTTTTACTCTTGGAAGATCATAAGAGTCCGGCCGTCACTTTCCAAGTGTGGTATCGCGTGGGCTCACGCAATGAAAGAGATGGTAAGAGCGGTCTCTCGCATTTCCTTGAACACATGATGTTTAAAGGAACGCCGAGCGTTAAACCCGAAGAGTATTCGCGCATTATCGCGAAAAACGGCGGACGCTCGAATGCGTTCACCACCTCGGACGTCACGGTCTATTTTGCCACCATGAGCCGGGACAAAATTACTACGGAAATCGAACTGGAAGCGGACCGAATGGCCTATGCCTTATTGGGTGAACATGATTTCGAACCGGAGAAACAGGTCATTCAGGAGGAGCGCCGGCTTCGCACGGAGGATAATCCGGCATCAGCGCTGAGCGAGGTGACCAGCGCGGTTGCGTACGTCGTTCATCCTTATCGCCGGCCGGTGGTGGGTTGGATGGAGGATATCGAGAACCTGACACGGCAAGATCTGGTGGATCATTACAAACTCTATTACGCGCCGAATAATGCCTATATCGTCGTCACCGGAGATTTTTCCACAAACGAAATCTTGGCGAAGATCAAAGGTGCATTTGATAAAATTCCGCGCGGCGCGCAGCCTCCCAAAGTCCTTGCCGAGGAACTGCCGCAGCAAGGCGAGCGCCGAGTCCTACTGAAAAAAGAGGCGGAGCTGCCTTTCGTCTTGATGTTTTATCACGTGCCCAACGTAAAAAGCCCCGATAATTATGCTTTGGATCTCCTAACGACGGTGCTAGCCGGAGGGCGCAGTTCCCGCTTATACCATGAGCTGGTTTATCAGAAACGAATCGCACGCAGCATCGATGCCGATTACAACGGGATATCCATCGATCCCGGAGGGTTTACAGTTACGGCCCAGCTCATGCCGGGTAAGGAACCGGCGGATGTCGAGCGTGAGATCGACGCCCTTTTGGAGAAAGTCAAATCGGAGCTGATCAGCGAGCGCGAACTGCAAAAGGCCAAGAATCAAATTGAATCGGCGTTTATTTTTGCTCAGGATTCCATTTTTGGGCAGGCGATGAAAATCGGCTATTATGAGGCGGTCGGGGGATGGCGGTTGATGGACCGCTATATTGACGGCATCAGAAAAGTTAGCCGTGAAGATATCCGCAGGGTCGCCAAACAGTATCTCGACCACGATCGGAGAACCGTCGGAATCATGGTTCCGACGGTCCAAAAAGGCGAATGAAAAAAATTCTCAGTAGTCTGG
>JBGPIK010000306.1:0-8456 GCA_041484845.1 Binatia bacterium | reverse complement strand
CCGCGCAGGTCCTCATAGGTTTTATAGTTCTTGCCGCCGATGATCATGTGAGTGATCTTGCTGCCGCCGGCGATCATCGCGATGTCCATTCCTTGTTCCACCGCCGCGATGGGCCCGTCATTCGCGATCAGCCCGGCGGAGATCGATCCCGCGATCATCGCTTGTACGGCGGGAGCGGTGCCGCGCATCAATACAACCTCCACGTCCAGTCCCTCGCGTTCGAAATAGCCGAGCCTCCACGCGGCCCACAGATGCCCGTAGCCGAGCACCTTGGAGGAAACGCCGACGGGAAATTTAGTCCGTTCCTGTGCGAAGACCAACGCCGGAAGCAGAATTACCAGAAGAAGCGCCGAACATGTTTTCGTCATGGCGGTGTCCCTCTCTTCGCGGCCAGCTATAACAGCTCAATGAACTCTGTCAAGAGTAATTCGAAGCTCGTACCAGCAGTCCCGCGACTCCTGAATTAGGTCGTAAAGGTCCTTCGCTGAAGATCCTCGAGCGTCCGTTCAATTTTCTTGCGAGTATTCATGACGAAAGGACTTGAGCGCGTGACCGGCTCGCGCAAAGGTTGTCCGGTGTGCCATCCCGGTTCGCCACAACCAATAATTGGACTTAACTCTTGTCTCTGAACTTGATAACTTTGCCGTAGCGATTTACTTAGGCGCTATTGCGACCATTTAACGAACGAAGGAGAGGACGAGTAGGAGTATATGCCCGACTCATTAAAGAAGCTAAAAGTTCCCGCGCCGCCCCATCCCTACCACCGCCGCGAACCGCTGCCTGGGCAGCAACCCAAAGCGATTGAAGAGGACCCGAAGGCGCAGGAGCGAATCAAAAGCATCCTGGAAAGCCCAGGTTACCGGCAGGCTGATCAGGATGTGGATTTCCTCAACCGTGATGAAATACGCGGCATCCGCCTCCAGCTCGATTACCTCAAGGCGGAGCTGTTGCTTGAACAGCACTCGGTCCGAGACACGATCGTCGTCTTCGGCGGCACGCGGATTCGCGAGACTGCGGCCGTTCAGCGCGAGATCGATGCACTCCGAGCGGCGCGCGCGGCCGAGCCGACAAACACGGGCGTCACGCGCCGGCTAGAGATTGCGGAGCGGCTCCTGGCCAAGAGTCATTACTATGATGTGGCCCGCGAGTTCGGATGCATGGTCAGCTCCCAAAGGCACGACCTGGTTATCATGACCGGCGGCGGCCCGGGAATTATGGAAGCGGCTAACCGAGGGGCTTACGATGTCGGAGCCAAATCCATTGGACTGAACATTCACCTGCCCCACGAGCAGTATCCGAACCCTTATATTACGCCCGACCTCTGTTTTCGCTTTCATTATTTCGCGATCCGCAAGCTCCATTTTTTGCTGCGCGCCAAGGCGCTAGTCGCCTTTCCAGGCGGCTACGGCACTATCGATGAACTGTTCGAAACGCTCACGTTGGTACAGACGCGCACAATCAAGCCGGTTCCTGTGGTCTTGGTGGGCGAGCGCTATTGGCGTCAGGCGATCAACGTGGACTTTCTAGTCGATGAAGGCGTCATTGACCCGGAAGATCGGGAACTCTTCTGGTTCGCGGAAACGGCACAGGAGATATGGGACGGCATTCAACATTGGCACAGGGTGAGCGGCGAGGCTTTGCTAAAGCCGCCCACGGACTGAGATCGGCCGAAATCTTTATCGGTGACATTATGAAAACGGAAAACGATAAACAACACCGCGCTATCCTACAAGACATCGCGCGTCGGGCGATCACCTCGATAGCTCTTGAATGAACCCGCTGCGTTCCACCGCCTCAAGAGGACCAGAGTCGAAAAACTGGCCCGGGGCGTGTTGGCTAGCGCCCGGAATGGTCTTTTCAAATGTGGCGAGCACGGCTTCAATGGCCTTGCTATCGATTCGAGGATCAAGTGGAATCCCCGCGCTGTAATAGCGGACCGTCTTGACCAGCGAATCCCGGTCCTCGATCTTGGTATATTTGGCGAGAACCTTGATCGCGTCCTGCTCTCGGTTCTTCATCGCATGGATGCTGGCGATATAGCCTTTGAGGAACTTTTCCGCAGTAGCGCGATTTTCTTTAAGCCAGCCGCGGCGCACGGTCACAGTATTGGTAGGATATTTGATTCCCATCTCGCTCAGGTTCGCCAGCGACTTGAACCCAAGACTCTCCGCCTTGTTCATTGCCGGATGCGTCAGCACGGTGCCCTGGATGCTGCCCGCAACCAAAGCCGCCAGCCGGGTCGGATCGTTGCCGATCTGAATGACGGTCACGTCCCGCCGGGGATCAAGCCCCCAATCTTTGAGGAGCATCATTGTCGCATATTCGGTGACTCCGCCAAAATTGAGAATGCCAATCTTCTTTCCCTTTAGATCTTCAGGCCTGGTTATGCCCTTGCCGGCAAAAAAGTTGTAGGGCAGGAGATTATACGAGGCGGTTATGATGACCAGATCCGCGCCGTTCAGGGTTGCATTGATCGCGGCGCTGCCGCTGGTTTGCGTGGCTTGAGTATCTCCCGAGAGAAGAGCTTTCATAGAATTTGCAGCGCTGGGAATAAAGACCGGTCTTGCCTGCACACCGTAGCGGTCGAATATCTGCATCTCAGCGCCGAACCAAAGCGGCAATTGATACCCCCCGAGGCCGCCGTAGCTGACGAGCATCTTATCCTCGCGTACCTGGGCGAATGAAGGACCGGCGAAAATCAGTATCAGTGCTAGAAGTCCGCTGATCCAATGCGCGATGCTTCTATCGCTACGGAATTGACGGCCGATCGAATCGGTCACGGTTCGCATGCTACCTCCACTATGGTGACGAAGCGTATCCGACGGCGTCCTCGTGCCTCTGACTCGTCGCCACCGAGGCAATAAAACGGTGCATATCAAGCTCGCGCCGCCCGGAGTCATGTCGGGCTTGACAGACAGAACACACCCGTCGTCTTGCTCGAGTATCAAGCCTGACAGCGATTCCCTCCGGCGGACTATTCCCGATTCACATCACAGCGCCCGGAACCGAATATTCTGAAACGCCACGCGGCCGGTGTGCGTCTGTAAGCCGATGAAAGTCGGCACGCTCGCCGAGCTTGGCAGGCCGCGGCCGGGATAAGGATTGTCGAAAACACACACCAAGTCCCCATTCAGGGAAACTGTGTAGTGTTGTCCCTTCACGCTTATCTCGTATTGGTTCCACTGACCCATGGGACGCGCAGGCTTGAGCGTGAATGTCTCACCATCCCGTCTGCCGTCGTTACGGTAAACAGCGCCGGTTTTATGGATGTCCTGACCGTCGGGAGCGCCGAACTCATCGATTTGAATTTCGAACCCGAAATCGACGGCGACCCAGGCTGTATTGTTGTAACCCTTGCTCTCGGGATTCGGGAATCTGATGAATACGCCGGAGTTGTCGAAGTCTTCCCAGCGCAGCCATTCGAGACGGAGCACAAAGTCCGGCGGCATCGGCGTGGTACACCAGAAAAGACCGAGATCGGTTCCCGTTACCGACTCAAGCGCGCCGTTGGCGATGATGAAATGACCCGGATCGTCCCGGCCGGGTTGGTTTTTGATGGTCGACATTCGCCAATTGCCGGTGCTGAAGCCGTTGAAGAGAGGGGTGAAACCATCGCTCGGCTGATACGGAGTCGGCGGCGGCGATAGAAAGTCGCCGAGGCGCCGCGCAAGAGCAACACCGGTGAGCATCGGGTTGGGCGAGCCCGTGCTCGGAAGGAGAGCCGGCGCCGCGACAAAAGCGTTGCTCAAATCCATCAGTCGGCAATTCGCGTCGGTGACCGACGTGCCCGGCCCGCGATCGCCCATCCACAGCGTTCCTGCTTCGTGATGCGTGGTGCCGAGACCATCGCGGTTTTTTCCGAGAACTTCCATCGGAGCCGCGCCGGCAAATATTTTCGCCACGTCATCCGCCGCTTTGTCCATGGCGTCCCACAGAGCCATATCTTTCTGTGTCGGTGCGATCGACACGATCGCGCGCTGCGCGCCGAATTCGTCCGGTTCCGGATCGAGACTGACGTTGTTGCCGGCAACCCGGGTCTCCATTTCGCCGATGCCGCGCATCGTGATGACCACGTGTGTCTCGCTCGCATTACGAAAATTATCGAACGTATCGATGTCCGGAATCTTCTTGAACAGTTCGGCCTCCGAATCGGTGCCCATCGCGCCAAGGCCAGCCGCGGTAATCTGCAGGTGAAAATGACCGAGGATCCCATCGGCATGCTGATGACGGCCCTTTACAATCAGTGCCGCACCTTGCAACGCCTTGATCGCCGGATCGAGGGACGTGAGCGACGAACGCGGAATACGAATGGTCAGGTTGGATCGCAAGTGAGCCAATAGATTCTGTCCCGTAAGACCCATGACCGGCTCTCCTTGAAGCGCCAGCAACACGAGCCGTGTCGTTTCGATGGTGCCAAGCGCGATGACCACCGGCGATGCCGACTGAACCGGAACGATCCCCTGGTTCGTTTGGATCGCGAGTACGTTCAACCCTCCAGGCGTACGTCCGGTGATGAGCCGGCTGACATGACAATTAGGAACGATCATCAGTCTTTTTTTGACGTCGTCCCCTCCGCATTCCGACTCCGCAGAGCGCGAGGCCTTCATCAGAATTGGGACCGAGCTGAATTTGTTGAAGGGGAAAAAGCCCGAAAGCGATTTGGTTTGAACGGCCAGAGGCGCTTCGAGCTTTAACAGGTTGCGCAGATCGGCGACGTTGGGAGCTTTGCCCGCGGGCGCGGGAAGTCCGAGGATGTCCAGTAACTGCGCGGCTGTCGGCGCGGCGCCGAGAGCGCGAACCGCAACGGGGTCCGGCAATTCGGACAGGAGCGCGTCATTCACTTTTTTTGCATTGAGGCCATCAAAGAGCTGCTGCCGAAGCGCGTTCTGTAGCGGTCCGAAGATGAAGTCGTTGGTTTCGTCCACGCCGATTTGCTGCGCCGATTCGTCGAAATAGCGGTTCTTGAGATCATCAATCACGCTTTGGGGCCACGGATTTTTCGCGGCGCCGCCGGTCGCCATTTCTGAATCGAGCAATTGAGGCGACCAACCGCCCCAATAGAGCGATCTTCCGCCGACACAATAAGCGAGACCTGGAAAAGTTGTGCTTGAGTGCCATGCAAGCCCCCAGACTTGCTCGCGTGGTTTGCCGTCCGCGCCCATTCTTCTCAACTCTGCGATACTGGTAGCGCCAGGCACGTTCAAGCCGATCATCGGCAAATCCTGAACATGCTCGGTCAGGACGAACGGGCCACCTTCGAGGACCAAAATTCGATGCCGATGCGCAGTATCGGCGTTGAAGAGATGCGCTGCTAGCACAGATCCAAACGTCCCGCCTCCGATCACGATAATATCGAATGGGCGGGCATCATTTTGTGGGCTACCGTCCGGACGGCGAACGGTTCTGTCGGTGCTACGCATTGCCTCGTCCAGACCGTTACAAACAAAGCGACCTAAAACGTCAAGCGAAAAGCTTGTGCGCTCCGTACTTGCGGGGCTTGTCATTTGTTTTCTCCTTTCGTTGGGCGGTAATAAGGCTGCTATCATCACCGGAAATCGGCGTCAAGAAAAATATGGGATCATGAGTTCATCGCCTCTTTGCAGCGAGGCGATGTAAAAGCAACGCAAGATCTGTGCCGGTAGTGGAAGATGGCTGCTCGTTTAAACTAATATGCCGAACTAGCAGGAGAATATCTGAAACGTGATATTTGATGCGTCTATGAAAGAAAGAAATGACGAATTCATAAAAATACGGCTATGAAAAAAATCATTGTAGAAATCTCGACACTGAACGTCAATTACTATTGCCCTTCGATGCGCAAATTCCTGCGGCGAAAATGATGTAATGCATTTGCGCTAGTCGTTCGGTCACACGGGTTGCCTCGCTGCACGCGCTCCAGGCGGCAGCGTTCTGGGCGATACCACCTTGAAACGCGCTTGTTGATGATCGGGTCAATTTGGATACCTGCGGCAACCAAAAAATACGATTGTGAGTTTACGGTTCACAGGCGGTGGGCGCTATAATAACTTTCGAGGCCGAACGGTCTTTTGGTCTCGTGTGGAGTAAAGCTCCAATACGACGAATAGGTGAGGAGACAGCGCCGCGGAGGGGCTCCGCGGCGCAAGGTTATCCCGTACGCTGATGATGAGCCAAAGTTCCGAAATCTCTGTGCGCGTTACACGAGAACACCGCTTAGCCGAAGAGTGGGAGCTTGTTCTCGTTGCCGAGGGCCTTACGCCGACCGTGCGGCGGGCGCAGGAAGACATTATTCTCAGCGTGCCGGAGAAAGAGGTGGAACGGGCACTGACCGCGCTCGCGGCCTACGAGAGAGAGAATCCACCGAAATTAAAGCAGGCAGATGAGCTGATCGGGTCTGCAGGCCTGCTGCCGGCCATCGGCATTGCGGCGGCGCTTCTCCTCTTTTTCTTCGTAACCGATGTATGGATGCCGAATGTGGCTTGGTTCGAACGCGGCAGTGCGGATGCGAACCAGATACTCCATGGCGAGATCTGGCGTGCGGTGACGGCTCTCACGCTGCATGCCGATATTGTTCACGCGTCGAGCAACGCCGTCGGCGCTGCCGTTTTTTTCAGTGCGGTGTTCGGCATGCTGGGACTGGGGCTCGGCTCGGCTCTGGTCCTGTTGGCCGGTAGCGGCGGAAATCTTGCCAACGCCGTTCTGCACGGTTCTTCCCACGTCTCGGTAGGAGCTTCTACTTCGGTTTTTGCCGCCGTCGGCGTGCTCGGCGGCCTCGGCGTGCTCAGGCGCTGGCGCAAAGCCGCGCATAAACGGCGGGCCTGGATGCCCATTGCGGCCGCACTTGCGCTTCTCGCGATGCTCGGGAGCGGAGGAGAGCGCGTCGACGTTTGGGCTCATCTTTTTGGCTTGCTGCTCGGCGGCGCGTCAGGAATTTTGATCGGTTTCATGGCTCCCAATCCACCGGCGCTACGGATCCAGTGGGCCTGCAGTAGCGCAGCGCTGGCTCTGGTCATTTATAGCTGGGTCCTTGCGTTTCGTTGACGCGCCGGCTGACGGTGCAAATGAACTAACGTCAATTGTAATCGAGCGGTCAAAATTGTAATCAAGAAAGACTATGGAAGACCAACTCGCAAAACGTTTAGTTCAAGGCCTCAAGGCCGCAGGAATCAATTTGATAACTTACCTCCCCGAGACTCGACTGAGCCAGATCGTTCCAATCCTTCAGGATGATCGTGATGTACAACTGGTGCCGGTGGCGAGCGAAGCCGAAGCGGTAACCATCGCTGCCGGCGCGACGCTGGGGGGCAAGCAAGCGGCGGTCTATCTGGAAAACAGCGGGCTCTACGTTTCGAGTTACAGTTTGTTGACCGTCGGCAAACAACTGGGCGTGCCCCTCGTGTTAGTCGGCGCGTTCCTCGGAGGATTTCCCGATCAACGGAACAGCTTTCTCTATGCCACTATCGGCAATCGAACGGTCCCGCTGCTCCAGGCCTTGGGGATAGAGTACTTGGTTCTTGAAGACGGCGACCGGCTCGAGATCAAAATTAAAGATGCGGTGCGGGCGGCAAATTCTTTGCGCAGCCCGGTAGCGCTGCTTTTTGGCGGAGAGTTTAGCCTATGATTCGTTACGAATGTCTGGAGCTTTTGGCGGCGCGCAGGACAGACCAACTGGTCGTGACCTCTCAAAGCGGGCAGCGGATCGAATGGTCGCACTTGTCACAACATGAAGGAAATTTGCTCCTCGGCATGATGGGCTGCGCGGTCGGCGTTGGAATGGGATTGGCTCTGGCGCTGCCGCACCGAAAAATCATCGTGCTTGATTCCGACGGCAGCCTTTTGCTGTCGCTTTTCAATCTGCCGACGCTTGGGAATTTGCAACCCAAAAATCTGGTTGTTTACGTCTTCGACAACGGCGTTTATAGCGGTAGCCGCATCAGCTATCCGACCGCTACTTCGGGGAACACGGACCTGGAAGCCATAGCTAAGGGAGCCGGCATTCGTAACGCCGTCACGATTAGAAAAATTGAGGATTTCAAAAAAGAAGGATTAACGGCCCTCGATCACAACGAGCTCGGTTTTTTTGTTTGTAAAGTCGAAGAAAGCCTCCTTCATCGCGAAATTCCCCGGCCCACCACGGATCTCGCGGAGAACAAGTATACGTTTGTCAGGTACCTGGAGCGCACCGAGAAAAAGGCCATTCCTTTCGTCGGCCGCGGATGACCCAGGATTCGACAGCGGAAGTAGTATATAACGCTCGGCGTAAGCCCTACACGGTGACAATGGGCCTCAGACCCTTTAGCCCGTATTTCTCACATCAAAGTCAATCGAGAGGCGAGCTCTCCAGACCGAGGCAATGAGCCTGTGCCTTGGAGCAGCCCGCAAACCGAATTGCTGGAGCGAACGCCCGTGGCAAAGCGCAAGCGGCGAACCGAGCACCGAACACGGCATTGAAACTGTTCGCCTCTATGCCTCGCTCT
>JBGPIK010000305.1:0-8460 GCA_041484845.1 Binatia bacterium | reverse complement strand
GGCGGTCTCGGTGATGTACGCGGTAAAGCTGTAAACATCTCTTTTGGCGTGATCCGCCCACAGATGACCAGCCCACCAATTTCTGGGATCTTTGACTTCGGGCAGCATCATCATGGGCATAATCGGCTCCAGCAGATTCTGTTCCAATAGCCCGGTGATAATGGAAACGGTCCCGCCGATGTGGAGATCGACCCGGCGCGCCCCGGCGTTATGTTCTTCCACAATCTTGTTGATGTTGGATCCGCCGCGACCGACGTCTAGTTCGAGGTCGATTCCCGGAAACGCGGCGCGAAAAGCGCTTTCGAACTGTGTGCGCAGCTCGGCGCTTGTCGGAATCGAAACCACAACTTTGCCTTCTTTGTTGGCCGCAGCGACCAGCTTGTCCCATTCGTTGTTCTTTCCTTGCAGCGATTGCGCCCCAGCAAGGTGAAGCGGGGAATTGAGCACCAGCGCGACGATGAACAGCAAAATCTTTTTGACTGGGCGCATGTTTATTCCTAATCCAACAGCTTTCTTGCCAGCGCCGCGGCCGGCTCGCGCATGCGGTTGATCTTGTCCTCGGATTGATTTTCACGCTTGTAATACTGCTCGATTGTCAAAACGTCTTTCGCCGCGATCACTCCCACTTCTTTGAGCCAATGGGTATCCACATCCAGGCGGCGCGTGCCCTGAACCAGAGCTTTGGAGTAAATCTGCTGGCCTTCTTTGCTCAGGAACCAGTTGGCGAATATTTTACCGGCGTTGGGATGAGGCAGATTTTTCAACACCGCCAGATGACCGCTTCCGCCACTAACGTAAAGGCCTTCTTTCGGCGCAGGCAACGGCTGCACCGAAAGCCCCGCCTTAATAAACGGAGCATAGGAGTAGTAAGTTAGACCGATAACGACGGCGATTTTTTCTCTGGCGAGATTTTCGGCCAGCACGCGTTGATCGCGATTGATGAATAGTTTTTGGCCGACCAGGCGCTTGAGGTACTCTTCGCCTTTAACTTCCCTCAGGTAGGACCACATCGAGGCGCCGGAGCCGGGCGTGCGCGGATCGAGGATGCCGATTCTCCCCTTCCACTTATCATCCAGGAAGTCGTCGAAAGAGCGCACTTCTTCAGCCTTCATAAGCCGCGGTTGGTACCAGAGACTCTCCGACTGGTAGGCAAGCGATGCATACGCGAACTTCTTTGCGTTATCGACGAAGATGTGGCCGCCCCACCACTGTTTTGGATCTCTCACCTCCGGCAGCAGCATCAAACCGTCGATCGGCTCGAGAATACCTTCGGGCAGAAGACCGGTAATAATCGACTCGCTGCCGCCGATGTGGAGATCGACGTAATGGATTCCCGCGCTGGCTTCATCGACGATTTTTCTGACGATATTCGACGCGCGGCTCACCACCGGCTCCACATCGATGCCGAAGCGCGCTGCAAATTGTTTCTCGATTGCTGCCCGAAGCTCCGCGCTCGCGGGAATCGACACCACCACTTTGCCTTCTTTTTTGCCAAGCTCGAGAGTTTTGTCCCATTCCGTCTGCGCAGCGGCTTTTGCGCCTTGCGCTATGGACGGAACGGGTATCAACAATGACAGAGCAATAAGAAGCAACGTCATTATGAGGCGAAGCCGAAGAATCTCCTCTTCGTAATCCACTGAAAATGCGAGATGCTTCGCTTTGCTCAGCATGACAGGGAGAGGGCGCTCAAATCGCGACACAGTCGTTAACTCTCAGGCGGCCGCGTACTCGAAACGCGGCATCTCCATCGGCACGCCGATTTCTTTGATCGCGGCTTCAAAATCCCGGCGAATCTGCGGATCCTCATCTTCATATTCGATGAGAGTGCCGCCGTCACGAATGCTGGTGCGCACGCCTTCTTTGTTAATGGCGCGCCAGCAGCCGAGAAGAAATTTTCCCGATTCACCGCTGTAGCGAAACGCGAGCTGCCGGGCTTTTTCTTTGCCGGTATTGAAGTGCTGGTGGAACCATCCGCTCGGCGGGCTGAAAACGCTTCCCTCGCGCCAGTTCACCTTGACGACTTGATCGCCATGACCCGAACGGTAAGGCCTGACCCCCGCCTCCTGAGGCCACATGAGCGTGTAGCCTTGGGAGCGCAAGATGAGCAAAATCGCGCCACCCTGATGAAAATGAGCTTTGTGATAGCGGCCCACCGGCCACTCGGCGATGTGCCCCACCAGCGTGCTGCCGCCCATATCGAACGACGTGATGCGTACGCCGAATCCTTTCGCCTCCGACGGATCGACCAGGGCGCCGCGCGCATCGGCGATAAAGTTCGACTCCCAATTGATGAAACCGCCGACCTCTTTGCGATCTAAGGTGGGAACGAAATAGTTGGCCTGGCCGTCAAAGCGGTCGTCGAATTTATAGTCGCACCCGAAGACGAACGAAATGTTGTGCAGCAAATCGATCATCAGCGGCGCGCTGGTGACGGCCAGGAAAAGCGCCGGTTCATTGCTGCCGTTCACCATGCGGTGATGAGTGTTAAGGGGAATCGCGAACACACTTCCCGGCTGCCATTCGAAGTGCTGTTTGCGCTTCTCGTCGCCGGCAGACCAGATCTCCGTCGCGCCGACGCCGCGCAAAATATAAATCAGTTCCTCATATAGATGGTTTTCAGGATTGAGCGCGCCGCCAGCGGGGATTTCGCCGACGTACATACCGGTGAATCCCTCCATTCCTTTGAGCTCGATATAGGCGCCGCTGCCTCCCGTTCTCTTCCATCGTTGGCGCGGCAGTACCGCCACATCCTCGATGCCATATCCCTGGACGACCGGAATCCCTTCTTCGCGCAGCCACGCCTCATAACTGGTTTCTCGTTTAGCCACTGTTAGCTGTGTCCTTTCTGCGGTTTGGACTGAAAGTATTCGCCACGCGCCACTGCTTCCGCGAGGGCGTCGTCCTCCGCGTCCCAAAGGCCCAGGGGATATCCGAACCACGGCGTCTTAAGTTTCAATTCCCCCATTTGCTCTTCGCGCCAGATCTTCAAAGCGCTCTCCATGTAAGCTTTCTTGGGCAATCCCACCGGCGGAAACGGTCCCTTGCGCGTCGCATCGATCAACAACCCCGAGCAACCCACCGGTCCCGGAAAACTGCGCTCCTCACGATTGTTCATGAGCGAATGCGCCGAAGGGTCGAGCAGCGGCACCCGCCCGGTGCTGATCTCGACGTCCCGGTGCGGCTGCATGGCGAAACTGAGCGCCCACATCACCATATCGGGATCCTTGGGGTCGATATCCTCATCGACGACGATAATCATCTTGTTCGTCGGATCCATTCCCGACGCAGCGCGCAACGCTTGTTTGGGTTTGCTCGGATGGCTCTTTTTCATCCGTATCACCCACCAGTTCCAGCCGCCGCCCATCTCCGGGCACGACACTTCCAAAACTTCGGGCATGGCGCAGCTGTATCGGAGAAAGTTGTAGAGCATCATTTCGCGGCAGGTTCGGGAGATGCCGTTGGACTCGCTGGGAGGCAGCCCGACGAGAATGGCCGTCAAAATCGCATTCCGCCGCATCGTAATGGCCTTGACGTCGATTACCGCCCGGAACTCCCTTTCAACCATGAGGTAACCCGGATAATCGCTGAAAGGTTCTCCGCGCTCTTTTCGGTCCGGCGATATTTCGCCTTCGATGACGATTTCCGCTTCGGCGGGCACTTCAAGCGGAATCGTTTTGCACGGAACGACATCCACCGGGCGACCACGGATGCCGCCGGCGACCGCAAGCTCATCGACGCCGTACGGCAGGTTGGCGGCGGCGACAAAGTTGATATCGGGCAACGCGCCGAGGACAATGGCAACCGGCAGGGGCTCGTTGCGGCTCGCCGCATTGCGATGATGATAGAGCATCGCGTGATGTGTGGGCGCAATGCCCGCGATCAATTTGTCGTCACTCCGAAAATGTCCGCTATACATTCCCACATTGCGCACCCCGGTTTCCGGCTCTTGGGTAATAAACGGCGCCGTGACGCGTATGCCGCCGCTAAACCCCGGCTCCTCGACAGGCGCCGGCAAGCTGGTCATGCCGAATTCTTTCAACCTCGCTCCGGTGTAAATCTCCTCTTGAACGGCAGCCTGGGTGACCCTGCGGGGTTCGATCGGTCCGGCGAGCGCCTTGCGCCACTTTTCATAGATCTCAAGAGGCTGATCGCAGCCCAAGCCTAAAGAAACGATTTCGCGCGACGAGCCATAAACACCGGTTGCTACTTTGATGGCGTGTTTTCTGTTGCGGCTATCGACCACGTTTTCGAATAAGAATGCCTGTCTTTTCTCGTCAGCGATGCCACGATATTGAAGGCGCATGAGCGGCATCAACTCGGTATCTTTATTGACCGGCCGCAGCCAACGATGGAGCTTGCCACGCTGATCGAGGACGTCTAGGTAGGCGCGAAAATCGCCATAGTAGGCATTGGGCATTCGATAAGTTCCTTCCGGGACGACCAAATTGTTACATTCAGGCTATGGCAACAAAGTCTGTGCGACTTTCAATGCAGGCGCTCGCACTTTGTCTAGCTTCTCTTCGGATTGATTCTCTATTTGCAGGTATTCTTTCACCGTCATGCGGTCCTTCGCTGCAATAACGCCGCTGTCTTTTAGCCATTTCGTGTCGACGTCCAATCGGCGCGTTGCTTGACCCAATGCGCGGGGAACAACATCTTGTCCTTCGCGCGAGAGCACCCAATTCACGAATACTTTAGTTGCATTTGGGTGCGCGGGACTCTTGAT
Source organism: Binatia bacterium (assembly GCA_041484845.1). Classification (GTDB taxonomy): domain Bacteria; phylum Desulfobacterota; class Binatia; order UBA9968; family UBA9968; genus JBGPIK01. Next base: position 3,734 of record JBGPIK010000305.1, on the reverse strand, counting down.
GATAGCTAAATTGCCGCTTCCGGCAGTGCCGAACGTACCCTCTTTCATCGTTGGCAGAGCCTTTACAGGAAGTCCGGCTTTCAGAAACGGAACGTAACTGTAGTAGGTTAACCCTATCATCAGCGCCACTTTTCCCTTAGCGAGGCTTTCAGCGAGAACTCTTTGGTCGCGGCCCACGAACAAATCCTGAGCCACAAGTCTCTTGAGATACTCTTCGCCCTTCACGCTCCATATAAAGGACCAATTCGAGTCGCCCGCCCCCGGACTCCTTGGATCCAGAAAGCCAATCTTGCCTTTCCATTTTGGATTTAAGAAATCGTCGTAGGAGCGTATCTCGTTTGGCTTCACCAGGTCGGTGTTGCACCAGAGACTTTCAGTAATGTAGGCCTGAAATGCGTATATGTAGCGCTTTGCGTTATCGACCCACATATGACCACCCCACCAGTATTTCGGATCTTTGACCTCCGGCAAAACGAGCCATGGCTCAACCGCATCCAACATTCCCTCGTCCAGCAGCCCAGATACCGCGGAATTGGAACCGCCGATGTGCAGGTCGAAGTTTCGGACGCCGGCCTTAAACTCATCGGCCATCCGCCGCACGGCCTAGCTGCCGCGCGCCGTAAATACCTCAACCTCGATGCCGAACTTTTTCCTAAAATTCTCCTCCACTTGTTTTCTCATCTCGGCGGTGGCGGGAATCGATACCGTGACTTTCCCTTCTTTTTTTGCGGCATCGAGAAGCTTCTCCCAATCCTGCTGGACGACGGTTTTGCTGACTTGCGCGCGCGTCTCGATCGGAACGAGAAACAGGCTGGCAAACAACAAAAGAAGTAAAGCGTTAGGGCGTCTTACCAATGGCCAGTTACACATTTTCGTTTGCTCTTGCTGAAAAGTCAGTCACGAGACCGGATGGCGTAAACCAGATTGGATTAGCATATGTTTTAAACTGTAATATTATATGTGTCAAGTATTCGTCTGGAAAAAACTTTACGGTCCGCCGGCCGCCGTCGAAGCTTATATAGAACTGCGACTTATAAGAGAACTCGGGAACAACTGGAAGGATAAAGTAGAGCGTCTAAAGAGAGGGTCGATCTCCCGACATTATGCTTGGCGAGCAATCATTTCCGAGTGTTGAGGGTTTCCATCGGTGGCACCAGGACTCCGCGCAAGCCTGCACTGTCGATCGCCCGTTGCACCAACCCCGAAGCTTTGGCCTCTTCGATGAACTCGCTAATGTAAGCGAGCCGCTCGGCTCGGCCCCTCGGAACCACCATCGCTACGGAGTTGCTCCCGTAGCGATCCTCGAGCACTCGTGAGCCGGGTAGCTGGCTGGAATACTCCATGAGCGCCGAGCGGACTCCCGCCTGCACGTCCGCATGTCCGCTCCGCAGCACGTCAAAAGTGCCGTCCGGCGTCTCGGCCCACACCGGCTCGGCTTGTCTCAGTATGCGCCTCAGAGCGAAGTCCATGGCGTGATTGCGCACGACGGCGATGCGAACCCCGGTCCGGTCGGCGTCTGCGACGCTATGGATTGAGGAGCCAGCGGCGACCAGATAGGTCCAGTCGACCTGCATTAATGGAGGCGAGAAGTCTACCTCGGCAAGACGAGAGGGATCGATTCCGAGAAACCCCACGTCGCATGCGCCGGCATTAAGGCCTTCCATAACCTTAGGAGGAGCGGTGTATTCGACCGGTAGAAACTTAACTCTGAGGCGCGCTGCGAGTGCGCGAGCAATCTCTATTCCCACTCCCCGTAGATCACCGGTCACCGGGTCCTTGCTGTACAGGAACGAGGGGAAAAGCGCGACCCGAACTCTGCCGGCCCGCCCGAGGTCCGCGACCCGCGGGTCGGAAATGGTAGAAACCCAACGACTCCCATCTGAGCGGAACGCAGTTGCCATTGCCACGAATTCTATAATCGATATCCCCCGTTTAGCAATAATATTTCGGCCCGCGAGGGGCGAAAAGCAATTCTTTCAGGAGGACACAATTTGACTCGCTGCAATTGCCGGCGTTATAGGAGTGTAATGGCCTCAGCTTCTCATCCAGTTTTTTTATGTGATTCCCGCCCGAGACGCCTTAGTGCTTTTGGAGGTGGCCATGAGAGTTGAAACCGAAAAAAAATGAAACGCTGGTGGGACAATCGTTGGATTCTGGATCAAATCATTCAGGCCAACGGTCTCGACTGGGACCGAGCCAGAACCGCTATCATGATTCGACTCTGCGGACCGGGCGCGGTCATGGAGATCAGGGAAATGAGCCAGCGAATCCAGAAATTCACCGACATCCCGCGGGAATTTCACCGCGCCGCCCGGCGCCGCGAAGAGATGGCCACCAAAGCCGATCAGGAAGGACACAGAGAATTCGCGCGCAATCACTACTACGCCGCTGCCCTCTTTTACGTTTATGCGGTGTGGGGGATTTTTGAAGATAATCCTCAGAAGATCGCGTGGGAAGAAAAGATCCGGGTTTGTTACAACGAGTACATCCGGTTGGCGGATCATCCGATCGAGCGCGTGGAATTACCCTTCGAAGACAAATCGATTGCTGCTCTGCTTCATTTTCCCGCTGGAATCAGACCGGGGGAGAAACTTCCCTGCGTAATCTCCGTGCAAGGTATGGATTCGGTTAAAGAAGAGATTGCTCTATCGGGCGATCCGTTCCTGGATCGCGGAATTGCGCTTTTGGCCATCGATCCTCCCGGGAGGGGAGAAACGAGATCACGCGGGATAACCGCCAATGCAACCAACTGTGAACCGGTGGGAAAAGCTGCTTGCGACTACCTCTGTGGGCGCTCGGAGATCGACAGCAACCGTTTGGCTCTTTTTGGTTGGAGTATGGGTAGCTACTGGGGAACCCGTATCGCAGCGATAGAGCCCCGCATCAAGGCTTGCGCGGTGGGAGCCCCTTGTCTTGAGCCTGGCCACTACACTCTTTTCAACCGCGCGTCACCGACGTATAAACTCAATTTCATGCATATGGCCGGCTACGATGACGAGGCCGCTTTCGATGAATTCGCCAAAAGCTTCAGCTTGATGGGTGTGGCATCTAAAGTGCCCTGCCCATACGAGATTGTAACCGGGGAAGATGACGAGTTGTGTCCGCTTGAATTCACCGAGCAGATTTTTCACGAAGTACGATCTCCAAAAAGACTCGTTGTCTTCGAGGGAGAAAGGCATTCGATCCCCCACTACCCCCAAGTTCGAATGACGATGGTGGATTGGCTAAAAGACAGGCTGGAAGGAAAGCCGTTTGCTTCAGAACAGGTGCTAGTAGAAGCAGGCGGGCGAGAGGTGAAGACACCCTTATGACAACGGTCGCATTGACGAGAAGAAACCCCGCCCTATTCCCTTGCGCCCAAGTACAAAAACGCTTCGTTGCAAGATTCCAGATACCGCGAGTCACAAAAGAAAGGTCTTCAGGCTTCCATGTGAAGCAGGGCTCGGAGATTGCACCGCCGAGGCGCGTCCCTCGACGGGCTCGGGACGTGGTGAGCCCGCCGAACCACGGAGGGCGCGGAGCGAAGAGTTATTGATTAAAAGAATACTCCGAACTCTGCGAACTCGGCGGTCGTGAGAAAAAATCCCCAAACTATTCCTTGACTAGTGATATCACTATGTGTATAATTCCTCACTATGGGATACATTACCAAAGTACAGGTGATCGAGCGAGCCAACCAGACGCGGCAATACTATTTGATCTGCCCGGCGCCCTTGGCGCAAGCCCTGGAGTTG
>JBGPIK010000304.1:0-8482 GCA_041484845.1 Binatia bacterium | reverse complement strand
TCACAGTAAACCCGGAGGAGGCAAAAAAATAAGGGTTCGACAGAGGCGAGGTATTCCATGTTTACAAGACATCTTCTAATCGTGCTCGCAGGCACAGCCGTCGCTATGATTCTCCCCCCTGACTTCGCTCGCGGCCAAGACCGTAGAGTGCAGAATGGGCCGGCGGAGACACAAAGGAATGATGAGCTCAAGGAATCGAGCGCCGCCACCGGAGCGGTCAGTAGAGCGAACGAAGAAAAATTGGCCGAGCCGGGCGCTCCGCTCGGGCCGGAAAAGGCGAAATTATCCGCGGTGCGTTTCCTGTCATCGAAGACGTACACCCGGGTGATGATGGAGCTCTCTCAGGAAGCTCGGTTTGAGTCGCATCGCTTGAACGGGGACGCTTCGAAAGGGCTGCCGCCGCGCATCTACATCGACATTTTCGGCGCCCTACTGGCCGTGGACTCCAAGGACCCGATCAAGGTGGGCGATGGGCTTTTACGCCAGGTGCGCGTTGCCCAGTTTAGTCAAAATGTGGTTCGAGTCGTTCTCGATATGACCAGCCTGCGCAGCCACAATGTGTTTTTCTTGCCTGACCCTTATCGCCTGGTCGTCGATATTCAAGGGCAGAATGCGCTGGAAGCGCCCGTGTCGCTGAGCAAGACCAAGACCGTCGTTCCGCCGGCAAAAGCCGCAAAGCCCGCCTCTGTGGGTATACGCAAAATTGTTCTCGATCCCGGACACGGCGGAAGGGATCCCGGCGCGGTCGGCTTGGGCGGTATGGCGGAAAAAGACGTCGTTCTTAGCGTCGCCCGAAAACTCGCTAGAAAACTCCAGCAGGAGATGGGCATCGAAGTTGTGTTGACGCGGAAAGACGATAGCTTCGTGCGGCTCGAAGACAGAACCGCCATCGCCAACGCGGAAGATGCCGATCTCTTTGTGTCCCTGCACATGAACGCGAGCCCGAACGGCGACGCGCGCGGCCTGGAAACCTACTATCTGGATAACACCACGGATGAAGCGTCCATTCGCTTGGCCTCGCGAGAGAACGGCACGGCGCGCAACAAGGTCTCCGATCTGCAGTTCATCCTGAGCGATATGACGCAAAATATGAAACTCGAAGATTCCATCACTTTGGCGCATCGCCTGCAGGGATCGTTGGTGGGCACGATGGCGAGGCAAATGGCCGATGTCAGGGATCTAGGAGTTAAAAAAGCGCTCTTTTACGTTCTCGTCGGCGCGCGGATGCCCAGCGTACTGGTGGAAATGTTTTTTATCACCAATAAAAGCGAAGGCCGGGCGATGGCGCAGGAGCGCTATCAAGAGGCCGTCGTGGATTCGTTGTACGAAGGTATTCAAAAGTATAACCAAACGGTCGTGGCGGCAAAGACCTTATAGGATAACGATAGGAGCAAGTGCCGCGTGGATGCCATAGCGCTGTCCCGTTCTCTGCTGGACGAAACCCAAGATCAAAACGATCTGATCGGTTTGGCGCGTAATTATATTCAGAAAGCGCGGCAGGTTTTGCGTGAAAAACATCGCGCGGGCGGCGGTGGAATGGAAATTGTCGCGGCTTACACCACAGTTATGGATTCTATGATTCGCTTTCTGTTCACGGCGGTGAGCGATGATTTCATCCGCCGCTTTCCCGCCAAGAATCAGCAGTGCGCGGTCATTGCGCAGGGCGGTTATGGACGGGGCGAGCTCAATCCGCAGTCCGATATCGATCTGTTGTTCCTGTACTCGTGGAAGATATCTCCGTACGTCGAGTCGGTGACCGAAAAACTGCTCTACACGCTCTGGGACGCCGGTTTGCAGGTGGGCAGCGCCGTGCGAACGGTTTCCGAATCCATCCGCCTTGCCGAAACGAACATGAAGGTCAAAACCACAATCTTGGACTCTCGTTTCCTGTGCGGGGATTATTCACTCTACGGTGAATTTGAGAGAACCTTCGAGAAACGCCTGATCAAGAAACGGGCCCATCAATTTATTAAAGAGAAGCTCGAAGAAAGCCGGCTGCGGCATGCAAACTATGGCGGATCGGTCTATCTGCTCGAGCCCGAAGTGAAGGAAGGAGAAGGCGGACTGCGCGATATCCATACTGCTCGATGGATCGGCAGGGTGTGTTTGAACGCTCGAGATTTCGACGCGTTGGCCGTCAACGGAGTGATCACCGTCGACGAGGTGGCCGCGCTCAAAGAGTCGCAGGATTTTTTGCTGCGCGTGCGCAACGAACTGCATTTCTCGACCGGCAAGCATCATGATCAGCTCACTTTTGAGGAGCAGGAAAAGGTCAGCCGCGCTCTGGGATTTGAAGGCGAGGGAACGCTAAAAGGCGTCGAGGTTTTCATGCGCGGCTATTACTTGCACGCTTCGCGGGTCGGTCGCCTTACGGCGTTGGTCGCGCAGCGTCTCACGGATTCCGCTCGGCGCTTTTTCAAAGGGCGGTCGGTGTTTGCCAAGACCTTGCGCGAAGGGGTGCGTCTTTCCAAAGGCGAGCTCACATTGACCAAACCGGAAATTCTCAAATCGGACCCTGGAAATTTGCTCCGGATTTTCGCCGACGCGCAGAAGGGCCGTTGCGATTTGAGTCACGAAGCGCGCTCGCTCATACGCGCGCATCTGGACCTCATCGACGAGCGGTTCCGGCGTTCGGCCGCGGCGAACATCCCGTTTTTTGACATACTCAAATGGAAGGAGCGTGTTTACGAAACGCTGTCCGAAATGCACCGCACCGGTGTGTTGGGCGCGTTCATTCCGGAATTCGGGAAGTTGCTGTGCATGGTCCTGCATGACGCTTATCACATTTACACCGTCGACCAGCATTCCCTGCGTCTCATTAAGGAGATCGAAGAGCTAAAGGCCGGCGCGTATAACGACTCCTTGCCGCTCCTGACTCAGTTGGCGCGCGAGGCGGACAAAATTGAGTTGCTTTATCTCGGGCTGATGTTTCATGACATCGGCAAAGGATACGGCGGCGGGCACTCGGAGATCGGCGCGAATATGATCATGCCGATCGCGCGGCGTATGCGCCTTAATGTGGACGATGGCGTGCTGGTGGAGTTCCTGGTGCGTCATCACCTCTTGATGACGCACACGGCATTCCGGCGCGACTTGGAGGATGAGAGGACCATCCGCAGCTTCGCCGAGACGATGGGCACCAGCAATAATCTAAAAATGCTTTATCTGTTGACCTTTGCGGACGTGAAGGGTGTGGGGCCGGAGATCTGGAACCCCTGGAAAGCTTCGTTGCTGGGCGAGCTTTATATTAAAGCGTTAGACGTATTGGAAGAGATGGAAAAAGGCGGCTTTGAACGACCCGATGCTTCCGCCATTTTGCGCCGAATCCACGGCCGCATTCGGCGCGAGATCTCCAAGGAATATCCGGTCGAAGCAATCGATCGATTCATCGAAGCCATGCCGGTGCGATATTTTTTTACCACCTCGGAATCCGAAATCCTGGAGCATTTTGCCTTAATGGATGAGTTCGCGGGCAAAGGGGCGGTCATCAGTGTCAAGCATTTTCCCGAGAAGGACTGCAGCTCAGTGGTGGTTTGCACGACCGATCGCCCCGGACTCTTCGCCGCGATCACCGGCGTTTTTACGGCGCTGCGCTTGGATATTTTAAACGCGCGCATTTTTACCGCCAATGACGGCCGCATATTGGACGTGTTTCGCGTTTCACATCACGGCAAATCCGAGACGGTGATGTCGGAGGTGAAATGGACAAAATTCCGCTCGCATCTCGAGGGCGTTCTCGAGGGAAAGACCGACGTTGCGCGGCTCGTGGCCTCGTCCGGCACTTCGATGCTTTTACAGAAGCACCTGCCGACGGTGACCACAACGATCCAGATCGATAATGAAGCGTCAGAAGATTTTACCATCGTTGAGGTCTTTACCGCCGATCGGATCGGCGTTCTTTTTACCATCACCTACGCCCTGCATCAGCTTGGCCTGTCGATTCACGTCGCCAAAATTTCAACCAACGTCGACCAGGCCGCGGACATCTTCTATGTCACCGATGAAAATGCTGGGAAAATTTCCGATCCTGCCCGTCTCGAAGAGACCAAGCGAGTGCTCTATTTGAATCTCGCGCCGCAAGATGAAAGAAACGCTCAGTCCTCACATTGATTCTTTTCTCGCGATGGTCAGCGTCGAGAAAGGGTTGGCGAAGAACACGGTCGAAGCCTATAGCCGCGATCTTTCGCGGCTTGCCGAATTTTTGGCGCGCCAGGGCGTTGCTTCGTGGGAGCAGGTGCAGACGCTACAACTGCGGTCCTATGTCTCGTCACTCCGGCGTCTGGGGTTGAGCGCGCGCAGCATCGCGCGTCACGTTGTCACTCTGCGACGCTTATATCGATTCTTGCAAACGGAAGGACTCATCACCGACGATCCGCTGCCGGCGTTTCACCTTGTGCCGGCAAGCAGAAGGTTGCCGCACACGTTATCGGCGGACGAGGTGCGCAGATTGCTTGCTCAACCTCAGCCGTCGCATGCTCTGGGCCTGCGCGACCAGGCGATGCTCGAGCTTTTGTACGCGACCGGACTGCGCGTTTCGGAACTTGTTTCGCTACAGCTCCAACAGGTCGATTTCCAAGGAGACTATCTCACGGTAAAGGGCAAGGGCGCTAAGATGCGCGCGGTTCCTTTTGGACAATGGGCGCGGGATAAACTTCTAACCTATATGAAGGAAGGAAGGCCGAAATTATTGAAGGGCAGGTCAAGTCCATTTCTATTTACGACGCGCTCCGGTAGACCGTTGTCACGCCAGGGCTTCTGGAAGCTCATTCGCCGCCATGCCTTGGCCGCGGGTATTGAAAAAAAAGTGACGCCGCACACGCTGCGCCATTCTTTTGCCACTCATCTGGTCGAGGGCGGCGCCGATCTCCGCTCGGTGCAATTGATGTTGGGACACGCGGATATCTCCACGACCCAGATCTACACGCACGTCAACGGCGCGCGCCTGAAAGAAGTTCATCGCCGTTTTCATCCCCGCGAAGACGGTAAGAGAAAATAAAGTATGGATCGATTCGCGACACCCAGAGCCACCATCCGCGGCGCGTCATCGCGATGTTTTTCCGTCTTCTTGTCTTTTCTACAGGCTTGCCGTATTCATATGAAATTGTCTGACGGATGAGACGGTATTGGAACAAACGATTCAAGATATCGCCATATGGGCGCTGCCGATTCTGGTGGCCATCATTTTTCACGAAGTTGCTCATGGTTGGGTGGCCAATCGATTGGGGGATCCGACGGCGGCCCGGATGGGAAGATTGACGTTAAACCCCATCGCGCACATCGATCTTTTCGGTACCATACTCATTCCGCTGTTGCTGATCATTTCTCGGTCGCCGTTTCTGTTCGGTTACGCAAAACCCGTGCCTGTGAATTTTCACAATCTGCGCAATCCGAAACGGGACATGATCTGGGTTGCGTTAGCCGGTCCGATGACAAACCTATTGCTGGCCTTAGGATGCATCCTGGTCCTGAAAGTCACGTTGCCGTTGTCTTCGGCGGCGCCACGATCAGAGGGCGCGGCATGGTTTGATTTTTTTGCGCCCATCTCGTTGATGGCGCGAAACGGAGTGTTGATCAACGTTGTGTTGGCGGTCTTCAATGCCTTTCCGATCCCGCCGCTTGACGGAGGCAGGGTCATGGTCGGGCTGTTGCCCGAGCCGCAGTCGTCGATGTTGGCAAGGGTTGAGCCGTACGGCTTTCTGATCGTGATTGTCTTACTGATGACGCGTACTTTAGACCACGTGATCGGGCCGCCGATGGAGTTATTGCTGAATTTGTATTTTGGACTTCTATAAACCGGGTCTTCAGGCTTCCGTGTGAGCAGGACTCGGAGATTGCACCGCCGAGGCGCGTCCCTCGACGGGCTCGGGACGTGGTGAGCCCGCCGAACCACGGAGGGCGCAGAGCGAAGAGGTCTTGATTAAAAAATACTCCGAACTCTGCGAACTCCGTGTCTCAGTGGTAAAATCTGTTTCTTCTTTTTGGTTGCGGCTCAGCCGCCTTGGGTCTTTGTGGTGAATCCTTCTTCACAGGAAACCCTGAATAGCCTATAAACTAGGATCATATGGAGACAATCGTTAGCGGCGCGAGACCCACGGGACGGCTTCATCTCGGCCACTTGCATGGCGCGCTGAAGAACTGGGTTCGCCTGCAGGACCATTACCGCTGCTACTTTTTCGTTGCCGATTGGCACGCGCTCACGACGGATTACGCTGCGCCGCAAGGGATCAATCAAAGCACGTTGGAAATGGTGATGGATTGGCTGGCCGTGGGGCTCGACCCGGCGCGCTCGGTTATTTTCCGTCAATCTCGCATCAAGGAGCACGCGGAACTGTTTTTGCTTTTCTCGATGATCACCCCGGTGCCGTGGCTCGAGCGCAATCCGACTTATAAAGAGCAGATCAAAGAGCTCGTCGGCAAAGATCTCTCGACTTTTGGCTTTCTGGGTTACCCGGTGCTGCAGGCCGCGGACATTACGATTTACAAGGCCAACAAGGTTCCCGTGGGTGTGGACCAGGCTCCGCACGTGGAGCTGACGCGAGAAATTGTGCGGCGCTTTAATCAGACTTACCGGCCGATTTTTCCGGAACCTGAAGTGCTTTTAACCGAAACGCAGAAATTGCCAGGATTGGACGGTCGCAAGATGAGCAAAAGCTACAATAATGCCGTCTTTCTCTCGGATACGCCGAAGGAAGTCGATCAAAAATTAAGCCGTATGATGACCGATCCGGCGCGGGTGCGACGGACCGATCCGGGCGAGCCGGAAAAATGCCCGGCGTTTCAGCTCCACAAAATTTACTGCACGCCGGATGAAATCGACTATGTATCGAAGGGCTGCCGCAGCGCCGGCATCGGCTGTCTCGAATGCAAGAGGGTCATGATCAAGCATGTGGTCGAGGAGCTTGCGCCGATCCAGGAAAAACGCGCGGCCTTGGAGAACAAGCCGGGCGAAGTCGAAGCGGTGCTAGTTGCGGGCAATCGGGTCGCGCAGCAGAAAGCCGCTGAAACCATGGCTGAAGTGCGAGAGACGCTGGGACTGTGAGCACAAGAGTACAACTCGAAGTATTCGAAGGTCCGCTGGATTTGCTCCTCCATTTGATCAAAAAAAACGAGGTCAGCATTACCGATATTCCCATTGCCACGATCACCGAACAGTACCTGGCAACCGTGGAGGTGATGCAGGAGGTGAGTCTTGATGTCGCGGGGGAATTTCTCGTCATGGCGGCGACGCTGATCCACATCAAATCGCGCATGCTCCTTCCCGCAAGTGAAGATGTCGAAGAAGACGAAGAGGGCGCCGATCCGCGCGAGGAGCTGGCGCGCCGGCTGCTCGAGTACCAGCGCTTCAAAGATGCGGCCGTGCAGCTCGAGCAACGCGAAATCCTCACGCGCGATGTGTTCGTTCGTTCCGGCGCGCCCTTGGAGCAGATGGCGCTTCCGGGTTTCCGAGAAGTATCCGTGTTTGAATTGCTGACGGCCTTGCGCCGCGTCCTGGACCGGGTTCCGAAAGACAACGTCCACGAGGTTACCCTCGATACGATCACGGTTCGAGAGAAGATGACGCTGGTGCTCGACACGGTGCGCGCCCAGGGGCAAGTGCTGTTTGAGGCGCTGTTTAGCGAAGTTAAAACGCGCATGGAAATCATTGTTACTTTTCTTGCGATGCTGGAACTCGTCAAGGTTCGCGCCATCAGAATCGTTCAAGAGGAGTTGGGCGGGCCCATCGTCATTCAGGCCGCGGTCCTGGAACAAGCGGCCGAAGCCATGGCCGCGCAAGAGGTCGAGGAAAAGCCGCATGGAACGTGACGATTTGAAATCCATTGTTGAAAGTCTTTTATTCGTCGCCGACGTTCCGGTGACGCTGCACCGTTTGAGCGAGGTGCTCGACGGCGCCGATAGGGACGACATTGTCGCCGCGCTGAACGAACTGCAAACGGATTGCGAAAACAACCGGCGCGGCGTGCGCGTGGTCGAAGTGGCCGGCGGCTATCAGCTGCGCACCGCGGCGGCGAACGCGGATTGGATTAAGAAGTTGCTCGGCGGCCGGCCCGCCCGGATGAGCCGGGCGACCTTGGAAACATTAGCGATCATTGCCTATCGCCAGCCGATCACCAAAGCAGAGATAGAAGCGATCCGCGGCGTGGACGTCGACGGGGTCGTCAATACGCTGCTGGAGCGCAATTTGATTCGCGCCGTAGCGCGCAAGGATGTGCCCGGGCGTCCGTTCCTGTACGGTACGACGGCGGAGTTTTTGCAGTTGTTTAATCTCAAAGATTTGACCCATTTGCCGACTCTCAAAGAGATGGAGGCCGTCACGCTGCCGGAAACAGCCGGCGAGGAGATTCCCGTTGAGCGCTCGGAAGAATGAGCCGCTTATCCTCCAATGGAACGTTTACAGAAAATTCTTGCGCGCGCCGGTCTGGCATCGCGGCGCGAGGCGGAGCGATGGATTGTGGCGGGCCGTGTCACGGTCAACGGAACCGTG
>JBGPIK010000303.1:0-8507 GCA_041484845.1 Binatia bacterium | reverse complement strand
TCACCGAGCCCGAATCGATAAAGAACAAACGTTTAAGTCGATGGCCACCTATACGAAGATCCAGGATCCGGCGGTGCTGCAAAAGGCCTATGATCTCTACTTAGGCAAGGTGTTGGAAAAGGCGCCTTATATCAATGTCGCGGGAGTGCAGAACGCATTGGATGATTTGGCCAAGACGCTTCCCGCGGCAAAAAACGCCAAGCCTGAGCAATTTATCGATCATCGTTTCCTCGATAATCTGGAGAAAAGCGGACTTTTGAAGGAGCTTTATCCGTAGGAGCAGGGGGCAGCGAGCAAAGAGCAAAGAGCAGCCCTTAGCGGAGTTTTGCGCGAGCTAGCCTGACAAAATTTGACTTATGTTTTCCCCTATGAATATGGTATCGGCATGCGGAGAACTATCGACACATGAAAAAAATCTTCCTTGTTTTGCTTTTCGCGATGGGCTTTTTCAATCCGCTGCGCGCAGATGTTGCGGCGCAGCAAAGGATTGCCGCAAGTTATCCGGGGATCGCCGGCTATAACATCCCATTTTGGGTAGGGCTGGATACCGGAGAATTCAAGAAAGTGGGATTGGACGTCGATCCGGTTATGATCTCGGGCGGCTCCAGGAGTATGGCGGCGTTGTTGTCCGGCGGACTCGATTTCGCGCACGTGAGCGGCGGGGTTTCCGTGCAGGTGGCCCTCGGAGGCGCCGAAGTCACCATCGTGGCGACGGTCTGCAATTCTATGTCGGCGGGAGTCATTGCCGCGAAGGACATCACGTCCTTTCAACAGCTCAAAGGCAAGAAGATAGGCATCGCCAGTTTCGGCGGCAACAATGATATCGGCCTGCGCTACGCGTTTAAAAAGAACGGGATGAATCCGGATAAGGATGTGACTTTTTTACAGCTTGGCGGCGAACGAAACCGCTTGACCGCCCTGGAAAGAGGGGTGGTGTCCGCTACGATCATGTCGCCTCCCGGATTGTTTGTGTTGGAAAATTCAGGATTCAGCCGGTTGGGCGATTTGAACACGATGGGCATGCGCTATCCGGAATTGTCGATCGTGGCCCGCAAGCGCGATTTGAAAGAGCGCCGTGACATCGTGCGCAGATATTTGCGCGCCCATCTGGAGGCGATTCGCACGATGAAGGCGAATCGCGATGTGACGGTGCGCGTGATCGAGAAATATATTCACGTCGGTTCCAGGCCCGAGGCGATCAAGACCTACGATTATTTTGTCAAAAGTGTTTCGGAGACGTTGCGCACGGAGCGCGATGGCATTACCGATTTCCTCGCAACCCTCGAAGCGAAAACGCCCGGGGCGGCAAAACGCAGCCCGAACGACTTCATTGATGAATCGGTTTTGGAAGAGGTGTTGAAAGCTCGTTAGACGCGGTTTACGCGCATGTCATTTTGAGCCCTTCGGCTGCGCTCAGGATAGACTCCGCGAAAAATCCTTCTTGGATCTCTCACGCCTCTTCGGGATGAAAAACGTAGTTTTGAGGGAGGTGCGATGAATCGGTTAAGCCGCTGCGCCCCCTCTCTCACTTTCCCCCGCAACCGGGGGCGAGAATTGAGTGACCGCGTTAATGAGATAACGGCTAAAGGAGATTCGATGTCAGGTAATAACGAAACTCACGATATGCTGCTCACGCTCATGGGGACGCGCGTGAGTGTGCGCAAATTTCTCTATTCACTGCGCGAAGCGATTTTGCCGGGGCATTCGGCTTCGCGAGCGGTCACGGTCGAAGAAAAGAAGTAAATGCCTCAAGCGGCCGCTAATCCCATCACTGTCGAAGTCGTGCGCAACGGGCTGGCTCATATCGCCAATGAGATGGCGACGGTGCTGCGTAAAACTTCCTACAATATGATGATCTATGAGGTGCGCGACTACTGCGTCGGCATCGTCGATCCCGACGGCAATATTCTCTCGCAGAATTTCGGCGCTCTGCCGATCTTTCTGGCCGATCTCGGCCCGGCCATCGTCGATGGCGTGCGTATGCACGGTAAGGATGGTTTTCGCCCCGGCGACGTGCTGATCATGAATCATCCCTATGTTTGCGGCCAGCACCTGAATAACGTCGTGGTCTATACGCCGTTTTTTCATCACGGAGATCTTGTCGCATTTCTCGCCGTGCGCGCGCACTGGATCGACATCGGTGGCGTGCGCGTCGGCTTCGGCTACAGCGGCACGCGCGAAGTTTATGAAGAAGGGCTGCAGTTTCGCTCGTTGAAGCTTTATCGCGGCGATCAACCCAATCAGGATCTTTTCCAAATTATCTCCGATAATGTTCGTTTCGCCGAATCCTGCCTCGGCGATCTGCGTGCGCAAATCGCCGCCTGCCGCATCGGCGATCGCGGCCTCGGCGCGCTGGTGAATCGCTACGGCCTGGACGTTTTCTTACAGTGCGTGAACGCGATCTGGCGCCAATCGGAAGCTTTGGCGCGCGAGCAGGTCGCGCGCATCAAGCCCGGCAAGTACGAGGCCGAAGCGCTTTTTGACAGCGACGGCGTCGACCTCAACCGGCCCGTGCCGCTGAAGGTGAAAGTCGAGATCAGCGGGAGCGAGATGACCATCGACTTTTCTGAGATCAGCGACCAGGTGCGGGGCTCGATCAATTCCGGCGAATCGGGTGCGGTCGCCGCCGCTCGCGTGGCGTTTAAATCGCTGGTCAGTCCCTTTTCGCCCATCGATGAAGGGTGCTTTCGTCCGCTCAAAATCATCATTCCGAAGGGCAAGATTTTGAGCGCCACTCCGCCGGCGCCGGTGGGCAACTGGAGCCGTACGCTGCCGACGGTGATCGATCTTATTTTGCGCGCCATCGCGCCGGCTTTGCCCGAGAGAATCGCCGCCGGCCACAAGGGCGACATGGGCGGCTATGCGTTTTTCGGCGACGACCCGCGCACGGGAAGAAGATTCCTGTGCCAGACGATCATGGGCGGAGGTTGGGGCGGGCGCCCGCACGAGGATGGCGAGAACGCGACGGTTTCGATCTGCCAAGGGGACGTGCAAAACGCTCCCATTGAGCTCCAGGAAATTTATTACCCCGTGCTTGTGGAACATCAACGATTGCGCGAGGGAAGCGGCGGCGCGGGAAGATTCCGCGGCGGTTTAGGTATTGAGATATCCGTGCGCGTGCTGTGCGATGCATTTACGAACATCAACGTCGAGCGGCAACGGACGGCGCCGTGGGGGCTATTCGGCGGAGAATGTGGCGCCACGGCGAAGGCGTGGGTTAAGTCGTCGCCGGACGATCCGGGAACATGGTTGACCAAGCGACCGAGCTATCCGCTGAAAAAAAACGGCAGCGTAACTTTCTTTACGGCAGGGGGCGGCGGTTACGGGTGCGCGGTTGATCGGCCACGCACGCTCATTGAGCGGGATCGCCAATTAGGCTATGTGCCGGCGTCGCCCCCACCTCTTTGCTCCCCCGCAAAAATGCGGGGGAGGATGAAGGAGGGGGTCTCGTCTGCGGCTAAAAGGAAGGCGGATGCTTGAAGCCATAACGGTGATTCGAGGTAATAAATGATGAACGGGCAGCAAGAATACGCGAGCCGGATGGCGAGGATACGGCAAGGGATGCGCGAGAAGAAACTGCATAACCTCGTCGTGTTCGATGCGGGACGGCACAATTTTCTGCGCATGAACTACGTCGCCTATCTAACCGATTTTATCAACGTGGGACCGCAAACGGTCGTGGTGCTGCCGCTGGACGAAGAGCCGGTTCTTTTCGTGTCGCCGGAATGGGACATCCCACGCGCGCGGGGCGAATCCTGGGTGCCGGAAGTGCGTCCGTTCAAAGAAGTTTGGGATTGTTTATCCAAGCTTCGGGGCAAAACAGGTCTCGCCGGCAGAGAGGGGATGCATGTCGATCTGCACGACCACATCGCGAAGGGTCTCAATCAAACGCCGCTCAATGCCAAGGATGTTATCGAAGACACGGCGCGCTCGAAAAGCGCGTTCGAGCTCGAGCGAATGAAGAAGGCGGCGGAGATCGCCGATGCCGGCGTGCAGGCGCTGCACGAAGAAGCCCGCGTCGGCCTCAAAGAGTTCGAGCTCGCAGCAATCGTCGAATACCGCATGCGCTCTCTCGGCGCCGAAGATAATTTCGGCATGGTGGTGGCCAGCCGGCACAACCAGGCGCTGCATCCGCCGACGGATCGGGTGGTGCAGCCGGGGGATATCATCATTGGCGAAATTACCCCGTGCGTCGGCGGCCTGTTCGTGCAGATTTGCCGTACCATGGTTCTGGGCCAGCCCCCGCCGGTGGTGCACGAGAAGTACGGCATTCTCAAAAGAGCCATGGGGTTCGGTATGGATGCGGCCAAGACCGGCGCGCCCGCAAGCGCGGTCGCCGCGGCGATAAACGGCACGCTGTGCGACGCAGGCTACGAGAAATATTGCCGTCCGCCTTTCATGCGCGTGCGTGGTCACGGTCTGGGTTGCGGCTCCTCTGCGCCCGGCAATCTGGAAGACGGCAATCAGACGAAGCTGGAAGAGGGGATGACCTTCATCATTCATCCGAATCAATATTTGCCGGAGACGGGCTATATGACACTGGGGGACACCGTCGTGATGACGGAATCGAAGGCGGAAGCGATGACGCATTCATCGTGGGACATTTTCGTCAAGGATTGAACGACTGGAACGTCTGGAACGATTGGAACCATTGGAACGAAAACGTTTCAGTAGTTTCAGACGTTTCAATCGTTCCAAAAGTTCAAGAGCAACATAGACCGCACGGTAAGAGGTACTCATGATTTTTGGTCGCCATTCAGTTTTAAAGAGAGGTTGTTCCACCTGGGACAAGGGGCAAATGCCCCAAGCAGAGTTCGAGTCGCGCCTCGCAGCCGTACGACGGGAGATGGCGCAGCGAGACTTGGACGCGCTGGTGATCTACGGCGACAATTATGCTTTTGGCGATCTTTGCTATCTCACGAATTATTTTCCTAAGGTGCGTGGCGGGATCGGCGTTGTGCCGCGCCAGGGACCGATATCGCTCTTGCTCAATATCGGCAGCCGGGACGTTCCGTTCGCCAAGAGCCTGACCTGGGTCGAAGATGTGCGCGCTTCCAACCAGGTGGGGCGCGATGGCGCTGCCTTGCTGAAGGAGAAAGGATTCGCGAAAACAAAGGTGGGGCTCGTGGATTCCGGTCAGGGTTTCCCGCTGCCGCAACTGGAAGAGATGAAAGACGCTCTGCCTGAAGTTGAATGGAAAGCCAGTCACGTGATGTTACTGCCGATGCGGCTCAAAAAGAGCGGGCGAGAATTGGCCGCGCTGCGTGCAGCGGGTCGTGTGCTCAGCGAGATCTGTGAAGACGCGCGCGCTTTCATTAAACAAGGAAGAAAAGAATACGAGGTCGTCGCCGACATCGATCGAGTGGCTCGCAACAAGGGCGTAGAGGATATTCGCATCATGGCCGGCGACAAGCGCTTGCAGCCGCCGAGTTTCAAAAATAGCGCAGGCCTGGGCAGCCACTGGGCCGTTTATCTCGCGATTCAGCATGAGCGCTACTGGGTCGAAGCGGGCCGAACCTATATTTTAGCGGCTGATGCAAAACTTTTAAGCGCCTATCAGAAAGCCCAGGAAGTCGTCGACCAGATGGCGGCGCAACTCAAACCCGGGAACGCAGCGGCGGCCATCGATGAATCTGCGCGCAAGCAACTTGGCGAATTCTATGCGACGGCGGCGCTCTACGGTTTGGGGAATGGCATCGGATTGAATCAGTGGGAAGCGCCTTTCTTGAGCGAGGACGAAGCGCGACAAGCGGGATCACCGTCGGCAAATGCCGCGGCATTGAACGAAAATATGACTCTGGCGCTCCGCGTGACTTTCGAGACCGAAGGAAAGTTGATTCTGTTTGGCGATAGTTTCGAGATGATGGCGAGCGGGGCGGCTTCGCTCATGGAGTGATGGAGTACCGGAGTATTGGGCAATAACATCACTCCATTACTCCACCACTCCAATACTCCATCGCAATTGAAAGGCTTCATGAGAATTGCAGTTGACATAGGTGGAACGTTTACGGATTTGGTCGCGGTCGATGACAACGGGCGGGTCTATCGCAGCAAGTCATTAACGACTCCCGACGACCTGGCGCGCGGCATTCAGAATTGCCTCAACGAAGCGAAGGTCGAAGTTAAAGGCGCGAACTTTTTCGTCCACGGCTCCACGGTGACGATTAATGCGGTGCTCGAACGCAAAGGAGCGCGGACGGGTTTGATTACGACCCGAGGGTTTCGCGACGTTTATGAAATCGGCCGCGGCAACCGTCCCGAAGGCTACAATCTTTTTTTTAAGCGCCCCGTGCCGCTAGTCCCCAGGGATTTGCGGCTTGAGGTCGACGAGCGGCTTTACGCGACCGGCGAGGTGTTGAAGCCGCTGAACGAGCGATCGGCCAGCGATACCATCAACGCGCTCAAGGCGGCGGGCGTTGAGAGCGTCGCCGCCTGCCTGCTGCACGCCTACGCCAATCCGGCGCATGAAGAAACGCTGGGGCGAATGCTGCGCCAGCAGTTTCCCGAGGCCTACGTTTCGCTGTCTCACGAAATACTCCGGGAATTTCGCGAGTACGAACGCACCTCAACCACTGTGCTGAATTCTTATGTCGGGCCGATTGTCCGCCGCTATCTTGTTTCTTTGGAGAAGATGCTCGGCGATTCCGGGTTTGTCGGCACATTTCGCGTCATGCAATCGAACGGCGGCATCATGTCGTGCGAGACCGCGAAAAAGATGCCGGTGACGATGATGGAGTCGGGACCGGTGGCGGGCGTGATCGCGGCGGCGCACCTCGGGGAATCTCTCGATTGCCGTCACATTATTTCCTTTGACATGGGCGGCACCACCGCCAAGACAAGTCTCATCAAAGATTTTCACCCCGAAGTGACCAGCAGCTACTACGTCGGCGGCTATGTTTCCGGCCACCCGATGATGCTGCCGGTGGTCGACATCGTCGAAGTCGGCAACGGCGGCGGTAGCATTGCCTGGATCGACCCGGCAGGCGGCGTAAAGGTGGGACCCCAAAGCGCGGGCGCGGCACCGGGTCCGGCTTGTTACGGCAAAGGCGGAACCGATCCGACGGTCACCGATGCGAATCTTATAGCGGGACGCATCGATCCGGAATATTTTCTCGGCAGCGGCATCCGTCTGCAGCGGGAGAAAGCCGCCGAGGCGATCACGGAAAAGATCGCCAAGCCGCTAGGGTTTTCGCTAGAGGAAGCGGCGCTTGGAATCCTGACGATTGCCAATTTCAATATGTCTCTCGCGGTGCGCGCGGTCTCCGTCGAAAAAGGCTACGATCCGCGCGATTGCGTGCTTGTTCCCAGCGGCGGCGGTGGCCCGCTGCACGCCATGGCGATCGCCAGAGAGCTTTCCGTTCCGCGGGTGATCATCCCGCCGATGCCGGCTCATTTTTCCGCCTTCGGCATGCTCATGGCGGATCTCAAGCACGACTACGTCCAAACCTTTGTGCGTGAATTGACCGAGACCACCGGCGCGCAAATCACGGACGCCTTTGCGTCTCTGGAAAAGTCCGCGGTGGATACGCTGACGGAGGAAGGCGCCGCGCAACGGCAAATTGTCCTGCGGCGGTTCCTGGATATGCGCTACCGCGGTCAGGAGTACACGCTCCCGGTGCCGATCACCGAAGATCTCCGCGAGGTCACGGATTTTAGCGCGATCCGCGCGCGCTTCGATCAGCTGCATCAAGAGCACTACGGTCACTCGGCGCCCAAAGAGCCGGTGATGATGGTCAACCTGCGCCTTTCAGCGCTCGGCAGATTCGACAATCGACTGCCGCTGTCATCGTCGCCGCGCGACAATGACAGGGGAGAACGTGGCAAGCGGCCGGTGATTTTCGATAGCGGACAACAACCCGTCAATAGCGCTATCTATTTGCGCAGCGGTTTCAAACCGGGGGATCCGCTCGACGGACCGGCAGTGATCGAAGAAATGGGCGCGACGATTCTTCTCTATCCGGGGGACACGATGGAGGTGAACGAGTTCGGTCATTTGGTGATCGACGTCGGGAGTTGATTGCCGATATCCTCGAACGTGTGAACCCTGTGCCCTGTTAGTTGGATAAACTATGCTACCGATTTGTACCAAAGTCGTCCCGTTCTCTCGGAGGCTGTTTCGTCGTGACTTAGACATCGGTTTGTTATCCCGAACGAATGTGAGGGATCTAAGATTTCTCGCTGGGCTCGAAATGACACAAGGTATCTAATTCCTGCAGCTCTGATCGATTAATCAAAATGACCGAACAGACCCTCACTGAAAAGCTTGCCGCCCATCACGCGGCGTTGCGATTGGAGCAAATTCCCCAGGCCGTCATCGAGTCGGCGAAATTTCATGTTCTAGATTCATTGGGCTGCCTACTTGCCGGATCTTGTTTGGAACCCGGGAAGATGGCCTACGACCTTGCTATCGCTACGAGCGGCAGCGCGGTGTTTCGCGCGAGCGCGACGCTTTTCGGGAATGGCGCGCGGGTTTCGTACCTTGACGCCGTTCAGGCGATGGCGGTGGC
>JBGPIK010000302.1:0-8533 GCA_041484845.1 Binatia bacterium | reverse complement strand
TGATACCCCGCAACTTGCTGCGGTGTTATTCATTCTTATTGACTTTAACCGATTCCCACGATACAAAAAATTAACCCTTTTAACCGTATCCTGTGAGATCGGCAAAGGCCTTATGACGGAATTCAGTCCAACCAACATTAACACTCTAAGACCCTCTCGGTGAACCGGGCGGGTCTTTTTTATTGGATCTTCAGGCTTTCGTATGATTAACCCGGGCAATGCTATTTCGGCGCAAGGACTCGGACATTACACCGCCGAGGCGCGGAGGGCACAGAGTAAAGAGTTTTTGATTAAAAAATACTTCGAACTCTGCGAACTCTGGGCCTTTGTGGTGAATACTCCTTCACAGTAAACCCGGAAGAGCCTTTTTATTTATGGCGCAAGACAAACAGATCGTGTTGGAAAAGGATGAGCTCGGGAGAATGATCAGCCGGATGGCGCACGAGATTGTCGAGAAAACGCCGAATCCAGGCGAACTGGCATTGATCGGCATCCGTTCCCGCGGCGTTCACCTGGCGCGCCGGATAGCACGCAAGATCGAGGAGATCGCAAATATCGCCGCGCCGGTGGGATCTCTTGATGTTAGCCCTTACCGTGACGATCGCTCTGCCGAACAGCCCACGACCAACGTCAGCGCTCCCGAAGTGCCTTTTTCGCTCGATGACAAGACCGTAGTGCTTATCGACGACGTCATCTTCAGGGGCCGCACGATCCGCGCAGCCATGGAGGCCGTAGCGCGCCTCGGGCAACCGAGACGCATTCTGGTCGCCGTGCTCGTGGATCGGGGCGCGCGCGAGCTACCGATTCGAGCCGACGTCGTCGGAAAAAACGTCGATGCAGGAGAAGACGAACGGGTCAATGTCCTGTTGACCGAATCGGACGGTATCGATCAGGTAACCGTAGGCCGCTGGCAGAGCCGCGGTACGACTTAGCGGAATCGTATTTTGGGGTTGTTCATAAAGAGCCCGGAAAGCCTGGAGGATCGAAGATGGACAATGGCGGATCGCAAGTTTCAGATTGTAGTCTTGCTGATCTCTGACGTCTGATATCTGACCTCTGAATTATGTTCCGACGCAACTTTCTATCTATAGCCGACCTCACTAACGCCGAGATTGAGGAAATCTTTGCGTTGGCGGATGGCGCACAAAAGTTGCGCAGCGACAGAGTCGCCGATGGTCAAATCATGGCGACGCTTTTTTATGAGCCGAGCACGCGAACGCGCCTTTCTTTTGAATCGGCGATGCATCGCCTCGGCGGCTCCGTCATCAGCTGCTCGGATATGAAATCATCGTCTGCGGTCAAAGGTGAAACCGTTGCGGACACGGCCAAAGTAGTGTCCAGCTACGCCGACGTTCTGGTGGTACGGCATTTCTGGGACGGCACGGTCAAGGCGATGGCCGAACACGCCGACGTTCCGGTGATCAACGCCGGCGACGGCAGTCACGAGCATCCGAGCCAGACGCTTTGCGATTTGTACACGTTGCGGAAAGAGAAGGGCGAGCTAAAGGGCCTCACCGTGGTCATCTGCGGCGATTTGAAGAACGGCCGGACGATTCATTCTCTCGTTTATGCGCTGGCCCGATTCAGCGCCAATGTCGTCACCTTGGCGGCCAACGGCATGGAGTTGCCGCAGTACGTGATCGAACGTTTGGAAAAAGAGTACGGATATACGCTCGCTCCGGTGGCCTCGGATGACCTGAGCGCGGTGGTCACCGAGACCGACGCTCTCTACCTTACGCCCAGGCAGCCCCATCAGCTCGCGCTGTTCACGCAACTGGACCCGGCGATTCAGACGCGCTTGAACACGATGGTTTCCGGATTGCGCTATGACGCTTTTTACATGACCCGGAAGCAGAAAGAGCGCATGAAAGAAGGGACAACCGGCGGTGCTTATCCGAGCATCGGAGCCGGCTTTTTGCGCGAGCAACGTTTTAAGGACACCGTGGTGATGCATCCGCTGCCGCGCGTTGATGAGCTGTCCCCGGAGTTGGATAAGGACTGGCGCGGGATCTATTTTAAACAAGCGGCTTATGGCGTGCCGGTACGCATGGCGCTGCTTAAATTTCTCTTCGATCAACGCGACCCAAAGCGAATATCGACCAGGAAGAGCCCGACCCTCTACCAAAGCCCTGAGCGTTTGGGCCCGCAATGCCGCAACGCCAATTGCATTACGGTGATGGAACCGGCCTCGACCGTGCGCAAATTCGATCTTCTCACCGGCGGACCCGGCGGCGCCCTGATTCTGGGTTGCACATACTGCGATCACCGCTTCAAGGTGCAACTGGTGGGACACGTCAAATCCAAACGTTACTGCGCCTACGATATCGCGCTCGCGGAGACCGTCAAAGATTGGTTGAAGAAAACAGAGCTGGCCATTTTCAATTCCATCAAAGAAGCCGAAGAGCTCAGTTATGAGCCTTACAAGAGCGGCCCGCAGCGAACCATAATGGATGAAGCGGAGATCAATGGTGCGGTGCGTGAGATCAGCCAACAAATTCTCCGCGACTGCCAAGAGCCGGATCGATTGCTGATCCTGGGCGTGCGCAGCAAGGGATCTTACCTGGCGCAACGCATCGCAGTGGAACTCGAAAAACAACAGAATAGGAAACCCGAAATCGGCGAAATCGAAATCTACGGATCCGGAGACGAGATTCGCAGGCTTTGCGCCGCGGATCCGGACGCCGCTCCGTTAAGCTTGAAAGATCGTGAAATTATTCTGGTGGACGATGTTATTTACACGGGCAGAACGGCGCGCAGCGCGCTGAGTATCATATTCAGATCGGGACGGCCCCAATCGGTCCGTCTCGCGGTTTTGATCGATCGCGGCCATCGTGAAGTGCCGGTCAAGCCCAATTACGTGGGGAAAAATATTCCCAGCTCCGAGCGCGAAAGAGTACGCGTCAAACTGCGCGAGTCGGAATCTGATGAGAAGGACAAGGTGGTGATTTATTCGATCATTAACCCGAATGAGGGGGCTGAGTCAGAGCCCAAGTCTGGAACCACGGCTGAAGCTGACGGCTGAGCACTTTAAACGGATCGCATGAAAGCACTTTTGGCATTAGCGGACGGAAAATGTTACCCGGGGCTTTCCTTTGGAGCCGAGGGCGAAGCCGTCGGCGAAGTTGTCTTTAATACAAGCATGACCGGATATCAGGAGATTTTGACCGACCCTTCCTATGACGGGCAACTGGTGGCGATGACCTATCCGCAAATTGGTAATGTCGGAGTCAATCCTGAAGATGTGGAATCGCGCAAGCCCTTCGTCAAAGGATTTATCGTCAGGGAATATACGGCGGCGCCGAGCAATTGGCGCGCAACCCAGACGCTTCATGACTATATGCGCGAGCACGGGATCGTCGGCATTCAGGGGATCGATACGCGCTCTCTGGTGCGCCATTTGCGCGATGTCGGCTCGCAGGAAGCCATCATTTCGACGTTGACCGGCGACACCGGCGCGCTGGTCGCGAAAGCGCAGGCTTCACCCGGCTTGGTGGGACGCGATCTGGTCAAGAACGTGACTTGCGCCGAGCCCTACGATTGGAATGAAGGCACCTGGGACCTCGAGGAAGGATATAAGCGGCGTGACGGGACAACGGTCGGGGCGCGGCGCAGCAAGAAAGGATCGTTCCACGATCCTGCGTACTTTGTCGTCGCTTACGATTACGGCATTAAGTACAACATCCTGCGCAATCTTGCCGAGATCGGCTGCCGCGTCAAAGTGGTTCCCGCAGCCACGTCCGCCGAGGATGTGTTGGCGCTGAATCCGGATGGAATTTTTCTTTCCAACGGTCCCGGCGATCCCGACGCCGTACCCTACGCGAAAGAAAACGTGCGCAAGCTGATCGGCAAAAAACCGGTGTTCGGCATTTGTCTCGGCCATCAGATTATGGGTTTGGCGCTCGGCGGCAAGACTTACAAGCTCAAGTTCGGCCATCACGGCGGCAATCAGCCGGTCATGGATTTAACCACGCGCAAGGTCGAGATCACCTCTCAGAATCACGGCTTTGCCGTGGATGCGGAATCCCTGAAAGGCGCCGCTGAAGTAACCCACTTGAATCTCAACGATCATACCGTGGAGGGATTGGCGCACCGCGAGCTGCCGATCTTTTCGGTCCAGTACCATCCCGAGTCGTCGCCCGGTCCGCATGACGCCAATTATCTGTTTCGCCGATTTATTAATTTGATGAAGAAACATCAAGGATGATAATACTCCGTGCCCAAAAGAACTGACATTCAATCGATTCTGCTGATCGGCTCCGGCCCGATTATTATCGGCCAAGCCTGCGAGTTCGACTACTCCGGCACACAGGCGCTCAAAGCACTCAAAGAAGAAG
Source organism: Binatia bacterium (assembly GCA_041484845.1). Lineage (GTDB taxonomy): Bacteria > Desulfobacterota > Binatia > UBA9968 > UBA9968 > JBGPIK01. The sequence continues at coordinate 4,199 of JBGPIK010000302.1, read as the reverse complement.
GTTATCGAGTCATTTTGGTCAATTCGAATCCGGCGACGATTATGACCGACCCGGGTTTTGCGGACCGGACTTATATCGAGCCCATTACAACCGACATCGTGGAAAGAATTATCGCCAAGGAGCGGCCCCATGCGCTGCTGCCGACGCTCGGCGGCCAGACCGCGCTTAATCTTGCCATCGATCTTGCTGAACGCGGGGTGCTGGAGCGCTACGGCGTCGAGATGATCGGCGCTAAGCTGGAATCCATCAAGAAGGCCGAAGACCGTGACCTCTTTAAAGAAGCGATGCGGCGGGCCGGTCTCGATCTTCCTCGCAGCGGCTATGCGCGCAACATGCGCGAAGCGATGCGCATTCAGAAGCGCCTTAACTTCCCGGTGATTATCCGCGCGTCGCGCACGCTCGGCGGTAGCGGCGGCAATTTTGCTTTCAGCCCGGAAGAGTTCAAAGAAGTCGTGCAGGCGGGGCTGCACATATCGCCGGTGCATGAGGTTCTCATCGAAGAGTCGGTGCTCGGCTGGAAAGAATTCGAGCTCGAGGTGATGCGCGATCACAAAGACAACGTCGTCATCATCTGTTCGATCGAGAACTTCGATCCCATGGGCATCCATACCGGCGATTCCATCACCGTGGCGCCGGCACAAACCCTGACCGATAAGGAATACCAGATCATGCGCGACGCCTCGCTCCGGGTAATCCGCGAGATCGGCGTCGACACCGGCGGGTCAAACATCCAGTTCGCGGTGAACCCGAAGGATGGGCGCATGGTGGTCATCGAAATGAACCCGCGCGTATCGCGCAGCTCGGCCTTGGCCAGCAAAGCCACCGGTTTCCCGATCGCCAAAATTGCCGCGAAGTTGGCGGTGGGATACACACTCGATGAGATCCCCAATGACATTACAAGGGAAACGCCTGCGTGTTTTGAGCCGACGATTGATTACGTCGTGGTGAAAATTCCGCGTTTCACTTTCGAGAAATTTCCGCAAGCCAAAGATCTGTTGACGCCGCAGATGAAATCCGTGGGCGAAGCGATGGCGATCGGTCGCACCTTCAAAGAGTCTTTACAAAAGGCGATGCGTTCTTTGGAGATCGGTTCCTATGGCTTTGAACCGAAGCTGGCGCTCGATCCGGCGCGCCGGGAGGAGGATCTCGAAATCATTCGCGAGAAGCTCAAGAATCCCAATTCGCAACGCTTGTGGTACCTGGGCGATGCCTATCGCGCGGGCATGAGCACCGAGGCGATCCATCAGCTTGCGAGCGTCGATCCATGGTTCCTGGAAAAAATTCGCGAGATCATTGCAACGGAATCCGAGATCACAGCCTTTCGGGGCAAAGTCGGCGACATCGGCGCCGAGCTCTTACACGGGTGGAAGCAGATGGGCTTCGCCGATGCACGGATTGCAAAGCTCATCGAGGTAACGGAAGCGGAAATCCGGAGCCTGCGCAAGCAAAAGGGCATCGAGGCGGTTTTTTCCGCAGTCGATACTTGCGGCGCCGAGTTTCCGGCCTTTACGCCTTATCTTTATTCGACCTACGAGGGCGAAGACGAGTCCAAGGCCACCGAGCGCAAGAAGATCATGATTCTCGGTGGCGGACCCAACCGGATCGGGCAGGGTATCGAATTCGACTATTGCTGTGTGCACGCGGCCTTCGCGCTCAAGGAAGAAGGCTATGAAACGATCATGGTCAACTGCAACCCTGAAACCGTCAGCACGGATTATGACACTTCCGACAAGCTTTATTTCGAGCCGCTCACGATGGAAGAGGTGATGAACATCGTCGACCGGGAACATCCCGACGGCGTTATCGTGCAGTTCGGCGGGCAAACGCCGCTTAAGTTAGCTTTGCCGCTCGAGCGCGCGGGCGTGAAAATCATCGGCACTTCCCCGGACAGCATCGACCTTGCGGAGGATCGGGAACGATTTTCCGAATTGCTCAATCGCCTCGGCATTAAGCAGCCGGAAAACGGCATGGCGCGTTCCTATGACGAAGCTTTTCAAATTGCCGCGCGATTGGGCTATCCCGTTCTGGTTCGTCCTTCGTACGTGCTCGGCGGGCGGGCGATGCAAATCGTCTATGATGATAACGCGCTCAAGGACTACATGACATATGCGGTCGCGGCTTCTCCCGAACATCCGATTCTGGTCGACAAGTTCTTGGATGACGCCATTGAAATCGATGTCGACGCTCTCGGCGATGGCGATGACGTGGTTGTCGGCGGCGTTATGGAACATATCGAGCGCGCAGGTGTTCACTCCGGTGACAGCGCCTGCAGTTTGCCGCCGAAATCCATCGGCCCCGAAGTTCAAGATGAAATCCGCAAGCACACGATCGCTCTCGCTAAGGCCCTTAAAGTCCGGGGGCTCATGAACGTTCAATTTGCGGTGCAGGGAACTAATGTCTTCGTGCTCGAAGTCAATCCGCGGGCTTCGCGTACGGTGCCGTTCGTGAGCAAGGCGATCGGCGTACCCTTAGCGAAATTGGCCGCGCGGATCATGATCGGGAAGACACTTAAAGAAATGGGCTTGATGGCGGAAATTGTGCCGCGTCACATATCTGTTAAAGAGGCGGTCTTTCCGTTTAATAAATTTCCCGGCGTCGATACCCTCCTGGGACCGGAGATGAAGTCCACCGGCGAGGTCATGGGAATCGATCATTCCTTCGGACTGGCGTTTGCCAAGGCGCAGCTTGGCAGCGGAATGCGCTTGCCCAAATCAGGGCGCGTCTTCATCAGCGTGAAAGACGAAGACAAAGCGAGCGCGGCCATGATCGCACAGAAATTGAATGGCATCGGGTTCCAAATCGTCGCGACGCGCGGAACCGCGGCCTATTTTCAAGCGCACGGAGTGCCCTCGGAGCTGGTGAACAAAATTCAGGAGGGCGGCGCGCACATCGGCGATCTGATTATGCACGGCGAAATTGCCATGGTCATCAACACGCCCATGGACGCTCATTCTCACGCCGATTCCTATCAGATCCGCCGCTACGCGTTGGACTATCAGGTTCCTTATTTTACGACTATGGCCGGCGCCGACGCCGCCGCCGAGGGCATCGAGTATCTAAAGGACGGGGAGTTCGACGTCAAGGCGCTCCAGGACTACGAAGCACCGATCTTGCCGTAGAAGGAGAGAGGGGACGGAGTATTGGAGTATTGGAGAAATGGGTTAGAAGGCATCACTCCATTACTCCATCAATCTGGCACTTCTGTCTTTGCTGCCTTGAGCGAGGCGACTAAGTGTAATACAGCAAAACAGTCTTCTTGAGCGCTCGCCCCATGACCGTTATGAATCTCACCCCGCAGCGAAGTGCCGGGAATGCGGTGCAACCGCAGCGCTCTCCGTCCGTGCGCGAAAGCTTGCGCGCTTTGCAGACAGCGATCCGTTTTGTCAAGGGAATAGGCCCAAAGCGCGCAGCACAACTGGAATCCTGCGGCATTCTGACCATAGAGGATCTGCTTTATCATTTGCCGTTTCGTTATGAGGACCGGCGCCGTGTCTCAAAGTTGACGGACGCCGTCCCCGGCCAGGAACAAAGCTTCATCGGCGAGCTGACGGCGTTGAAAAGCAAATTCAATCCGAGGATGCGCCGTAACATTCTAACGGCGGAGTTGCGCGATGACACGGCACTCATGGAGCTGATCTGGTATCGCGCTCCATCGTACCTGATCAAAGGGCTGGCCCAAGGCCAGAGGCTTTGGGTTCATGGCAAAGTCGAAATCGGCGCTGCGCACCGGAGTCGGCTCGTCCATCCGGAATTTGAAATCATTGAAGGCGGAGACGAGCAGCAACGTCCACGGATATTGCCGATCTACGTTCGTCCGGGCGGTCTGTCACTGTCGATCTTGCGTAAGGCGTCATCTCAAGCGCTAGCGGAGTATGGCGGCACACTTGCGAGCCGGCTGCCGCCGGAAATCCTCCGGCGACGCGGGCTCATGGATATTCGCCAGGCTTTAACCGAGTTGCATGAACCGGCGCTCGATTGCGATCTCGCGGCGCTCAATGATTTCTCATCGGCCGCTCATCGCTCGCTCATTTTTGACGAGTTGTTTTATTTACAGCTCGGCTTGGGTCTGAGAAAAACAGCGCGCAATCGTTGCGCCGGCATTACCTGCGATCGTCCACGCAACACCCTTCCAACGCGCATGAGGCGATTGTTGCCTTTCAAGCTTACGGGCGCACAGGAACGTGTCCTCAGCGAAATCG
>JBGPIK010000301.1:0-8554 GCA_041484845.1 Binatia bacterium | reverse complement strand
GTATATCGGTTTGTCAAAGACACCAAAAGCGGCGGCCCGGCTCGAATCATCAAGTATGGCGATCGCGTACCGCTCGATGATGCCGTCCTTGTGAACGGGACGTTCGCTCAAGGGTGCGAGCTCGATGACTATTACGATCAAGGGGGTGGACACCCGGGCGCCGCGTCGGTGCCGGTCATCCTCGCGTTGGCGGAAAAGCAGCGCGTCACCGGCCAAGAGCTGATTACCGCCATGGTCGCCGGCTACGAAGTCGGCTGGCGCGTTGGCCGTGCTCTTTTACCGGAGTTAATGCGGCGTGGCTATCACGCGCAGAGCGCTGTCGGCGTTTTTATCGCGGCCGCCGCAGCCGGTAAGATCCTTAGACTCGATCCCGCGCAGATAACTCATGCGCTCGCCATTGCCGGCAGTCATGCCGGCGGCACGATGGAGTACGATCAGAGCGGCGGCGAAGTGAAACGGCTCCATAACGGCATGGCGTGCTGCGGAGGGCTTCGTTCAGCTCTGTTAGCACAGAGGGGTCTGACCGGGCCCCCGACGATTTTCGAGGGTGAACGCGGCATTCTTAGGGTCATGTCGGGTCGATGCAACGTCGAGCCCATCATCAAAGATCTCCAACCTGGGAGCGGCAGTTTAGCCCTGTATCATGCGGCCATGAAGCGTTTTCCGGTCAATGCCAGCCAGCACTCGCCCATTGAGCTGCTCGATAATTTAGTCAGAGCAAACGCTATCGAACCCAGTCAGATCGCCAAGATTGAAGTCGGCGTGAATGAGGGTATTTTGCTGCACGGTGGTTCGATCTATCAACCGAAAGAAGTTATCGAAGCGCAATTCAGTCTGCGTTTTTCGCTCGCTTTACGCCTGTGCCAAGGCAACAACGACCTGCGGCACTATCTAGATCCCGCCATGTGGCAGAATGCATCGATGCTCGACCTGGGCAAAAAAATCGTGCTGTTCGCAGATCCGACGGCGGTCGGCCAGCGCCGTTTTGCCTGCCAAATAAAAATTCAATTGATGGATAAGCAAGAGGTTTCCGGTTCTTTGGCGGCGCCGAGGGGAAACTATCATAATCCTTTGTCGGCGGATGAGCTGCGGGAGAAATTTTTTAGACTTGGCGCCAACGCGCTGCCGCGAGAGCGGCTCGATGAGATTGTCAAGCACGTTGCGGTGATTGAAACCCAAGATGATATTGCGCCTCTGGTGGAGCTTTTAAGCATGTCCGCAGCGGCGTGAATTTATTCAAAGGTAACAAAAAAGAACTTGTCGTGAATTCTAATCCAATGGATTCGCTCGAAGATCGTTTAGTCACTTTTACCCACTCACAACAGTTCTCTGAGATCGAGCCGCGAGTTCTGCACGCGATCAAACTGCGCTTCATCGATACCATCGGCTGCGCCTTGGCAGGCTATCACGAACGGCCGGCGGCGATCGCCCGCAGCCTTGCTGCACAGGTCCGCAGCACTGTTGAAGCCGGTGTGATCGGCACGGTCGGGAAGAGTTCGCCTGAAATGGCCGCTTTTGCCAACACGACGATGATCCGCTGCCTTGATTTAAACGACGACTATTTCGGCAAAGATGGTCCCCATCCGAGCGATTTGATCGGTGCGGTCTTGGCAGCCGCAGACGCAGCGCATGCGGACGGAGCTTTGTTCGTCACCTCCGTTGCTGTCGCCTATGAAGTTCTTTGCACCCTCGTCGACGCTGTCGGCATACGCGAGCGCGGATGGGATTATGTGACTTATTCAGCGCTTGCCGCCGCCCTCGGAGCCGGCAAGGCGTTCAAGCTCTCCGAGCGCGCCTTGCGAGATTCTTTGAGTTTAGCGGCCACAGCGAGCGCCGCCTTGGGACAAACGCGCTTAGGCGAGCTGTCGATGTGGAAAGGCATGGCATCGGCCAACGCCTGCCGCAACGGTATTTTCGCCTGTGTGCTCGCCGCAGCAGGCGTAAGCGGCCCGTATCTGTCGTTCGACGGGAAAAGCGGCTTTGTGCAGCAAATCAGCGGACCCTTGGATCTTTCGCGCCTGGGCGCTGCGCCTTTGCGCGCAGGAATCGTCTATCTCAAAAATTGGCCGGTTTTCTATAGCGCACAGGCATGCGTCGACGCGGCCATGAAGCTGCGCGAGAAAGTTCAACCTGCGGAAATCAAATCGCTGGTCGTGGAATCTTACAAGCGGCTGCTCGGCCGCGGCGCAACCGATGCGGAAAAGTGGGCGCCAAAATCGCGCGAGACCGCCGATCATAGTGTGCCGTTTTGCGTTGCGGCGGCGCTGCTCGATGGCGACATAACTTCCCATACCTTCGACTCCGATCGGTTCTTAGACCCAGATGCGATAGAACTGATGGCGAAAGTTACTTTGCGCGAAGATCCGGAATTCACGAAACAATACCCCGCAAGATGGAATTGCCGCATGGTCGCCGAAACTTTCGCTGGTGTAAGGCATGAGGTCCATGTCGCCTATCCTAAAGGACATCCCGAAAATCCGTTTTCGGATACGGAGGTAGAGGAAAAGTTTATCCGATTGGCGGAGCCGTCCCTCGGAATGGGCCGCTGCCGAGCCTTTCTCGATTGGGCTTGGCGGCTGGAAAAGGCCGATCGTGTCGGCGAAATGTTTCCGCTGCTGGCAATTGCATAAATGAACCCGGATTCCGCAGTTAAATGAATAACCCCGGAGCAAGCTGCGGGGAATCGACCCACAGAGATTGAAGCAGGCGAACAAGGAGGAGGATTCTAACATTATGGCTGGAACGGTTTATGACGTGATCGTGATCGGTGCTGGCAACGCCGGCTTATCCGCGGCGCTGGCGGCGCGGCAGGCGGAAACGCGCGTGCTGCTCTTGGATAAATGTCCCAAGTCGGTGCGTGGAGGTAACACGCGATTTTCCGGCGGCGGCTTTCGCTTCACTTACAGTAGTCTCGACGACATGCGTCCGATGCTGCCGACCCTGACGGATGAAGAGGCGGGGAAAATGGAGGTCGGTACGTATTCTACCGCGGATTTTTTTGAAGACGTCATGCAAGTCACCGAGTATGCCGCCGATAAAAAACTCACCAACCTTCTCGTCGACCAATCGTACGCGACGGCGCGATGGCTGACGGAAATGAACGTCAAGTGGATTCTCTCGACGAGCACTCACGCAGTCAAAATGAAGGACAAGATTAAATTTCCATCCGGGCGAGTTATTTCGGTCAATGACGGCGGACTCGGTCTTGTGGAGATGCTGTTTCCAATCGCGGAGAACAAGGGCGTTGAAATTATCTATGAAGCGAAAGCAAACGGTTTGATCGTCGATAAAAAGGGCAAGATCGCGGGTGTCCGAGTCCAAACAAGCGAGGGGTTAGTCGATTTTAAGAGCCGCGCTGTGGTATTGGCCGCCGGCGGGTTCGAGGCTAATCCGGAAATGCGCGCGCGCTATCTGGGCACGGGGTGGGATTTAGTGAAAGTTCGAGGCTCGCGCTACAACTCGGGCGAGGTACTCAACTTCGCCTTGGGGATCGGCGCGCAGCCGATCGGTCACTGGAGCGGCTGCCACGCGGTACTGGTCGACGCGGAAGCTCCCGACGTTGAGTGCGCCTATGAGCACCGCTACTCGTACCCCTATGGGATTATGGTTGACATCAACGGCAGGAGATTCGTCGATGAGGGCGAGGACTTTTTCAGCTATACGTATGCGAAGTGCGGCAGGGAAGTGTTGCGCTTGCCCTGGCGCACGGCCTACCAAATTTTCGACAGCAAAACTCGCCCGCTGCTGCGCTCGGAGTATAACCGGGGCTTTCATGTTTCTGCCGACAGCATTGAAGCGCTGGCAAAAAAATTGCCGGGCTTGGATTGGGAAAATGTCGTCAAGACGGTTAGTGCGTTCAACGATGCGGTGAACGACGCGCCGTTCGATCCATCGAAACATGACGGCAAGTGCACCCAAGGCATCAGCCCGGTGAAGTCGAACTGGGCGCAGCGATTGGATACGCCCCCTTATTATGCCTTTCCGGTGACTTGCGGCATCACGTTTACCTTCGGCGGCGTCGGCATTACCGAGAAGGGCGAGGTTCTGAACACCAGCGGTCACGTGATCCGTGGGCTATTCGCCGCAGGCGAGATCACCGGCGGATCTTTTTTTCACAACTATCCCGGCGGGTCAGGTTTGATGAAAGGCGCGGTGTTCGGCCGCCTCGCAGGAACGAGTGCGGGTGGGTTCGCAAAAGCGACGCGCGCGTAGGGTGTACATGCGCAACCGTGATTGTCAGTGTGTGTTAAGGAGGAGACTCTAATGAACTTGAGAAGGAGACCATTCTTTTTCTTCGTTCTTTTCGTTGTTTTCATTTGGGCCGCTGGGTTTGCCTGGGCGCAGGACCGCGATGCCATCATCGCCAAAGCCAAGGAAGAAAAAGCGTTTGTTTATTACAGCACGACGGACATTCGCGACGGTACGGCTATGGTCCATGCGTTCCAGAAAAAATATCCTTTTATCGAACCGAACCTGTTTCGTCTCGGCAGCACACAGGTCGTTGTCAAGGTTCTCCAGGAGCACCGCGGCGGGGCGCATTTGTTCGATGTGATCTCGGCGACCAGCTTTCAGTTCTACGAAATCTTCAAAGAAAACTTGTTTCAAAAATACGAATCGCCGGAACGGCGCGTTTTTGCGGACGACTTCAAGGATAAGGACGGTTATTGGGTAAGCGCCTATCATAACGCCAGTGTCATGGCCTATAACACCCATCTCTTGAAGCCGGCTGATCTGCCCAAGAGTTATGACGATCTGCTCGATCCGAAGTGGAAGGGCAAAATGCTTATGGATAGCCGCGAGACCGAATGGTATGCCAGCATGCTGCAAATTCTCGGCAGGGAAAAGGGCTTGCGCCTCATGCGCGGCCTCGCCAAACAAGAGCTTAGCTTTCGTCCCGGGCGGACACTGATTACTCAGGTATTGGGCTCGGGTGAAGCGCCGCTGGCGGTGAATGACTACGATCACCTCGTGCAGTCGGCGAAAAAGCTTGGCGCCCCGGTGGAGTCCCTACCCGTAACCCCCGTCGTGAGCCGTGTCACGCCCATTGCTTTAGGGCGGTACGCGCCACATCCGAATGTCGGTAAGCTGTTCATTGATTTTGCGCTCTCCGAAGAAGGACAAAAAATTCTCCGCGGCTTCGGCCGGAGCTCGGCGCGCAAAGGCATCGAGCCGGACGATCTGCAGAGAAAAGGGATCAAGCTGTACGTCAGCGACATCAGCCTCGCGAAAGACTATGCGCGCTACGACAAAGAATTCAAAGAAATTTTCGGCTTGAAATAGCAGCAAGCGGGGCCCGGCACGACGAAGCCGCAAACAAGACAGCTAAGCAAAACCCCCCGTTTTGCCATGTTGTCATCCCGAACGAACGTGAGGGATCTTAGATTTCTCACTGCGTTCGAAATGACACGAAAATGGTACATACTGCGTCTTTTGAATTGCGACACAGCTTCGCAACGCGGGATGAAGGAGGGGGAATTTCGAACCTCTCTCTAAGGAAATTACTACGGAGATTTAGTGATGTGGGACTACGAAACCGATGTACTGGTGGTAGGCTACGGCGGGGCAGGCGCGGCGGCCGCGCTGGCCGCGCGCGAAGACGGCGCGCGGGTACTGATCGTCGAGAAGAATCCTGAAGGCGGCGGCAACACGCGCTATTCCGGCGGGAGTATCCGCACTTATACGGACGTGGCCAAAGCAATCGATTTTATCGAGGCCGTGTGCGAGGGAACGACAGAGCGTTCGGTGATAGACACCTTTGTCAATGAGAGCAGCCGGAACTCCGAATGGGTAGCGTCGCTCGGCGGCGAGATCGTCGCCGGACCGCCCACCGGCACGCGCGGTTTTCCCATTGGCCTTGCCGGCGCGGCCTTTCCGACGATTAAAGGCGCCGAAGGGCTCGGCCCACGGGTGCGCGTGAAAGGCTCGGGTGAAGCCGCCGGCATCGACTTGTGGGGCGTGTTGTCGCGCAACGTGGCGGCGCGCGATATTGCGGTGTTGAACTCGGCGCCGGCGCAACAAATCATTCTTGACAAACAGCGGGGCGTCACCGGTCTGATCGCCATGAGCGGTGACAAGGAGATCAACATTCGCGTGCGCCGCGGCGTGATTCTTACCTGCGGCGGTTTCGAGTACAACACGCCGATGCACATGAACTACCTGGGGCAGAGTTATTTCGGTTTGTGCAATCCCGGCAATACGGGCGACGGTATTCGCATGGCCGCCGAAATTGGCGCCGATATGTGGCACATGAGCGCGGTGGCGGCGACTTACGGCTACAAGTTCCCGGAGTTCCCGTTTGCCATCCGGCACTTCATGCCCTATGCCGGCTTTGTTTACGTCGATCAAATGGGCAAGCGTTTCATGGACGAGACCGGCATCGATGTGCACGCCATGTGGGCGCCGACGTCCTACATCGATATGCGAACATTGCAGCGTCCGCGCACTCCTTCCTACGCGATTTTCGACGAGGACACGCGCATGCGCGGCGCCATCGGCCGCACCGATCGCGGCAAAGCCAGCGATGTCTATCAGTGGAGCGCTGATAACAGCGCTGAGATCCGCAAGGGTTGGATCAAAGCAGCAGACAACATCGGCGATCTCGCGCCGCAAATCGGTCTTAGGCCGGAGCAGCTGCAGACGACGATCGCGCAGTACAACCTGTTGTGTGTCAGTGGCTACGATCCGGAACTGGGCCGGTCGCCGAATTCTTTAGTGCCGATCGCGACGCCGCCTTTTTACGCCATCGCCGTTTGGCCGTGTCTTTACAATACTCAGGGCGGACCCAAGCGAAATTCCAGCGCCCAGGTGCTCGATACGCGGGGAGAGCCGATCAAGCATCTCTATAGCGCTGGTGAGTTGGGGTCGCTGTGGTATCGGAACTATCCGGGCGGTGGCAATGTCAGTGAGGCCCTGGCGTTCGGCCGGATAGCGGGTAAGAACGCCGCGGCGGAAGTCCCATGGACTGATAGCTGAACTAGGCATGCGATAGCTAAAGTAAACTTGTGAACATCGTCGTCTGTATTAAAGCCGTCTCGCAGCAAATCGACAATCTGCGTATTAGCGATGCGGGCAGGGGGCTCGCCGTTGAGGGCAAGTCATGGGTGATGAACGAATCCGACGAACATGCGTTGGAGCAGGCGCTGCGGATAAAGAGAAACCAAGGGGCGACGATCACGGCTTTGACGGTCGGTCCGATCACAGCGCAAGAGGTGTTGTATCGTGCCCTGGCTAAGGGTGCCGATGCGGCTATTCGAATCGATGGTGGTGAGGTTGACCCAAACGTTACTGCGCTAAAGCTTGCCTGCGCACTGCGTAAATTGACTTACGATTTAATCCTCACTGGCGTAGAATCTTTTGATGGCATGTCGTCTCAAGTCAGCCTTTCGATGGCGGCGCAATTGAGCATACCTTTTGCCTACGCGGTGACTCGGATCGCCGAGGTCCGCTCACATGCGATCGTTGTCGATCGCGAGTTGGGCGGCGGCCGACAGCAGACGTTGGAGATCACGATGCCGACGCTCTTGGCGGTCCAGCCCGGCAATGATCCTCTGAGCTATGCGCCGGCAGCAAAGCTGGTGCAAGTCCGGCGCCGGCCGCTCCCGTATTGGACTCTAACCGACCTGGGGCTTGCAGAAAGTGATGTCACGTCAAAGTGCAGGATGAAGTGGATCGGAATAGAACCGCGCAAGTCCAGCGGCAGCATTCAGTGGTTCTCGGGTGACGCGGCAAGCATTGCCGATGCGATTCTGTCTAAAGTGAGAGATTCACTTTGATGAATGCCGACATCCTAGTTCTGGCTGAACAGGATGGCGGAGAGCTGGATCCGGCCACGGCGGACTTGATCTCCTGGGGCGAAGCGCTCGCAACGGCGACACCGTGCCATTTGACGGCTCTATTGCTCGGCGACCGCGTCGACGGCGCGGTTAAGACTCTTTCCGATTTAGGCGTTGCACGAATTTTACTAGGCGACGATCCGCAGCTGGCCGATTACAACCCATCGCTTTATTGCCACTTAACCGGTGATCTCCTCCGCGAATATTCGCCGCGAGTGTTTTTGGCGACACATTCCTTCATCGGTATTGAAATGGCGTCGTTTATCGGTGCGCAATGCGCTGCCACCGTAGTCACCAACTGTCATTCCATCGAGAGGGTGGATCGGGGCTTTTTGATACGGAGGGCAATGTTCGGTGGAAAGTTTTTAGCGACAGTGGAAGTGTCCGGCGAAGAACCCTTGGTCGTGACCCTGTCGAGAGAATCCAAAGCGCCGAAAATATCGAGCAACGATGAGACCGAAGTCGTTCGATTGAGTTGCCCTGCCGGTTACCGCGGATCGATCAAAGTTCTTGCGACAACCAAGCCGGAACGGGTCGAGGATATTAGCAAAGCGGATCTAGTGGTAGCGGTCGGGCGCGGCATCCGTGACCCGAGCCAAATCGATGTCTTTCGCCGATTGGCGCAAGCGCTCGGCGGCGTGATCGCGGCGTCTCGTCCGTTGGTCGACGCCGGCTGGTTCACTAACGATCATCAGGTTGGATTGTCCGGCGTAACCGTGCGG
>JBGPIK010000300.1:0-8708 GCA_041484845.1 Binatia bacterium | reverse complement strand
TCAGTATAGGTCGGTGGGACTTTTCCTTTATCACAGGCCTGTTGTAACAGAGCCAGGAACTTTCCCCGAAACACCTGGCTCAGAGCGGTGACGGGAAACAGAAAGTTTGGCCGTGCTCCGATCCAACGGCTGTGATCGACAGACAGGGCGCCGGCGGGAACCAGACAGTGCAGATGAAAATGATCTTTGAGAGTTTGATCCCAGGTATGAAGCACGGCGGTAATTCCCACCGTTGCGCCAAAGCGCCTTTGGCCAAACTCAAGCAGCGTTTCACTGACGGCTTTAAACAGAAGAGCTAACAGAATCTTTTTGGGGGATGCAGGGGACGTTGTTGCCTAAGTGGAATATCTTCTCCTCAGAATGGCGGCCTGTTTCGGGAGTAATTCCAGCTAGGCAACAACGTCCCGCTAAGTACCCCCGTGCATTTCCGTAGACGGTCTGCTTTCGTACCAAGCACGCGCGAGTGGCTGATGCTCGGCAAACAGCGACACTGAGGCAGTGGTGGCATTGACCTTTGTGATGCAAAGACGCCGCGACCGTACCGGGCAGCCCATGCGCCCACGTAGTTGTCTATGTACGACTCCATTTGTCTTGCTTGCATAAACGCTAAGGGTAACCTGCCGCGCCAAAAACCTTTCCGCGCAGCGCCGCTGAGCTTCTCACGGTCAGGTTGACTCTTTTGTTGGACGATTTTTGTTTAAAATTCAATTGGCTGAGAAGATTTTCTCTCTGCCTCTTCATCTTCCGCTATCAGGGAATCAATAATTTTTCTTTTGTCTGTCTCTGGTTCAAACAACTCCCGAAGGGCATAATATGCCTCGTAACCATCAGGATTTGTGGAATAATAGAAATCTTTGGCTAACTCTGAAAATGTCTCAAGGTTCTCTTGGTCAATACATGCTTGGGTGTAATAAGTGATAAGAATAGTGAGAATGTTTTCGAACTCATGGAAGAATGCCAAGTCAGTAAGAAGGTCAATTCTACCGGGATAATTGTCCAAGCCATATAGAAGGAGGGATTTAAGGTTTTTGTTGGCTTCTTTATAGTATTTCCTAATCAATGGATAGTTTGGATTCTCTGTAGCTTTTTCCTCGGAGTAACTTTCAAATATTTGTTTTGATAATTTCTCTCTACCTTCAAAATAGGCGACGAGATATCTCTGCCGTTGGTTTTCTGGCCGAGCATTTCTTTCTTCTATTTCTTCACAATCATTATCGTCTTCAAAGTACTCGAAGCCAAGCTCTTCCATTTTTGCAATATAGTTTTTGGGATGGCTACGAAAAATTTCATTCACTTTGTCACGAGTGATTTCTGTTTTTAATTTTTTGTAGTCATTAAGGACAGAATCTTTGTCTTTTTTGCCCATTTCGGGATAGCTCACTAACTTTTATTTTACGTCCAACGTTCTGCTGCTGAGCCGTCGTCAGCAATATCGCGGCGAAATGCTCCACTCGATTATCGGCTCAAGCGGCGGGTTAGCTTTCTTCATGGTCCGGCTAAATTCTCGTAAACGATCACTCCACTCAGAATTCATTCATCTTTCCCTGCTGCAATTTGTTCGGCAATCCTTTTCCCTTCCTTATCCCTTGTCACGACAACGAGATTAGAAGCAGATTCGACGCAAACGCTCTGCATCCAACCCGGCGTATGCTTCGTGAAAGGACAGACAATAAATTTCCCGAAGACGTCATCGTAAGGATTCATGCGATTCCAGAGGTTCTTCGGAACCATCGGTACTTCGGGATAGTTTTCATAGTTTTGGTGATCCCAGTTCTCATGGATACCGAGAAGGTGTTTAGTCCCAATCATCCAAATACGATAACTAGGATTGCCATTATAGAAGCGGACTCGACCACGAACGGAAAAGCAATCCCCCGCTAGTTGCAAGTTCCCCTTGCATGGAGGCTTTGGCGTAGCGGCAATGCAATGACCAACTATCAAGAAGATGTAAAACGCAACTATATAAATCGGTGATCGAGATGCCTTCATTGTTGCCTAACGCCTGAATTCAACCGCCTGCGCGGCATTTTCCGCAGGTCCGGTGGAATGATTTGTTAGCCGACTACGCGAAAGAGAATTCATGGTGGGAGTACTCCTTAACGCTATACCTAGCTGCTAGCTTGCGAAAGACATTGTTCTTCTTGTCGCTTCCAAACCCAACCAGAGCTGCTTTAAGCGAACCGAGCTTCAACAATCCCGCATAGTTTTCCGGTTCCATGCCTAATGCAGAGACATGTACAAACTCTTCTAAGGCAGGAGCTGATGAGAGTGATCGTATGTCTTTAAGGCCCTTCATGTTCTCAAGATAGATTCGTCGAAGGATACTCAGCCTTGAAAGATCAGGAATATTGGTCACATTGCGTAGCGACTGTAGAAACAAATACTGCAGGCCGATCATCGTCGAAATCACACTGATATCGCTGAGCCCCTTGATTTGCCATAGTTCGAGGTACTTGATCTGGTTCAATCCTTCCAAGGCCGAGAGATCTTGGATGCCGCCAAGCTTGATATCAAGAGACCAAAGATGATGAAGGTTCTGGAGAGACTGCAATCCTATTGAGCCTATGGAACGCAGCGTTAACTCCTCAAGGGACGCGAGGCTTGAAATCACTTCAATCTCTTTCTGTTGTCCCTCGATATGAAGGACCATAAGCTTCTTGAAGCGCTCAAGAAGGCCTAGGCTTGGCCTCTTTGATTTTGTGGCTCCCAGGGAAAGTTTTCGAACTTGTTCTGTCGGCAAATCAGCCAGGAAGCTGAAAGTCTCCAAGTCGAAGATGCCGACCGATAGACTCTCTAGGTTCTTCATTTCGCTAAGGTGTTCAATTCCTTCTGCCTTCATCAGGCAGTCGGCTGAGAAATGGCGAACATTCCTTACCTGCGAAAGAAAAGACAGATCGCAAACAGTGGAGTAGAAGCCGTATACCCGCAGCTCCACTTCAGGGCGCTTTGCAAAGAGGGCTTCGTTAAGCAGATCCCAAGTCTGCGACTCGACTGGGGCAGATGTTTGCAATACACGAAGATCTGAATCTCCGGCAAGCCATGTCACTTCAGACGCGCTTAACGACTCATAGAAATTTGCCCGGTCTTTCGACAGCCTTTTGGGAGCGAGTGGCATAGGGTTGATGTTGGCTAACTATTGAGTATGCTGCCGGCCCTCCCCGCAGTGTATTCGGGGGATCTGCAACCTAAGAAAGTAAAATTTGCTGCAATATCCATCATTAAGTCACGCTCTGTCAATCTCTCTCCCCGACAAACGCTGCCTGTGCGGCGGTGTATCCAGATATCAGCCCGCAGTATATCTAAAGTGCCGAATTGCCCCCTACGGCTAGGATTACGGGCTGGATTGTTGATTTCGTGCGTCCTTTGCTTCCAAGGCTCAGCTACGGTGCTTCCCAGGAAAAAAACGGTATCGCCGGAAAGCCCGCGTCCAAACCTTCAGCGTAGGAAGGCCGGCTGTTGTTTGCCACGCCCATCATCATCAAAAAGTTGAGATAACCGGTGGTCATATTGCCGGCCTGCAACATGCGGGCGGGTGTGCAACATTCGGCTGCGGATTGAATATCGCCGCTCTGGATCCAGCCGACCGCGGCGGTGTCGAACTCCGGGTCCAGCAGCTTGCGCTCGAATTGTTTCGGGCCACCGACTTCGAGAGAAAGATGGCCGCTGACGAGCACAGCGATTCGTTTCCTAGTCGGCAGGCTATCAATGGCCGCTCGGATGGCCTTGCCGACTTCGTGAAATCGCTTCGGTCTTGGCATTGGCGGAGCGATACAATTGGTCAAAATCGGTACAATCGGTATATCCATTTCGGGCCGCACAAACAGCATAGGCACGATGATCGAGTGATCGATGGTCAACTCGTTCGAATAGGCGAAATCAACACCGCGGTCGAAAGCGCCTTCCATGATTGCATCGGAAACCTCCGGATCTCCGGGCAGCTTGCAGGTCGGTAAGCCAAACTCGCGGATTTCGTCGTAAAATGTTCCATCGTATTGATCCATCTTCCCGATCATGAACGCGGGCATGTTGTCCATGAAAAACTGGTGCAAGTGGTCATTGCCGATGGCGATCAGCACATCGGGTTTGGCGTCGTCGAGTTTCTTGCGCATCATCTCGATTCGTTCGATGACTTTATCGCACCCGGGCGGGCGATTGGACTGCTTGAACAGCTGGGGCATGAATGGATTGTGAGTGATGCCAATGATCGAAACGATCTCAGCCATGAAGCCTCCCTTTCCCGAATAATCGGTAAAAAGTAGAAGTGAGAGCGAGATTAGAACTAACAAACTCATATATTCCTTGCAAACTTTTATTCGCTAAGAGTAAAAGAATATAGCACCCGGTCAATTCTCCCCGAAGGAGGCAGTCTGATGTCCAATCGAAAATCGCCGACGACGTTCATGACGGGAATCCTGGCCTCGCTTGCTCTGGTCGCATGCTTTGGTTTATCTCATGCCGCTACCGTAGACTCATTAGTATCTGCGGCCAGAAAAGAAGGAACCTTCGAGTTCTATGCGACCAATACTTTGACTCGAAAGGGCGCGCAGGAGCTTGGCGATGCTTTCAACAAGAAGTACGACCTCAAGATAAAGCTGAACTATAGCCCCGCCAATGACATGTCCGGCGACGTGTCAAAGGTTATACTCCAAGGCACTTCCGGTGTGCCTCCCGAGTGGGACCTGATGGTAGTTACCGATGCGCATCACGCCACACTGTGGGTGAGAAAAATGCACGAAAAGTTCGACTACAGGGCGCTGGGCGTAGATCCTCAACTCATTCATTACGATAACGGAACGGTCTCATTCGCAAACCAGATCGTTCTTCCTGCTTATAACGCGAAGGTCTTGCCTGCCGGGGACATTCCCAAGAAGTGGGAGGATCTTCTCGAACCCAAGTGGAAAGGCGGCCGGCTGGGTATGGCCAATACGACTCACCATTTGGCCCGGCTCGCTGCCGGACCGTGGGGCGAAGCCAAAACCTTGGATTATGTCAAGGCTCTGGCCGGTCAGGGTTTGGTTCTGGGAATCCTCGGAGACCTTTTCACGCGTCTTCAAGTTGGTGAGATCCATCTCATGGTCACGTTAACGGATAGCTTCATTAATACGGCAAAAAAAACGGGCGCGCCCATCGTCTTCGCTGAAGGTATTCAACCTGTAATTTCGCCTGCCTACCACGCCGGCGTACCTAAGGGCGCCCTCCACCCCAGCGTAGGACGCCTCTTCGCTGTTTTTCTTACTACTCCTGAAGCTCAGGAGATATGGGAAAGGTATAACGGTCAGAGTTCCGCCTTTATTCCGGGGACGACCGCCTACAAATATGCTCAGGGTAAGAAGATGGTGTATATGACTCAAGAACAGGCCGTGCTGATAGACCGGCTCTCTGGGGAGTACGGCCAGATCCTCGGATTCAAGAAATAGACGTTTACATAAACAAGCGCCGGCCGCCAAAAAAAGACGACGCCAGTTTGAAGGAGGGGACGAATGTTAGCCCCGTTACCAGGTGACAAGTTGCTCGAGTTTTGTCGCAAGATGTTTTTGATCCGCCATTTTGAGGAAACGCTCATCACGCTGCATAACGAAGAGCGCTTTCGCGGCCATTACCATGTCTATATAGGGCAGGAAGCCACCGGTGTTCCTGCGCTTTCGTTATTGAAGGCTGACGATTACGTTTTCACCACCCACCGCAACCACGGCCATATACTGTCGCGCGGCGCGGAACCGGGACGCCTTCTCGCTGAAATCTTGGGTCGCAGCGACGGTTACAACAAAGGCCGTGGTGGCAGTTTTCACGTGGCTCCCGTAGAGCTTGGTTTTCTCCAAACGTCAGCTGTGGTCGCGGGTATTCTGCCACTGGCGACGGGAGCTGGCTTCGCGGCTAAAGAGAAAAAGAATCAACAGATCAGCATCTGCCTGTTCGGCGATGGCGCGCTGGAGGAAGGCGCCGCGGCGGAGTCCTTTAACCTGGCATCTGTGTGGA
This sequence comes from Binatia bacterium, assembly GCA_041484845.1. GTDB lineage: Bacteria > Desulfobacterota > Binatia > UBA9968 > UBA9968 > JBGPIK01. The sequence goes on along the minus strand of JBGPIK010000300.1, from coordinate 2,732 downwards.
AGCTTCCCGTGCTATATTTATGTGAGAACAACGGCAAGTACGGTCATGGAAAAGCTACAGGGACAATGCGGTCTTCCACGATGTCGGTCTATCCTCTAACGGATCTACCGGCGGCCTATAAGATACCCGCGCAGCAAGTGGATGGAACGGAAGTGGGAGCCGTTTATGCAGTCGTTGATGAAGCCATTAGAAAGATTCGCGCCGGTGAAGGCCCGCAATTCATCGAAGCGCAGACGGTACGCTGGCCGGGAAGCGTGAGCAATTGGCCGGTGCTTCCGATAGCTACCCAGGTGTCCCTGGCCTGGGATTTAAGTCCGGTACCGGACGAGGTGAAGGACTGGTATCAGTTCAGCGACCCGCTCTTGATCTTTATCCGCAAACTGTTGGCCGAGGGACAAGCGAGCAAAGAAGAGATCGTGAAAATAGACAGCAACGTCAGAGACAAAGTTGCCGACGCAATTAGCTTTGCATTCGATTCTCCGGAGCCCGATCCAAAGAGTGGTGTCGAAGGGATCTTTGCAGGCCGCTAGCCCAAATTATTCACGCACGAGGGCGATCGAGAGGCGAGCCATCCAGAGGTCTAAGTTCAATGTTCAAAGTTCAATGCTCAAGGTTGGAAGCCAGTTGAACGTTGAACCTGGACCCTTGAACCCTGTTCCCGGTGCCCGCTCCTCCGGTCTTACTTCTCGATCGGCACAGTGTCATTGGGTTTCGTGTGGTGCCTAATATAGGAGTTACTTATGCGAGAGATGGCTTATTACGAGGCGAAATTGGCGGCGCTCCGCGAGATCCTGGCGGCGGATGAGAGCGTGCGTTTGATTCATGAAACTTTCTTGGGCTTGAGCCCGCGGCGCAGCCTCTTCGGGGAAATCGAGAAGAGCTTTCCCGGCCGCGTCATTTCTCCGCCCATATCGGAACTTGGGGTTTGTGGACTCGCCACCGGCGCGGCAATGGCCGGACTCCGTCCGATCGTCGACCTGGTCACCGCCAGTTTTTCTTATGAGGCTTGGCCGCAGATCTGCAATGAAGCCGCCAACGCTTTCTACATGTCGGGCGGGCGCACTCGCGCGCCGGTAGTCTTCCATATGATCCACGGCCTGCGCGGCGGCGGCGCCGCGCAACACTCCCACAGTCCGCAGGCGATGCTGTGGAATTGTCCCGGTCTTGAAATCGTTCTGCCATCGTCGCCGCGTGATGTGAGAGGGCTTCTCAAGTCGGCTGTTAACTCTGACAATCCGACGATCTTCGTTGACCATGCGCTGCTCTTTGAAATCCGCGGTCCTGTTCCCGAGATCGACGAACCGATTCCACTGGGTCAAGCGGATATCAAGCGAACGGGCAGTGACGTTACCGTCATCGCGACCTCCTACATGGTTCAGCGCAGTCTCAAAGTCGCGGAACAATTGGCTGCAGAAGGAATTCAAGTAGAAGTAGTCGACCCGCGAACTCTGGTACCCCTCGATTTCGCAACCTTAATGGCGTCGGTGGAAAAAACTCGCAGGGTTGTCATTGTCGACGAAGGTCATCACAGCTGCGGTGTTGCGTCGGAGCTGGCCGCGCGTATTTGGGAAGCCGGTTATGATAAGCTCAAGGCTCCGGTGCGCCGGGTGGCGACCCTCGATGTGCCGATCCCTTATAACAAGACTTTGGAAGAATTCATTAGCCCGTCGGAGTCGCGCATCGTTGAAGCGATTCGCGCGGTGATGCGCTGAGGAACGGTCGCCTGCCGCACAGCGCTGACATTTATAAATTCGCCAATGAGGTGGCGATGTATGCAAGAGCCAAAAACAGCCATGCCCCTTGAAAATAAAAATTTCTCTGCCGTTCCCGTGATCGATCCACTAACCCTATCTACGATCTGGCACTCCCTGCAGCGAATTTGCCGGGAGATGCGCCACGTCATCGAGCGCACAGCGCAGAGCTTTCTCATTTCACAACTCAAGGACATTTCCGTCGGCATCTGGGACGGCTCGGGCAATACGATCGCCATCCCGGTGGGGCTTCCGATTCAATTCGTCGGCGCCAAGTATTCGGTGCGGTATATTCTTGATGAGTACCGGGACAACGTTTTCGAGGGCGACGTGTTTCTCGCCAACGATCCGTATCACGGTTATTCCTGTCATCCACCGGACTGGGGATTTTTTCGACCGATTTTTTATCAAGGCAAACCTGTTTTCTGGACGCTGGCGCGGGCGCATGTGGAAGACACCGGCGCGGCCTACCCGGGAGCTTATTTTTCCGATCCCTACGACGTTCACTCCGAAGGCATTCTAATCCCGGGAGTCAAGGTCATCGAGAAGGGCGTGGAGCAGCGGGATATTCTGCGCTTGATCTGGAACAACGTGCGTTTGGCGGAAGGCGTGCGCATTGACAGTTACGCGATGATTGCCGCGACCAAGATGGCGGAGAATCGCTTGCTGGGGCTGATCGGCCGTTATGGAATCGAGACGGTGCGAGGATGCGTGGCGGTGATGCAAGAGCGCACGGAGCGGGCGGTTCGGGCTTGTATCGAACAGATGCCGGATGGCATCTATTACGGTGAGTCAGCGACGGACGACGATGGATATGAGTTGGATGTGCCGGTGACCGTACGCTGCGAGATCACCGTCAAGGGCGACCGGCTGATCATTGATTTTTCCAAGAGCGACAAGCAGCGGCGCGGCTTCGTGAACTGTAGTTATCCAAGCACCTATAGTAATGGCGTTGCCGCGAGTATCTTATTTTTTGATCCC